>NZ_SJFM01000100.1:0-2048 GCF_029478545.1 Vibrio sp. 1180_3
AGCAGCTAACTAGGCGTTTAAGACGGATTCCCAACGCTTGGGCGTTTCGGTTCTAGGTTGAGTTTTGTGTTTAAGGCACAATGGTTTAGGATTGTGGTCGCGTTGCTCACCACTTAACGCGGCGTTAGCTGGGGTTAAGAAAAGCTGTGAATTTAGGGTGGAAAGGCTTTTGGTTTTCTAGCTACACACCGGGCAAATCTCAGCTTCTCAACTATCTCGCCAGTGGCACTTTTTGGGAAGTGTTTGAACTTAACGAAGTCTGCTTACGGGAAGTGTTGTGTTTGTTAAGTTCATTGGCGTGGCTTCTTTGGTGTTGAAATTCATGAATGCCTAAATGCGTTTCGTGTGCTTTGTCGTTGGCTTTTTCGATAGAATTCTTTGCAAATTACCGAGTTCAGAAATGGTGATTTCCTCGGTCATTTCTTCTTTGCCAAGCGCATTTCGTGGATTAGGTTTTAATTTCACAGCTGTCTGTTTTACTTTGCCGTTTGAAAGCAATAATGTGTTTCAAATTAGGCATTTTGGCGTAATTTGCTAGCGAAAGTGCAGCAGCTAACTAGGCGTTTAAGACGGATTCCCAACGCTTGGGAGTTTCGGCTCTAGGCTGAATTTTGTGTTTAAGGCGCAATGGTTTAGGATTGTGGTCGCGTTGCTCACCACTTAACGCAGCGTTAGTTTTATAGGAGGCATAGTGGCAACATCAATATTAGTTCCAATCGGAGTTGTAACAGCATCGATTATTGCGGGTCTTTTCTCGTTCATTTCTCTAGTTTTATCAAAAGAACAGAAAGTCTCTGAGTTTCGTCAGCAATGGATTGATTCATTGAGAGAAGAAGTTGCGATATTTATAGGTAATATTGTCACTATTGCTGATATTAGTAAGCGTATGCGGCGAGCACAGGAGCAAGGCGTAGAGTCGGAGTTTTCACGTTCGGACCTTAAAGATTTCCAAGTTGCGGCTTCGGAGGCTTATACACGGATTAACCTTCGCTTAAACCCAGATGATGATAAATCGGAAGTTATAGATTTGATTCAAGCTTTAGAGCAGGTTCGAAAATTTACCAAGCAAGCAGAATGGGAAAAAGTAAATGATAAAATTGATGACGTTAGGTCAAACTCTCAAGCTTTGTTGAAACTTGAATGGGAGCGCGTTAAAAAAGGTGAGCCTGCGTTTCGGCGAGCTAAAGGTGTTGCGGCTTTATTGGTAATATCGGCGTTAGCCCTAGGTGGTTTGTTTTTGTTTGGTACACAGTAAAACTAACAAGCAATTTAAGAGGGATTCACAACGCTTGGCATTTTGCTTCTACTTCAAATTTAGTGTTTATGGCACAATGCATTAGGTTTGGGTGGAGGCGTTGTTCACCCCTTAATTGGGCGTTAGCTGGGGTTAAGAAAAACGGTGAATTTAGGGTGGAAAGGCTTTCGGTTTTCTAGCTACACACCGGATAAATCTCAGTTTCTCAACTATCTCGCCAGTGGCACTTTTCGGGAAGTGTTTGAACTTAACGAAGTCTACTTACGGGAAATGTTGTGTTTGTTAAGTTCATTGGCGCGGCTTCTTTGCTGTTGAAATTCATGAATGCCTAAATTCGTTTCGTGTGCTCTGTCGTTGGCTTTTTCGATAGAATTCTTTGCAAATTACCAGGCTCAGGAATGGTGATTTTCTCGGTCATTTCTTCTTTGCCAAGCGCATTTCGTGGATTAGGTTTTAATTTCACAGCTGTCCGTTTTACTTTGCCGTTTGAAAGCCATAATGTGTTTCAAATTAGGCATTTTGGCGTAATTTGCTAGCGAAAGTGCAGCAGCTAACTAGGCGTTTAAGACGGATTCCCAACGCTTGGGAGTTTCGGTTCTAGGTTGAGTTTTGTGTTTAGGGCGCAATGGTTTAGGATTGTGGTCGCGTTGCTCACCACTTAACGCAGCGTTAGCTGGGGTTAAGAAAAGCTGTGAATTTAGGGTGGAAAGGCTTTCGGTTTTCTAGCTACACACCGGACAAATCTCAGCTTCTCAACTATCTCGCCAGTGGCACTTTTCGGGAAGTGTTTGAA
>NZ_SJFM01000101.1:0-2009 GCF_029478545.1 Vibrio sp. 1180_3
AATAATGTGTTTCAAATTAGGCATTTTGGCGTAATTTGCTAGCGAAAGTGCAGCAGCTAACTAGGCGTTTAAGACGGATTCCCAACGCTTGGGAGTTTCGGCTCTAGGTTGAGTTTTGTGTTTAAGGCGCAATGATTTAGGATTGTGGTCGCGTTGCTCACCACTTAACGCGGCGTTAGCTGGGGTTAAGAAAAACGGTGAGTTTAGGGTGGAAAGGCTTTGGGTTTTCTAGCTACACACCGGACAAATCTCAGCTTCTCAACTATCTCGCCAGTGGCACTTTTCGGGAAGTGTTTGAACTCAACGAAGTCTGCTTACGGGAAATGTTGTGTTTGTTAAGTTCATTGGCGTGGCTTCTTTGCTGTTGAAATTTATGAATGCCTAAATTCGTTTCGTGTGCTCTGTCGTTGGCTTTTTCGATAGAATTCTTTGCAAATTACCGAGTTCAGAAATGGTGATTTACTCGGTCATTTCTTCTTTGCCAAGCGCATTTCGTGGATTAGGTTTTAATTTTACAGCTGTCCGTTTTACTTTGCTGTTTGAAAGCAATAATGTGTTTCAAATTAGGCAGTTTGGCGTATTTTTCTAGCGAAAGTGCAGCAGCTAACTAGGCGTTTAAGACGGATTCCCAACGCTTGGGAGTTTCGGCTCTAGGTTGAGTTTTGTGTTTAAGGTGCAATGGTTTAGGATTGTGGTCGCGTTGCTCACCACTTAACGCGGCGTTATGTGTTTGGTCAGTTTTTAGGGTCCAAGCTACGATTTCATTGAGAATTCGCTCCGTGTTTTCGGCAAGTTGGCTTGGTCGAAATGAATTCTTGAACAATCTGAGATTGATCGTTTTCAAGGTTCTTGGGTTGCCTCAATTAAGTTTTGGATCTGGTTTGTGTTGAGTTTCGTCAGTTTCAAATCGCTTAAATTAAAATGCTTTTTTGACTGATTCACTTGCTGACATTCAGCCCTGAAAATCTGGTGACGTAAAAGGTTTGGCGGTCGCTGAAAGGGCGCTTTCTTTGTTGTTGATTCTGCAAGTGGCTCTCTTTGGCTCAGATCGCTGTGAAATTTAGGTTTTGGTAAGCATCGTTTTTGTACGTAACTTATTCAAATATCTTAATTTCTACGGTGGTTTACTTTGAATTCACGGTTACATTCACATAACAAGCAATTCAAGTGGATTCTCAACGCGTGGCAGTTTTACTATGCGTTAGGTAAAGTGTTTTACGGTGCAATACGGCGGCTTGGTCAGTGCGTTGTTCACCACTTAATTGGGCGTTATGTGTATACAGGAAGAACTAAAGTTACAACGGATATAGGTAGGAATATGAAAGAGCCATCAAAAGAAGGGCAAAAAAATGACTCAGTACAGAAAGTTACAATGGCAGATGAACAAGGGAATATTGCATCTATAAAAACGGGTCGTGCACCGTCTTTAGGAAGGGGGTTAAGTGAACTAGTGGGGGGTACTCTATTTGGAGTTGTTTGGATTAATACAACGGCTGATTCCGGTCCACAATATTGGAGTCTGATTGGATATTTTATAATTGTATCTTCAATTATTACTGGTATTTACCATATTTATAATGCATTTGCCCAAAATAGGTTTTCAGCGCAAGAAATAGTCTCTCCTGATAAGGAGCCAGACCCATTTAACAAGAAATTAGGTCGTGATACCCCACAAGCTCAGTCGTACTGCGCGAGTTGCGGTGAAGAAATCAAAGGTGATAATAAATTTTGCCCAAGCTGTGGTTCTAAATTAGGGTAGAAAATACACATAACAATAAATTTAAGAGTGATTCACAACGCTTGGCGCTTTCACTTCAGTCTAGTTTTGTGTTTATGGCACAATCCTTTAGGTAGGGTGCTAGCGTTGTTCACACCTTAATTTGGCGTTATACGCTTTTCGGAAAAATTACAAAGGGGCAGGAAATGAATCAGCATGAAAAGCTAAATTATGTAGAGTTTGGCGCAAAGGATTTGGAATCAACAAAGTCATTCTTCTCTTCTGTGTTTGG
>NZ_SJFM01000102.1:0-1984 GCF_029478545.1 Vibrio sp. 1180_3
TAACTAGGCGTTTAAGACGGATTCCCAACGCTTGGGAGTTTCGGCTCTAGGTTGAGTTTTGTGTTTAAGGCGCAATGGTTTAGGATTGTGGTCGCGTTGCTCACCACTTAACGCAGCGTTATGTGTTTGATGGGTTTTTAAGGTCAAAGCTACGATTTCATTGAGAATTTGTTCCGTATTTTCGGCAAGTTGGCTTGGTCGAAATGAGTTCGTGAAAGAGCTTCAATTGGTCACGTCCAAGTCTCTTGGGTTGCCTCAATTGAGTTTTCGATCTGGGTTGTGTTGAATTTCGTCAGTTTCAAGTCGCTTTAATTGAAATGTCTTTTTGACTGATTTGCTTGCTGACATTCAGCACTGAAAGTCTGGTGAAGTAAAAGGTTTTGTTGTGGCTGAAAGGGCGCTTTCTTTGTTGTTGATTCTGCAAGTGGCGCTCTTTGGCTCAGATCGCTGTGAAATTTAGGTTTTGGTCAGCATCGTTTTTGTACGTAACTTATTCAAATCTCTTCATTTCTACGGTGGTTTACTTTAAATTCACGGTAAAAATCACATAACAAGCAATTTAAGAGGGATTCCCAACGCTTGGCATTTTTGCTTCTACTTCAAATTTAGTGTTTACGGTACAATGCGTTAGGTTGGGTGGTAGCGTTGCTCACCCCTTAATTGGGCGTTAGGGCAATAGGAGTATATTTTGAACAGTGATGATATTGGTGCGATCATTGAATGCTTTATATCGAAAGAGAGTGCACTAAACGATGTTAAGAACTTTTTTATTGCCAATAAAATGGAAGCACTCTCATTTCTGGCGGGCGTTGTATCTTTAGCTATTGCTTTGATTGCAGCTCTATTAGGTGACGCTACCACCTCTTACATATCGTTATTTGCTTTTTTTGCATTTCTTGTACTGTATTCATTGTCCTCATTCATTTCTACAGTTCGCTTCTTTGTGGGTGCAACAAAAGAAACTTTAAAAGATATAAATGAAAGATATCGGTCGGACTATATAGTCGCGGAAGAAATTTCAACCTTCGGTGATGACAGCATAGACTGCGTTAAGGTCCTCTTTGAGGATCGCATCAGGTATTTAGAATCGAGGGTAGGTTTCCTTGTTGGAATTGTTGATAAACTGGGTATTGTTCCAGCTATCATCATGCTCTACTTGGCATATGTTAAAGCATTGGGTTCCGAAGAAATATTCAACTTATCACCTTTAATCACAGGCATCGTTTCTGGAGTTTATTTAGGAGCAATTACAGCTCGTATTGTAATTGATGCTTTGCGAGACAAAATAGGCATCTTAGAGCTTTCGAAAAAAATATCTCAAAAGCGCAAGGGGTTCAAATTGCCCTAACAAACTGTTTAAGAGTGATTCGCAACGCGTGGCATTTTTACTATGCGTTAGGTTTTGTGGTTAAGGTGGTATGCGGAAACATCGGTGTTGCGTTGCTCACACCTTAACAGGGCGTTATGTGAATGGAGGTCAAAATGTCTTCTGTACCAAGAAATAAGGATGAATTGGAGCTTGCTATAAACTCGATATTTCCGAAACTTATGGCTGACTATCGTTTAACTCCAGAAAGTAATGTTCGCAAATCAGGTGTAGAGGGAAACGTCAAAGGTACCCTCATTAGCGTTAGTGATACCGTGGCTTATTTGATTGGTTGGGGGAAGCTTGTACTTAAATGGTATCGTTTAAAATCTCAAAATCAACATGTAGATTTTCCGGAAACAGGCTACAAATGGAATCAATTGGGCTTGCTCGCTGAAAGCTTCCACGATGAGTATCGTAGCTGGAAATACGATGATTTACTTATTGAACTTGAGTCTACGGTTAATGAAATAAAGTTACTTATTTCAAGTTTAAGTGACCATGAGTTGTATGGTGTAGCGTGGTATGAGCAATGGACTTTGGGACGCATGATTCAGTTTAATACATCATCACCTATGAAAAACATGCGTACAAAAGTTAGGCGCTTCAATCAAGAAT
>NZ_SJFM01000103.1:0-1975 GCF_029478545.1 Vibrio sp. 1180_3
TCCCGAAAAGTGCCACTGGCGAGATAGTTGAGAAACTGAGATTTGTCCGGTGTGTAGCTAGAAAACCCAAAGCCTTTCCACCCTAAATTCACCGTTTTTCTTAACCCCAGCTAACGCCCAATTAAGGGGTGAACAACGCCTCCACCCAAACCTAACGCATTGTGCCATAAACACTTAACTGACTTGAAGTGAGGCCGCCAAGCGTTGTGAATCCCTCTTAAATTGCTTGTTATGCGATTTTTCCGCGCATTATGTACTGGGGACCCGCTAAACCACCCAAGTACTGCTCAGAAGTATTTTCAAAGCCACCCCTTTCATAACACACTCTAGCCCCTGGATTTTTGCAATTAACTGTCAGGTAAATCCAGTTAAACATTGAGTAGTGTGCTTTTAAGTAAGGGAAAAGAACCTTAACCGCTTCCGTTCCTAGCCCTTGACCTTGGCAGTTGATGTCGATAGCGAAAGCTCTTAAGCCTAGCCCGTCTTTCGGACAAAACTCATAATCAGAAGAATAAGCAACATCTAGCTTGAAGAAACCCACTACTGCACCGTTGCTTTTTATGGCATGCAAATGAATTGTCTCACTCGCACTAGATATAAATTCTTCAGAAGTACCCGCAAATTTAACCTGTTCATCGGCTAAATGTACATTCTTAACTTCCTCAATATTTGACTCGTTAACCTTTTCTATTTCTAACATTTTACTTCCATACTTTTGAATCGCATAACGCCGCATTAAGTGGTGAACAACGCGACCACCTAAGCCTAAACCTTGCCACATTCAGCACTAAAGCCGACCCAAGCTGAAATTGCCAAGCGTTGAGAATCCGTCTTAAATGCTTTGTTATGTGTTTACCTGCCCTAAAGGATGGGAGCTAGAATCAAAGAATACAATCTCTTTCTTTGAACCGTGAAAGTAGGTTTGAACTTCATTGATAAACTTAGATTTATCTTTGTCCTCCATCCCTGTGAACACGCTAATGGCGATTTTTTCAGCATTATTTTCCTTTAAAGCACTCAAAATATGAGCGTCATAGTCCTCGCTTAGTGAATGCCCAAAAACAACAAAGTTACCTGGCGCTTTTGAAAATCGGTTGTAGCAAAAATTCAAGTAATCGTTTGAGCGTATGCGCCTTAACTTGAATTCAGATTTACCTTCAGAAATAAACAATGGAGTGTCTTTGAAGCCTGACTCATCGATAATTTCAGAGATCGATGTCTCTTGGGTCGCTGTAACCTTAAATGTGTAACCGTCAGGTGACTCTTGAAGGTGTATTGCACCATGAAGATAATATAAGGCTGATTTAGAACCAATTATTTTAGTGTCAGACAAATTAAAGACACACGCTTTGTTCCAAAAAAAATCACAAAAACTGTCACTATTGGATTTCATCACTGACCAATAAGGAATTAAGTCATAATTAGTCGTATATATCGAGCGAAATTTCCTAAGCTGAGCGTTTATATTTAGTGCCGGTACACCGCCATAGGTCACGTGTGATGCATTTACAGCTTCTATTAGCGATTTTCTAACATTCAGATATAGCGACTTTATTGCATCGAGATTGTAAAAGTTAACAATGTATGCATGGTAAATAATCCTTAAAACCTCTTCAAAATTGACCGTATCTACCTTCTCAAATATCTCTTGGGCATGCGGATACATTTTGATTCCGAGCTTTTTAACGTTATCTAACAAAGTCCAATAATGAAACTTATCACTAATTCCAATACTAAAGCCATTTCCTAATAACAGATTTCGCCATGAATCATCGTCAACATCTTTCCACTGCTTTATTTCTATTAAATTATCCATCTAACAACTACCTCACAATTCCGAAATATCAGACACATAACGCCCAATTAAGTGGTGAACAACGCACTGGCCAAGCCGCTGCATTGCACCGTAAAACACTTTACCTAACGCATAGTAAAACTGCCACGCGTTGAGAATCCACTTGAATTGCTTGTTATG
>NZ_SJFM01000104.1:0-1860 GCF_029478545.1 Vibrio sp. 1180_3
CAAACACTTCCCGAAAAGTGCCACTGGCGAGATAGTTGAGAAACTGAGATTTGTCCGGTGTGTAGCTAGGAAACCCAAAGCCTTTACACCCTAAATTCACCGTTTTTCTTAACCCCAGCTAACGCCCTGTTAAGGTGTGAGCAACGCAATACCGAAGCTACCGCATACCACCTTAAACACTAAACGCAACGCATAGTAAAAATGCCAAGCGTTGCGAATCACTCTTAAACAGTTTGTTATGCGAATTTTCACAGATTGGTAGATTCCAAAACAAACTGTTTGTGATGCTCATTGTAAACTTCAATAATTTCATGACGTTGAGTATCCGAAGAGTAATCACGAATTTCAATTCGTTTATTGATTAGTTCAGAAATACGACTACATTCTGCTTTCAATACATTCAATGCATCTTCATGATTTGGGTATTCTGGCGATTCCCAAGCTTGGTAATATTCTTTGACATCGCGTACACACAATATTAGAACTGCTTTCGAATATGAGACCTCTACGCCATCAAACATTTGAGTTTTTTCACCAGCTAAAACGTGCCCAACTATGTTAAAGGAATCGTTAAACTTAGGGTGAGACTCAATTCTCCTCTCGGTCGAGAAATAATTTTTAAGCCAACTGAAAATCATAGTATCTCCATTCGCATAACGCCCAATTAAGTGGTGAACAACGCACTGGCCAAGCCGCTGCATTGCACCGTAAAGCACTTTACCTGACGCATAGTAAAACTGCCACGCGTTGAGAATCCACTTGAATTGCTTGTTATGTGAATTTTACTGTGAATTCAAAGTAAACCACCGTAGAAATGAAGAGATTTGAATAAGTTACGTACAAAAACGATGCTGACCAAAACCTAAATTTCACAGCGATCTTAGCCAAAGAAAGCCACTTACAGAATCAACAACAAAGAAAGCGTCCTTTCAGCCACAACCAAACCTTTTGCTTCATCAGACTTTCAGAGCTGAATGTCAGCAAACGAATCAGTCAAAAAGACATTTCAATTAAAGCGATTTAAAACCAACGAAACTCAACACAAACCAGCTCCAAAACGCAATTGAGGCAACCAAAGAACCTTGAAAACGATCAATATCAAGTTGTTCAAGAATCCATTTCGACCAAGCCAACTTGCCGAAAATACGGAACAAATTTTCAATGAAATCGTAGAATTAACCTTAAAAACTCATCCAACACATAACGCCGCATTAAGTGGTGAGCGACGCTAAACACCAATGCCTCGACAAACCACTTAAAACGCAAAAACTGAATTTACACTAAAACCGCCAAGCGTTGCGAATCCGTCTTAAATGCTTTGTTATGCAAATTCAATAAGATAAACCAGAAGTTACACCAAATTTGATTAAGAAAACAATCAAAATATTGGTTAAGTGAATCAAGAATCAGCCAAAGCCTGAACCGTGATAAATAAGCCGCCAAAACAAAGTCCACCTTTCAGCGACAAACCAAGCTTTTGAATGAGAAAAACTCACCGAGCAAGACTTTCAGCAAATGCGAAATGATCGAATAACTTGCTCTTTCCACACTTTGCGCACGCTAAATTGACAACAAACCAGCACTAAAACTGATTGAGGCAAACAAAGAAATTTGCCTGTTTTACGGTTTGAGTTAGCCACGGATTTGAGGGTAAAAAAGCTCATTTGCCGACAACATAAAACGAATGGCCGGAGAAACCTAAAAAGATTAAACCCCTAAATTTACCTGAGTTGCATAACGCCCAATTAAGTGGTGAACAACGCACTGACCAAGCCGCTGCATAACACCGTAAACACTTTACCTGACGCATAGTAAAACTGCCACGCGTTGAGAATCCACTTGAATTGTTTGTTATGTGAA
>NZ_SJFM01000105.1:0-1788 GCF_029478545.1 Vibrio sp. 1180_3
CTAAACTATCAAAGGAAAAAACGCTTATCAAAACCACTGAAATAGGCCAAAACTTCACTACAGACTCACAATATAAATAACACCAGATAGGATGATAACCCTCTGATGTGGAATATAAAAGGGTATAACGCCCAATTAAGGGGTGAACAACGCAACCACCCACACCTAAGGCATTGTGCCATAAACACTAAAACTGAAGTAGAAGCAAAAATGCCAAGCGTTGTGAATCCCTCTTAAATTGATTGTTATACGCAAACCCGATTACACGCTTCAATCTCAATATTCTTTAGCTTATGGCATTTTTCTGTACCGACCAAAGAGACTAAAAACGGACAATTGTAGAGATCTAGTAATTTCAACTCAGATAAGCACTCTATGCCGTCAAGAGTTTCTAGCTTTCTCGAAGTAAGGTACAACTGCTCTAAGTTTTTCATACCACTTAGCAATTTAAGGTTCTGATTTGGATAGTTTACGAGGTTCAGATTTCTGATTGAATCAAGTGAAAACATTGAACTTAGACCTTTGGACCAAGTAGCTTTAAAAACCTTCAAATCGGAAAAACGCGTAAAATCTATTTTTTGTTGGCTTTTGCACTGAAGGCCTAAAACTTCCAACTGTGTCAAAGCCTCAAGACTCTTCAACCCAGTTGCATCCCAAACGTATATCTCCAAACTTTTCAGAAACGTAAGCTGTGATATGAATGAAATGTCTCGCTCTTTGAAGCCGAAGGAGTCCGTCAAACGAAGCGCTCTAATTTCGTTAGAAAGCATATATTCCAAGACATTATCTGACCAAGAGTCTTTTAAGATTAAGACACTACCTATACCATTTTCATCGGCACGAATTTCGAATTTATCCATTTTTCGCCTTTGCGTATAACGCCCAATTAAGTGGTGAACAACGCACTGACCAAGCCGCCGCATTGCACCATAAAACACTTTACCTGACGCATAGTAAAACTGCTACGCGTTGAGAATCCACTTGAATTGCTTGTTATGTGAATTTTACCGTGAATTCAAAGTAAACCACCGTAGAAATGAAGGTATTTGAATAAGTTACGTAAAAAATGATGCTTACTAAAACCTAAATTTCACAGCGATCTGAGCCAAAGAGAACCACTTACAGAATCAACAACAAAGAAAGCGCCCTTTCAGCCACAACAAAACCTTTTGCTTCACCAGACTTTCCGTGCTGAATGTCAGCAAGCAAATCAGTCAAAAATGCATTTCAATTGAAGCGATTTGAAACCGATAAAACTCAACACAAACCAGATCCAAAACTTAATTGAGGCAACCCAAGAACCTTGAAAACGATCCATCTCAGATTGTTCAAGAATCCATTTCGACCAAGCCAACTTGCCTAAAACACGGAACGAATTCTCAATGAAATCGTAGATTTGACCTTAAAAACTCATCAAACACATAACGCTGCGTTAAGTGGTGAGCAACGCGACCACAATCCTAAACCATTGCGCCTTAAACACAAAACTCAACCTAGAATCGAAAATCCCAAGCGTTGGGAATCCGTCTTAAACGCCTAGTTAGCTGCTGCACTTTCGCTAGCGAATTACGCTAAACTGCCTAATTTGAAACACATTATTGCTTTCAAACGGCAAAGTAAAACGGACAGCTGTGAAATTAAAACCTAATCCACGAAATGCTCTTGGCAAAGAAGAAATGACCGAGAAAATCACCATTCCTTAGCATGGTAATTTGCAAAGAATTCTATCGAAAAAGCCAACGACAAAGCACACGAAACGAATTTAGGAATGCATAAATTTCAACACCA
>NZ_SJFM01000106.1:0-1749 GCF_029478545.1 Vibrio sp. 1180_3
ACCCCATCTCTTGGTCCCTGATAATCTACGCAGCGCGGTCACCAAAGCGAATCGTTATGAGCCGAGACTGAACGACAGCTATCAGAAACTGGCGAATCACTATCAAACCGCCGTAATGCCAGCTCGCCCCTACAAACCGAAAGACAAAGCCAAGGCAGAGAATGCCGTCCTCCTAGTGGAACGTTGGATCATGATGCGACTTCGCCATCAAACCTTCCATACCTTCAAAGAGCTGAACCTCGCCATCCGTGAGCTTATGAATGACTTAAACGAACGTGAGATGAAGCAGTATGGTGCGAGCCGCAAAGCACTGTTCGACACACTCGATAAACCCGCGTTAAAGCCACTTCCTAAGCAGCGATATCTCTATACCGAAACCAAGCGAGCCAAAGTTGGGCCTGATTATCACATCGAATATCGCCGTCACTACTACTCGGTTCCCCATCAACTGGTTGGCCATCATGTCGAGCTGGAAGCCTCCAACCGTCTGGTGCAGATCTACCACCAAGGTAACTTGATCGCTCAACATCCACGCAGCCAAAGGGAACGTGGAAACAGCACTCAACCAGAGCACATGCCGAGTAACCATCAACATCAAAAGTGGTCGCCTGGACGCTTGCTCAACTGGGGAGCCAATATCGGCCCAGCCACACGAGAGGTCGTCAATAAGATGCTGAACGCCAAACCTCATCCAGAGCAGGCCTATCGTTCCTGTCTTGGGCTGCTCAATCTGAGCAAAACCTATGGCGAGTCGCGCCTAGAACAAGCCTGTAAAGATGCATTGATGCTGACAAAACCCAATTACACCTTCGTCAACAATCTACTCAAGAACAACCGTGAAGGACAACTGAGTAAAGATAAAGCGAATACGCCGAACCTTGTTCACAGCAATGTTCGTGGCCCGAACTGTTATCACTAGGAGAAAGAATATGAACGCACTGAACGACCAACTCAAAACCCTGCGCTTAAGTCATGCGGCGAAAGCGTTAGAGCAGCAACAAGAGCAACTGACCACCTACGCAGAGCTGGACTTCGAGGAGAGGTTAAGCCTACTTCTGGAAAGTGAAATCTTGAATCGCAATCAAACCAAAATCCAACGCTTAAAACGACAAGCCAAGCTGAGACTGGATGCTCAGCCGAGCCAACTTATTTACAAGGAGGGACGAAACCTCAACCGCAAGCAGATGAGCGAACTGCTGATGGGCAGTTATCTTCACAAGCACCAGAATATCTTGATCACAGGCCCAACAGGCGCAGGTAAAACGTATCTTGGCTGCGCACTTGCAAGCAGCGCCTGCGACCAACAACACACGGTCAGATACTACCGATTAACTCGCCTGCTTGATGACCTGACCGCAGGTCGTCTGGATGGTAGCTATCAAAAGCAACTTCAATCGTTGGCTAAGAAAGCCCTACTGATCCTCGACGACTGGGGGATGGAGAAACTGACTCAAGAGCATGCAGGTCACTTGTTAGAAGTGCTTGAAGACCGCTACCAAAACAGCAGCACAATCGTCATCAGTCAACTACCCGTAAAGGAGTGGTACAACATGATCGGCAACGTCACCGTCGCAGACGCTCTCATGGATCGTCTTGTTCACAATAGTCATCGAATAGAACTGGGCGGTGAGTCAATGAGAAAACTGGCGCAATCCGATCACTTAGAGTAAAAATAGGAAGAGAGAAAAACGGCAGGATCAGGTGATCGGAATAAACCGAAACGAGCGATCGCAATCACCGAAATACGCA
>NZ_SJFM01000107.1:0-1727 GCF_029478545.1 Vibrio sp. 1180_3
CTCGAACAAGGTTTGCCATTCTTGGTTGGTGCGTCGTTTTACCATTTCAAATCTCCTTGAGGTTGGAGGTTTGATCGTATAGCGTGCTGAAGTTGATTAGAATGCGGTGTTTATGACGCGCTTACAAAAGTTTACCAATAAGGCAGTGAAACATAATTTACCATGTGCTGAATTTGATATGTGTTTTAAATGCAAATCTGCGAAGGCTGTAGATGAACCAAACTCTATTTATAAGCTCATTTCATTTATTGATGTATTGAAAGAGGCTTTAGATCATTACCCAGATGCTAAGCCTGAAATTCAAGAAAAAATTTCTGTATTTGAATCAACTCTAAAAGGGGCAAGTCACGAAATACTACAAAGTGCATGGTCGAACTTCAACCAAAATGGCCGCCATCCTAGAGTTACCATGGACCACGCACATTTATCAGTATTAAGGTATAGGTAGACATATGATTAAAATAACAGACTTAAACCGTTTAAAGAAAATAAAAAGTGCACAACAAAATATTGGTACGCATACCAACTACCTTACAGATATCTTAAAGCCGGCTATAAAAAAAGGAAATTGGGATGTCTTCGAGGAACTAGATATTGGATTTGATGAGAATGGTCAGTCACTAGGGAAAATCAAAGACAATGATGCTTGGAAAAATCTTCAGCCATTTTTCACCCCAACGGCTACAAAAGCAAGCACACTAAACTTTTCGCTAGACGGTAAGGTTATTGAAAGAAATATTCAAAATGAACTAAAAGCTCTCATATTAAAAATGCTGTGGGTATCTCCTGTCGAACATTCATTTGACTCTTTATGTCAGACGCTTGTTGTCCTAAAAAAGTTTGCTAAGCCATTATTAGGAGACGGCTTAAACAGTCTATCTTATGTAGATGTTGACCGTATTACCTCATGGATACAAAGGGAAGTCATCGATATTGACTTCAGAAGAGAAAAGAATTACGCCCCTATCAACAAGCTATTTACTGAAGGGCGAGGCTTACCCTTTACTGTTGGGTTTAAAGGAGTGATTAACCCTCAAACACTTGGACTTACACCATACCCTGCACTTCAATACCCGGTTATACCTCAACGCTTGTTTTACCAAGCCTTAGATGAATCTGAAAACCTAATCAATTATCTATACGACAACTTAAACCTAGTTGAAGAACTTGCTAATTTCCTCGTTGACTTCGAAGACAACATTTACAATGGCTATGCAAAATACTTACATCTAAGTTTAAGTGTACGATCTGTAGGTAAAGAGGTTTGGCGCTTAGATGACGGTAATCAAAAAAGTAAAAACAACAAGTTTAAATCCGAGTTTAAAAGTTTAGAGTCGCCTAGTGAAGCGGAAATATTACAACTGCTCAAAGATACTCAGCCAAAAGTCCACTCCAGCTTTTATGAGCATTGCTACCCTGGCTCAACATTTACCTTAGGGAGCATAACGGTAACTACTCCCACCCAAGCACAAGCATTATTAAAAGAGCTATCAGGGGGGTGCCTATGGGGACTAATGGCTAGGTCAGGGATGAGAACAGATGAAGCCTACCACTTGCATACAGTTAATGGATGTGTGGCTGAAGTAATTTCTGGTCAGGTTATATACCCGTGATCATTGAAGATGCTTGATTTTCAATAGAATCAGGATCATGCTACAAACCATGAAAATCACACTGACTCCTCAACAGAAACTGCAACTCGAACAGATGCACGACATTGAGCGTGA
>NZ_SJFM01000108.1:0-1654 GCF_029478545.1 Vibrio sp. 1180_3
CTCTAAAACTGTATAAACCATCAATCTGTGTGGACACTCATCAGTGTAATCATCGTATAAGGAGGTGATCCAGCGCCAGGTTCCCCTAGCGCTACCTTGTTACGACTTCACCCCAGTCATGAACCACAAAGTGGTGAGCGTCCTCCCCGAAAGGTTAAACTACCCACTTCTTTTGCAGCCCACTCCCATGGTGTGACGGGCGGTGTGTACAAGGCCCGGGAACGTATTCACCGTGGCATTCTGATCCACGATTACTAGCGATTCCGACTTCATGGAGTCGAGTTGCAGACTCCAATCCGGACTACGACGCACTTTTTGGGATTCGCTCACTTTCGCAAGTTGGCTGCCCTCTGTATGCGCCATTGTAGCACGTGTGTAGCCCTACTCGTAAGGGCCATGATGACTTGACGTCGTCCCCACCTTCCTCCGGTTTATCACCGGCAGTCTCCCTGGAGTTCCCGACATTACTCGCTGGCAAACAAGGATAAGGGTTGCGCTCGTTGCGGGACTTAACCCAACATTTCACAACACGAGCTGACGACAGCCATGCAGCACCTGTCTCAGAGCTCCCGAAGGCACTCCTGCGTCTCCGCTGGATTCTCTGGATGTCAAGAGTAGGTAAGGTTCTTCGCGTTGCATCGAATTAAACCACATGCTCCACCGCTTGTGCGGGCCCCCGTCAATTCATTTGAGTTTTAATCTTGCGACCGTACTCCCCAGGCGGTCTACTTAACGCGTTAGCTCCGAAAGCCACGGCTCAAGGCCACAACCTCCAAGTAGACATCGTTTACGGCGTGGACTACCAGGGTATCTAATCCTGTTTGCTCCCCACGCTTTCGCATCTGAGTGTCAGTATCTGTCCAGGGGGCCGCCTTCGCCACCGGTATTCCTTCAGATCTCTACGCATTTCACCGCTACACCTGAAATTCTACCCCCCTCTACAGTACTCTAGTCCGCCAGTTTCAAATGCAGTTCCGAGGTTGAGCCCCGGGCTTTCACATCTGACTTAACGAACCACCTGCATGCGCTTTACGCCCAGTAATTCCGATTAACGCTCGCACCCTCCGTATTACCGCGGCTGCTGGCACGGAGTTAGCCGGTGCTTCTTCTGTCGCTAACGTCAAAGAATACCGCTATTAACGATACCCCCTTCCTCACGACTGAAAGTACTTTACAACCCGAAGGCCTTCTTCATACACGCGGCATGGCTGCATCAGGCTTGCGCCCATTGTGCAATATTCCCCACTGCTGCCTCCCGTAGGAGTCTGGACCGTGTCTCAGTTCCAGTGTGGCTGATCATCCTCTCAGACCAGCTAGGGATCGTCGCCTTGGTGAGCCATTACCTCACCAACTAGCTAATCCCACCTAGGCATATCCTGACGCGAGAGGCCCGAAGGTCCCCCTCTTTGGCCCGTAGGCATCATGCGGTATTAGCCATCGTTTCCAATGGTTATCCCCCACATCAGGGCAATTTCCTAGGCATTACTCACCCGTCCGCCGCTCGTCATCTTCAAAAGCAAGCTTTTGAAATGTTACCGCTCGACTTGCATGTGTTAGGCCTGCCGCCAGCGTTCAATCTGAGCCATGATCAAACTCTTCAATTAAAGTTTTGTTGGTCCTAAGACCGGCTCAATGAATACTGACTTCAAAACTG
>NZ_SJFM01000109.1:0-1649 GCF_029478545.1 Vibrio sp. 1180_3
AGTGAATCCGCATAAGGTGCGTTATATGATGAATCAGCGGAAGTGGTTAATACGCTGTGGCCAAAAGGCATGAGAGTCGGAAAGAGATTGCCCCGTGCTCTTTCGTGATCGTTGAACTCTCCGCACTTATATGGACTCCTCGTTTTAATCAATGCCTTTTCAAATATGACGATAGTTGCGCACTTATATACGGGCTCTTATTGGATAGCTATTCCTGCCCTTTGATGTGTTCGCCCCAATGGTTCAAGTCTATAGTGCAGTATCCGAATACTTTAGTGCGGAGCTGAATTCCATTGGTTGTCTTATCGCTTTATTTTATGCAAGCAATTGAATTAAAACTTTATTTAACGATGATTACGCTTGAATCGGCAATGGTTGATAGTCACTATCACTTTTTATGAGTGCAACGGCTGTTCTAACAGTTTTATTTGCCATAGCTATTGCGGCTATTTTCTTACCACGCCGCTCTACGATAGATTTTAGCCATCGTTCTTTCTCTGTTGTTGGAGCACGAAGTGTTACTTTGTACACTATGGACATTGCTCCTTGATACAAGAGACTTCTCAAGCGCTTATCTGCGCAACTTTTAGAAATATGCCCAATCCGCTCTTTGCCACCTGTAGAGTGTTGTTTAGGTGTTAATCCAATACAAGCAGAGGCATCTCTACTGTGTGTAAATTCTTTACCGTCACCTAAACGTATCATTAGACCTAGTGCTATAATTGGGCCTACACCCTCCAGTTTACTCAGCTTTTGACAAATTTTGTTTTGTTTGATGTGTTCTGTAATCAAACAGTCGTAGTATTCTATTTGGTCTGTTTGCATAGCTAATATATCAGCTTGTGAAGCTAATACCTGGCGTAAACTATCAGGCAAGCCATTTTCGGCATCTTCTAATATTTCTGGGATCCGTTTTACTAAAGGGGCTATTCCTTTAGGCAACACGATGCCATATTCGTTTAGGAACCCACGCATCTGATTACTGAGAGCTGTTCGCTGTGCTAATTGTAATGCTCGAGCGCGATCTAAGCACTGTAACCCTTGCTCATCTTCAGACATCAAATTACAACTGAATATATGAGGGAGAAGAGCGGCAACACCTACTGCATAAGCGTCGTTCTTATCCGTCTTTTGCTTAAGTTGTAGCCCTTTAACTGCTCGAGGTTGGATGATTTTTACCTCATGGCCGTTTCTTTTTGCTAAGCGGGCCCAGTAGTGGGCACCACCACAAGCTTCCATGGCCACCAAGGAAAACCTCTTCTTTCCAGTTAGCAGTTTAATCAAACTGTTACGACTAATAGCTTTGTTTAGGAGAACTTCACCGTTGTGTCTCATATAGCAAACTTGAAATGAGTTTTTCGCTAAGTCGATTGCAAGTAAAAGATTGTCTTCCATATCTGCTCTCCACAGTTTTATCAGATGTATCTATACCGTACTCCCAGGGGGGAGAGGAGTCCATACATCTATAGCGGGCATCTACACTGACATTGCGCGACATACGGAACACGGTAAGCCTGTATCACTCCCTCTGGGAAAGCCTTCGTGGCCGATAGTGATGCAGGTATAGGAGGTTGGAAAAAGCGAAGGCTGCATTGTAACGATGCAGATACAGATTCATATCTGATCACGAAAGTGGGCTGACTTCCGAC
>NZ_SJFM01000010.1:0-132516 GCF_029478545.1 Vibrio sp. 1180_3
GAGGGAGACATCAAAGCCTGTTTCGACAAGATCGGACATCAATGGCTTATGGACAACATTGCCGTAGATAAACGTATGTTGGAACAATGGCTAAAGTCTGGTTTTATAGACAAAGGGTTGTTCTATCACACTGACGAGGGAACACCACAAGGTGGGGTCATATCTCCGACCTTGATGCTTATGACTCTTGCAGGGCTTGAGCAACGCATAAAGTCTACCGCACTAAAAAAGGGTGCTAGAGCCAACTTTATTGGATACGCCGACGATTTCGTCGTCACCTGTGCTTCAAAGGAAGTGCTGGAGAACGATATTAAACCGTTGATTGCTGATTTCTTAGCAGAAAGAGGCTTAACACTCTCCGAAGAGAAAACGCACATTACCCATATCAGCCGTGGTTTTGATTTCTTAGGTTTTAATCATAGGAAGTACAAAGGGAAATTGCTCATTAAACCGAGCAAATCCAACACACTACTGTTCTTGAGTAACTTGCGCGAACTCATCAAAAAGCACGCAACCATCCCTGTTAACGATTTAATCAAGTTGATAAATCCGAAACTCAGGGGCTGGTCGAATTACTATCGGCACTGCGTTGCGAAACAGGTATTCGGATATGTAGGTCACAAGCTATTCCATACGTTATGGCACTGGGCTAAAAGGCGTCATCCAACAAAATCCAGAACTTGGATCGCGCTTAAATACTTCATCAACCGTCAAGGTCAATGGCAATTTCACGGTTGGCAGAAGATCATGGATATGGATTGTCAGTTCAATCTGTTTCAAATAGCCAAGGTGCCAATAGAGAGACATGTGAAAATCAGGAGTGCCGCTACACCTTTTGACCCTCAATACCAAGAATACTTGGCAAAGAGAAAATCAAAGAGGCAATGCCGTAACTCTTGGCATGAGCCTGCTCTCGCTGCTTTATAAGTTGCTGGGTGCCAATCAGTGCCTTAGTGAAGGCTTGAGCCTAGTGCGGTGAAAGTTGCACGCTGGGTTCTTAGAGGGACGACACTTGGTAACAGGTGTCGTCTACTCGACATAAACGATTTAGAAAATGCAGTACACCGATGTGATCGCTGCCTTTCAGTATGATCCTTTAATACTCAGTATGATTCTTTATTACTTAGAATCAGGGGTTAACAGACTGATATTAATCATATTATTCTCTGTGAAGTCCAATGGAACGAAAACGTACGATAAGGCGTTAATGTATTGCGTCCCATTCACCGAAACGTTCCATAAAGTCTAAAATATAACTATTAATCAATTGGTTAAATTCTTTACTTTAGCGATCGTTGAGCGGCTGCAACCCAATAAACTCTGTATTTTCGACCAGCTTTTTCCTTCGCCTAGAAGAAGAGCAATATTTTGCCTTAGCGATTCGGCAAGGATGGCCAGAGCTAACGCAATGGTTGAGTGCTGTCGAAACACGAGCCTATGCATACAACGATTTTGATGTGCCGCTGCATCCATCGGAAATCCAGCATATCGCAAAGTCGATTGCCAAATGGACACACAGAAACCTTAGCTCCGCAGGGTTTAGCTCGTGGCAAGCTGAGCAAGGACGCAAAGGTGGTTTGATTGGTGGCAAGGTATCGAGGGGCGGTGGTAGACCAAGTAAGAAACAAGATCAGCTAGAGATGGTTTTAGAGCTCAAGTCAAAAGGTTACAACAACCGCGCCATTGCTGATGATCTTGGTATTTCGGCGGGCTCAGTCAGCAACTGGTTACGAAATTTGAAATCGTGATCAAAAACAAAGCCATATCAGATAGTAGCCCCGGAAGGGGTTTTTTTTTGTGTGGTAAAAAATGAGAATCCTTTGTGTTCCATAGAGGAGCGGTTGCGGTGGGCAAGCGGAGGAAACTTGTGTGTCAGCGAGTGGGCAGCTTGCCTGTACACCGCTGTCCACAAGGCTTTCCCGCGGTCTGCGCGACGCGCAGATGTCCCCGCATTGAGCTACTTATGTCTTTTAAAAACCCTATCTGTTGACTTGTAACGCGTTGTTTTTTGGGGTTGGTTTGAGAAGGGTTTGAGAGAGAAATTTGACCTATGGGGAGGTGGCTAATCGTTGGTATAGCTCAATAGCCTGCCATTTTTTTGCGACCTTTTCAAGTTATATCACTTGCGCTTTTCTTCGGATAGGAGAGTATTAATCCTACAAACCTACAAACCTACAAAGGTTACTTTATGCCCAATGGTGCTTATCTTAATTCACAATCACATCTTAGAAAAAGTGAGCTTTCCATAGCCTCAGCTAGCTCTAGTACCGAGTCTAGCTTAGCTATTTCAGTAAAAAGTATTCGTAATACTTCAGAGGAACCTCAAGGGATTACTAATCAGCTAACTCGTACGCGGGTATTTCATCAAACAACTCCAACCCCTATTCATAATAGACCTTCAGATAGTATTAACCCTATTTTTAGTTGGGCAAATTCTAGAGGGCTAACTTTGTCGTGTGAGAGTAGCAATAAAAGAGTTTTCACTTGGGATATTGGAAATGGCATACGGATTCATACGAAAGGCGACTCTCTATCAAAAAAACTTGTTATCACAGCTCATGGTGATTACAGCTCTTTTAAAAAGAATATTATGCCCATCCCCAAAGGAGTCCAGTTAACATTCCTTGGACCACATAACTATGATTTAAAAGATCCCGCTTTAGTTAACTCGACGTCTAATAAAAGAACATATGCTTCGATTAGTGAGGGTGGAGTCACTCCACATACAAATCAAGCAAAAAGAGCATTGGATTCCGGTCAAATCAAAGATATAACAGGGAGCAGTCAAGATGGGATGATGGCAAACTATAATCTTCATTACTTCGAAGGGGATGGTATCCATACCATTGAGGATACGATCTCTGGAAATATAGATTTAAATGCACTTTACAATGAATTGGAGCCATCAAAAAAGAGTCTATTCCCTATGCCTCCTGAGCCTCATGATGTTTTATCCTTATCTGAAGGAACTAGCCTGTCGCTAGGTGATGTTTTAAGTAGATTAAAAGAGAAAGGTATCCATTACAGTGAAATAAAGATGTGTTTTTGCCGAGGTCGCAGCGGTGTCACCTTTAAAGGAAGTGGCACTCATGAAACAGAGAGTAACGTAAAAGGTAAAGTATAACGCCGCATAATCCCCATTATGTTAAATAGCTCTGCTAAGCTGTAAAAACAGAAGACAAGTCGCACAGAAGCCCGCTAACCAGAAAAACATTTCCCTGTTTCCGGTGAGCGGGCCTCTTTTTTGCCTGAAAGTTTATTTCACTTTTCACGGTATCTGTGACAACGTCACAGGGACACCCAGACTCGTAGCGATCACCAGGTCAACATGGGATTTTGCCTGCTTTAGTCATCCGCACACTATTTCCAATTGATGACCTTCTGTCATGCTGGCTTCAGAAACCTATCCACTGAGTTACCCACCAAGATTGTGGATAGAAAATCGCAAAACTGAGCGCTGGCTCACACGCGTGAAACAAAGGGAGGTACGGTAGAGCGAACCACTCCCTCAGGGTTAGATACCCGCATATAACGAGCTAAAGATCTCCCGATGCTTTCTACTTATCATTCACTATGATTCTTCATCACTGCAGATCATAGTGAACTGAATAGCGTTACTAAAAGCGAAGCTGTTTGCCTGGGTGAGCATCATAATAATTTGCTCCTCAGTGTAAGCAGATCCAATCGTATCTTTCCCTAGATTCCATTTTGCCTGTATTCCCCCTGAATGGGCAAAGTCGCAGAGTGTGCCCCACATCTTCTCTTTGAGTGAATAGCCACCGAGTCAGTAGACACTAGTTAGTCTTCTCTCATATTGCTTCTCATACTCTACAGGCGACAATTGATTATTGGAACCATGCCTGCGTTTTACGTTGTAGAACATCTCAATATATTCAAAGATATCCATGCGAGCATCTTCCCGCGTAGAGTAGATTTTTCGTTTAACTCGTTCTCTTTTCAGTAACTGGAAAAAACTTTCTGCCACAGCATTATCGTGACAATTACCTCGACGACTCATACTGGCTTCCAGCCCATGTTGCTTTAAAAACTTGCTCCAGTCGTGACTCGTATACTGACTGCCTTGATCTGAATGTACGAGCACCTTTTGGCTCGGAGAACGGCGCCATATAGCCATTAAAAGCGCATCCAAAACCAACTCTTTAGTTATTCGACTTTTCATCGACCAACCAATCACTCTTCTAGAAAAAAGATCGACAACAACGGCAAGATACAACCAACCTTCATGTGTTTTTATATAGGTAATATCGGTCACCCACGATTGGTTTGGAGCCGTTGGGTTGAACTCTCTGGCTAATTTATTAGCTGAAATGATATGTTCAGTGCCTACTTTAGCTCTGGGTTTACGATACCCTCGTTGTGACTGTTCAAGCAATAGTCTTAATTTCATTGAGGGCGATGGGGCTAGATCGTCGCATCTATTACTTTTTGTATCTCAAACCTTGCAAGTTCAATTCTAGGCGTTTTTGGGGCATCACAAGCCAGCCCTAACATCACTAGTTTGAAGCTACAAAATGATTTGCCGAAATCAATAGAATGAATCATGACTATCTCGCTAAAAGGCCACTTAGCGATGGTCTACCCAACATATGAACACAAAAAAAGCGAGCACCAAGCTCGCCTCTATCTTTTTGATTTTAGATGAAATTACAGCAATTCAACCGACTGCTGGGCAATCACGAACTCTTCGTTGGTTGGTACAACAAGCGCTACTGCATTTAGCATGTCTGATTTTGCGATAATACCAGCGTTACCAAAGCGAGCTTGCTCGTTGCCTTGTTCATCTTCAACAAAACCTAGAATTTTCAGGTTACGCAGAATTTCACGACGAATTGGTAGTGCGTTTTCACCAATGCCGCCAGTGAAAATGATGCCGTCTAATGAATCTAAAGCGGCTAGGTAAGAAGCTATGTATTTTGCAACGCGATAAGTAAATACTTGGAATGCTAAAGTTGCGCCTTCATGACCTTCTTCCATCGCTTCTAAAATACCACGAGCATCACTGGTTAAACCTGATACACCAAGGAAACCAGACGCTTTATTGAGTGAGTTGAATACTTGCTCTTGTGACCAACCTTTCTTCAGTAGAAACTCGATAATCCCTGGGTCAAGGTCACCACAACGTGTACCCATCATCAAACCTGAAAGTGGTGTGAAACCCATGCTTGTATCAACACTTTGCCCGTCTTTAATCGCGCACACAGAAGCACCGTTGCCAAGGTGTACAGAGATAAAACTACTTTCATCGATTGGCTTGTTGATCATTTTTGCAGCCTCGCGGCTCACATAGTAATGACTTGTACCATGGAAACCATATCGACGAATGCCAAATTCAGTGTACAACTCTTTCGCGATTGCGCCGGTATACGCTTTTGCAGGCATGGTTTGGTGGAAAGCCGTGTCAAAAACCGCGAATTGTGGCAGTTCAGGGAATGCAGCCATTGCTGCGCGCATACCGATAGCATGTGCTTTGTTGTGTAGTGGCGCAAGATCGCTTAATGCTTCCACTTCTTGCACAATTTTATCGTCTAACTTAACGGTTTTAGTGAACTTCTCACCGCCATGTACCACTCGGTGCCCAACAGCAACCACATCATCAATCAGACCGTAGGTTTTCACTAACTCAACTAATTTTGCGACAGCCAATTGGTGATGGTTCTCTTCACCTTTAATGGCAAAATCTGCTTTTTCGCCATTAAATTTCCAGCTCATTCGAGCGTCTTCCAGCCCAAAACATTCGCCTAGACCACTAAGTACGGCGTCGCCCGTATTTGAATCAATTACAGCGAACTTCAGTGAAGAGCTGCCAGAGTTAATAACCAGAACATACGAATTAGACATGGGGGTAAGATTCCTGTGTGAGACCAACTTTCAAGCTTTATCGCTTGTTTAGATATAAGAACCATTATTCAATAATTTTTGAATCTTTCAACTTTGTTTTAGTTTTTTATCCAAACCAAACGATTTTTTCTTGATCTAACGCAAACTATTATTTCTTTCGAACAGAGAAATATATCGATTTATATCTACGAAAGCGCTTATTGAAGCAATCGTTTACACCCTTACCATTCTTGGCGCCATTGAATCTCGTAGCAGATAAACTGGAATGATTAACATCAATATGCATCTACTAACTTAACTGCATGAATGCGCATTAGAAGTAGGTTAATTATTGTGATACAAGCAAATACGTTTACCTTCGATCTCTAATACGTTAAATGGCGTTTCATAGATATCGCTGAGTACTGAAGATTCAATCACCTCTTCGACGGCTCCCGTCGCAACCACTTTGCCTTTTTTAAGCGCGATGATGCGATCAGAATAACAAGAAGCAAAGTTAATATCGTGGATAACAACAACCACGGCTTTGTTTAGATCATGAGCTAAACGCTGGATAGTCGCCATGATTTGCAGTGAATGTTTGATATCGAGATTATTTAAAGGTTCGTCAAGAAAGACATAATCGGTATCTTGCGCGATAACCATCGCAATAAATGCTAACTGACGTTGGCCACCACTTAATTCATCTAAATATTTATCTTGAATGGCTTTCAGATCGAGATAATCAATAGATTGTTCAATGACGGCGTGATCATCTGCCGTCAGCTTACCTTGTGAATAAGGAAAGCGGCCAAACGCAACAAGCTCTTTGACCGTAAAACGCATCGTCAATGTATTAGCCTGACGCAGTACCGATAGTTTTTTCGCGAGGACTTTAGTATCCCACTCCACTAGTTCTTGGTTTTCAATCCAAACTTTACCACTGTCACGGCTAACTAATCGGCTTGCCATTGATAGTAAGGTACTTTTACCCGCACCATTTGGGCCGATAATTGAAGTCACTTTACCTTTTTCGAACTGCGCGCTGGCTTTGTCGACTACCGCTTGTTGACCAAACACTTTGGTCAATTTATCTAATTGGATCATAAAAATTAAACCACTTTATTGCGTAAAAGGAGTGAGAGAAAGTAAATGCCACCAATGAAGTTAATCACCACACTCAGCGTGGTTTCAAATTGGAACACTTTTTCCACCACCCACTGCCCAGATAGCAATGCACACACCGACATCGCTGAGCAACCAATCAACAATGTTCTGTGTTGATATGAACGAAACCATTCTCGAGTTAAGTTGGTCACTAGCAAGCCAAAGAACATCACAGGCCCCACTAATGCCGTCGAAATTGCAATCAAAACCGCACTTAACATCAAGACCTTACGTGTAACCAACCGTACGTCGACCCCCAAACTGATCGCGTTATCGTTGTCTAACCAGAACACGTCAAGTAAACGGTGCATTTGAAATAATCCGAAGCAAACCAGTAATAACAACGGTGTCACCCAATAAACTAATTCTACTTTAACGTTATTAAAGCTAGCGAACATATTGGCTTGTACTGATGAGAAATCGTTCGGATCCATCAGCATGATGAAGAACGAGGATATATTGGAAAATAATTGCCCCAATATGACGCCCAAGAGTAGTAGCGCCATCAGGTTGCTTTGCTGCCTACGAAAATAGAATGCAAACAATAAGCTCGAAAAAGCCAACATAACAGCAACAGAAAGTGAAAAATTCACATACGGATTCAGAGCGTAGCTACTTAACCCGCCAAACAGCACGACAACCATGACCTGAACAAACATATACAGCGAATCAAACCCCATAATGCTAGGTGTTAAAATTCGATTATGAGTAATGGTTTGAAATGCCAGAGAAGATTGTGCGATCGCAATTCCCGCTAATACTATTGCTAAGACTTTAGGTACCCGACGAGATAAAAAGTACTGATAATTATCAAGATTGAGGCCAATACCAATAAATAACCCAGCAAATATTAGTGAAAGCAAAACTAGCAACAAAAGCTTTGTATTATCACGCATGGCTGCGACCTCGTAAAATCAGCAACACAAATGCGCCACCACCAAGAATGCTTATAATCATCGAAATAGGGACTTCATAAGGAAAAATAATCAGCCGACTAGCTAAATCACACAGCAAAACTAACAGCGCACCAAACATCGCGGTACGCGGAATGTTTTTGCGCAAATTATCACCGTAATAATGACTGACTAAGTTCGGTACAATCAGCCCCAAAAAAGGCAACTGTCCGATGATCATCACTACTGTGGCTGACATTACAGAAACTAGGCATACACCAATGACAAGTACTTGCTGATAGTTAAGTCCTAAGTTCATTGCGAAATCTTTACCCATACCCACAGCGGAAATTCGCGCTGCATACAAGTAACTGAACAAAGCAATAGGAAGTGCGATATACAGAAGCTCGAAATCCCCTTTCAATAAATTAGCAAAGTTTGCAACCGCCCAACCAGACAAGTTCTGTACGGCATCGTATTTATAAGCAATAAACGAAGCGACAGAGTCGATAACATTACCAAAGATAATGCCGATCAAAGGGACAAAAATGGCATTCTTGAACTGAATACGCTGGATAAGCTGCACAAACACTAAAGTGCCAGCAATCGCGACTGAAAATATAAGCCACAAATTATCACCATGCCCAAAAAACACTAGGCTCAGTACATAACCAAGCATTGCACATTCAATGGTGCCGGAAGTGGAAGGAGCAGCAAATCGATTTTGACTAATTTGCTGCATAATAAGCCCGGCGATACTTAGCCCGGCACCTGCGAGTACCACAGCTAATAAACGAGGCAAGCGACTGGTAAACAATAACTGCCACGCACTAGCATCACCATGGAATAACGCTGTCAACGATAAATCGCCTACCCCCACAAACAGTGAAGATAGACCAATTACCAATAAAACAAGCAATAACTTTTTCAAAGCTAACCTCAGCTTGTTTGTGGGAACTTATTGAATACCAACTGCATTTTTAACGTCTTGGATCATCTGCTCTGTTGCTGTTACGCCAGAAATAGAAAGATACCAAGCGTTAAGGTCTAGGAAGGCCATATGTTTATTTTGATAAGCTTGCGTTGCTTTGATCAAATCATTCTCGAACTCTTGACGAGTATTGCTTTGTCCTTTATTGACCAATCTATCGCGGTCAATGACCAATAATGTTTTTGGATCATGCTCGCGAATAAATTCGTAGGAGATAAGGTCACCATGTCGTGTCGCCTTAATACTCTCCACTGTCGGTTGAAAACCAAAATCTTTGTATATGGCAGAAAAACGTGATTCAGGACCAAAAGTAGTAATATTGCCACCAGAGCTCATCACTGTGAGAGCATCTATATGACTGGTTTGGTTGAAGTGGCGAATCGCTTGAAACTGTTTATCCAAAGCCGCTATTTTTGCTTCTACTTTGTCTTCAATCGCAAAGACTTTACCCAAATTGCGCCACTGCTCTTGAGTGCTCTGCCAGTAGCCTTTACTCGCGTCAGCAGCAAACACAAAGGTTGGAGCAATTTTTGATAGCTCGTCATAACTGGTTGCCGCTCGTGAACCTATCACAATAACGTCCGGCTTTTGCATGTAAATAGCTTCAAAATCGGGTTCAAATAACGAACCAGCTGAAACGTATTGTTTGGTTTTATATTTGTCCAAATAGCTTGGTAATTGGGCGACTTTCGAAACGGCAACAGGCTCCACACCAAAGCTATCTAGTGCATCAAGCGCACCCAAACCAATGACAACAACACGTTGCGGTTTTTGCTCTAATGTAGTGGTACCGAGTTCATGCTCCACTGAAACAGTGTTTGCGTGCAAAGAAAAAGAGGCAAACAACCCTACCGTCACCAAACTAATAAGCGATTTCATACAGATTCCCATCTAAAGTTAATTGCGACAGATTTTGATAATCATTCGCATTGGATTTAGTGGTAATATAATTGCAGACATCGCTAAGAGCAACCGTCTTTACCTGAAAAACTGACGATGAGATGATGAAATAGGCAGAGTGTCGAAAAAACAAACAACAACAAACCGTTAGCGCTATATAAATGATAACCACCTACTGAAGTAGGTGGTTTGGTGGGGCTGAAAACAAAGAAAAGAGTCGTTAAGGGCGGGTCGGATTAATCGTTAGTGGTTCAAACGTTGCCACTGCATTACCACTTGCTCCAGGATGATCAATGTAAGATGTGTCTTGCATAATCGTATAAAAAACATCTACGTAATCATCGTCATTAGTGAGCAAACCATCTGGGATTGCATCAATAATCTTCCCGGTAATCTGTGGAATAATCGCATAAGCTTGTACTTCTGGATCTGGGATAAGCTTCATAACTTCTTCAGCTACTTTGACCAATAACTTACCCAATTCCTTATAATCAGTACCATCATCTTGCTCCATTAGAATGAGATCAGCCGCTCCCCAACGGTAACGAGACCATTGGATCATCACTTGGTTTGGGAAATAGTCTTGCTTGTCATAGTCCAAATAAGGCATTTCAACTAAATCAATAGTCGGTTCATCACGGCTGGGGTTCACTCCGGTCACAATGGCGTAGATTTCAGCTCTGCCAGAAATCCACGGTTCTTTATCATCCGCTAATTGAATTTTCTTTAGTACGGTCGTGGAGATTGGAGCAACACTGCTAACTTCAGTGCTGCGTGCCATTGAAACTGCTTCAACTTGACCACTTTCCGTCGTAGTCAACATGGTAGGTTGACCAAGTTTATTCATTTCAACGCGCATCGCTTGTAAACCAGCACGCAGTTCCACTTCACTATTGCTATCAACAACAAAAACAGGCACATCTGGCATCTGGTACACATCAAGTTGATGAACCTGCCCGTACACATCAAAAGCTTCAATATATTGCCATGATGCATCATTTCCTTTCGGCTCGAATGCAAATAGTGGGCTCTGCCCTTCCTGCCATTCTTTAACCATGGACGCATCAGCAATACGAAGTTGTAGCAGCTGTTGAGTAAACTCCTCAATCCCTTTCATCGAGCGAATTTGGGCATCAACCGCAACCATTTGCTGGCTAAAGTCAGAATCAGGCTGTTTTTCTTTCAAAGTGGAAACCGAAATGGATAAGTTTTGAGCACTAATTTGTGTTTTAAGCGTCGCTTCAAACTCGCTATAACTTTCACTTAACTTCAGCGCCAATTCGCGTTTTTGCTGTGTGATGGCATCAGCATTAAATTGTGCCGAGTTAGTCGTACTCGTCTCTTCAGATTGACAGCCAACCAGCGTTACCACAAGTAGTAATGAAACGGGTGTTATATATTTCATAATGAACCCTTTATATTCTCGTTATTATTCCCTTACCAGCTGAAATAGACACATCAATTTGCAAGGGGTTATTAGTATTAGAGCCACACATATAGAGTAAATGCTCCATAAGAATACAGTATCACCGAACGCTATTCTTTCAATATAAAAATATAATGATATTTTATATTTCGCCCACAAGATCAAATTAAGCTTTAGCAAACATTAAATTAACAAGTGTTAATGTAGCGCCATTTTTCTTCTAATCAGTTGATTTAGTAGGAATATACCATTCCTACTTGAAGTTGCAGCGGTGTTGGCTACGTTTGCTCACCCCAATCACATAGTTTATCTATGCTTATGGGATTCACTCACTGGCCGCCTACCTGCAACTCCAAATAGTTTGGATATAGATCAAAACATTTTTTGTTGTTATTTTAATGGAGTGATATCGATAACACATTGATAAATATTCAAAAGTAATTTGCCCTAATAAAAGAGCAAACGATAAACCAATTAATAATAATGTTAATCAATAATTGGATAGGCAATACACTCAGATAACACAACGTGAGTAATGGTCTGTGGATCAATCATTTTCCAGCCATTATGGCTGTCCAAAGGTTCGGATGCTAATACGATGTCATCCCCTTCGACCTTACTAAATATAGTGGGTGGCACACCATCAGAACTATAACGAACTAACCAAAATTCACGTCCATCAGAGATACAAATAGAGGCTTTAAATGGCAGTTCAATTTCCTTTTCCACCATTAAATTTTCAATTTCACTGATCGTAGAACGAATCGCTTTGATCGGATCAATAAACAAGCCATTGTTAACCATAAGTAGGAAAATTAGCTCACTGTCTGTGGTCCCCATACGCTTTATATAAAGCGCTTCTGGCAGCTTTCTCTCTAGGGCAAATTTCACTTTCTCAAACTCACCGATTTGCCCATTATGCAAAAACATCCAATTATCTAAAATGAAGGGGTGGCAATTTGAACGCGACACTTGTGTCCCTGTGGAAGAACGTACATGTGCCATAAACCGATGAGAGCAGATATGATGAGCAAGAGAGCGTAAATTTTCATCGCCCCATGCCGGTAAGACTTCGTGAAACTGTCCGGGGGTACTTCTCTCGGTATACCAACCTAATCCAAAACCATCAGCATTAACTCGAGTCACGGCTTTACGTGCTTCTAAACTTTGATGAACTAATGAATGTTCCGGTTGATAAACCAGTTGGTCAAGATAAATGGGACTTCCTTGGTAAGCGAGCCAGCGGCACATAGTGGGAATATTCCTAACTAGATAACAGTATCTTCAATAAAGCATGTTTATGCTCCTCTCGCAAGGTGTCAAAAGTGTCATTATTTCCTTTATCAATAAAAATACCGTTTAAAGATGTAACTCAAAAATAGGCAATATTTTTATTTATATGAATGAGAGCAAAAATAAAGACCTAATTTAGTTCATACTACTTTATATAAAGTGAATCAAGATCATACTTTCCTCATTATCATATTTACTCCATTTAAAAACACTCCTAAACATTTTTATTCCATATTATTAAAATCATTAAAAACACAAAGTATTACTAAACTAGTACAGTTAAGACCATCTCATCCATTGAGTAAAATTAAAAGATAATAATGTCAACTAAAAAACCACTTTAAATAAATAATTAGCCGATATTAATATCAATAAAATAATGCGAACATGTTAACTATATATGTTGTTAATGGGATCCTTTGTGAAATTGAAAAACATTCACACTTGCTATAGATATACCGAATATATAAATTGTTACAAATAGTTCACAAAACATACGGACATGCCGTGAAACATTTAATCTCTTTTATATTAATTAGTTACTCCACGATCACCGTCGCACAGCCTATGGTTAACGATGAAGCTTTGATTTCATCTTTGATCGAACGTGGTGTTATATGTGAAGGACTCACATCCGAAGAACAACAACAAGCATTAAATATCTATCTACAAAAAAAAATAAATAATAAGAATACCAACTCAAACGATAAAGATCCTAACCCGACTGATACTTGTATTTCAGCCAAGTACAAAGAGAAAGCTTAAATATACCTTTCCGACTTGAGTTTACAGCAGTGTTGACGACGCTTACTCCCCCCAATTACATAGTTAATCTATGCTCATGGGGATGAAATGACTTGCCACCTACCTGCAAATCTAAGTGGTTTGGGTATACCGTAAAATTCAATATTCACTGATTCTTATTTAAAAAAAAGAAAATAGTGAAATTGCAATACCATAAATATAGGAAATAAAATAAGGAAATAAAATGAAACTTATGAGGAAAACATTGCTCACATCTGCAATGGTCACTCTATTTAACGTCAGTGCTTACGCACAAACACCCATTGATTTAGGTACAGTAAACGAAGATAAGCTGATTGAAATGTTAGTGCGTAATGGTGTTATTGATACTCACGCTTCTGACGCAGCTAAACGTGATGCATTAGACCACTACCTAGAGCATAGAATTAATTCTGGTTTTCACGGTGATGCACAATTTGGTAAAAAGGCTCTTGAGCAACGAGCCAAAATACTAAAAACCATCGAAAAACAAAAAGGGATGCAAAAAGCGAGTGTTTTCGCGTTAGATATAAGTACTAAACGTACAGATAAAGTGCTTGCTTTATTGGTTGACTTCCCTGATTTATCTTGGAACGACAATAAGCTAACCAATGAGCACACCGAAATGCTCTACACGAGTTACGAACCAGCACACTACCAAGATTTATTATTCTCTAGCGCAGGTTACACTGGCCCCAATGGTGAAAACTTCATTTCAATGCGCCAATATTATGAGAGTGAATCCGGCAATAGTTACAGCGTGTCTGGGCAAGCAGCTGGCTGGTATCGTGCTTCCAAAAATGCGGCGTACTATGGCGGTAACTCCCCGACCACAGATAGCGACATGAATGCGCAAGAGTTAGTGCGTGAAGCGCTTAATCAATTGGCGCAGGACCCAAGCATCAACCTAGCCGATTACGATATCGAAGACCGCTACGATTATGATGGAGACGGTAATTTCCGCGAACCAGACGGTGTTATTGATCATTTAATGGTGTTTCATGCCTCAGTCGGTGAAGAAGCCGGTGGTGGTGTACTTGGCCCTGATGCGATTTGGTCTCACCGTTATAATTTAGGTCAATATCACGTATTAAAAGGAACACAAAGCACTGTACCGGGTCGTTTTAACGGTCAATATGCGGCTTATGATTACACTATCCAGCCAATTGATGCAGCCGCTGGAGTTTGTGCTCATGAGTACGGACACGACTTAGGGTTACCAGATGAATACGATACACAGTACACCGGTAAGGGTGAACCTGTTTCTTATTGGTCTATCATGTCATCGGGTAGTTGGGCTGGTAAAATTGGTGGCACACAACCTACTGCATTCAGTTCTTGGTCCAAACAGTTTTTACAAAAAGCCATTGGTGGGCGTTGGATTAACGACGATCAAATCTCTATTAATGATCTGGAGAATAAGCCACGAGTCTTCACGCTGTTCCAAACAACCGATAACTCTCGCCCTAATATGGTGAAAGTCGATTTACCAATGAAACGTGTGGACGGCATTAAACCTTATGCTGGCGAGTTCTCATTCTATTCAAATAAAGGCGACGACCTGAAGAACAGCATGTCGCGCAAACTTTCGATTCCCGCTGGTAGCAACGCTATATTAAGCTTTAAAGCATGGTATCAAATCGAAAAAGATTATGATTTCGCTCGTGTTCTGATTAATGGCCAAGCACTTTCAGGCAATATCACCACGATGGATGACCCTTACAATACTGGTCTTGCACCTGCTATTTCTGGGGAATCAAACGGCTGGGTTGATGCGACATTTGATGTTTCTCAATGGGCTGGACAAGAGGTTGAATTGAGCTTCGACTACGTGACCGATGGCGGTCTCGCGATGGAAGGTTTGTATATCGATGACGTGACGCTTGAGGTCGATGGCACTCAGACGGCGATTGATGACGCAGAAGCAACCTCAACTTTTATCTTTAAAGGTTATACCGTCAACAATGGCTTCCACCAAGCGCCGCATTACTACTTATTGCAATGGCGCAGTCATAATGACGTTGACCAAGGTTTAGCCAACATTAAGCGTATGGGGCAATTAATGACCTTTGAACCCGGCTTACTGGTTTGGTATGTCGATGAATCTTACGCCGATAACTGGGTAGGTAAACACCCGGGCGAAGGTTGGTTAGGTGTGGTCGATGCCGATCAAAATGCCTTGGTTTGGTCAAAGACTGGCGAAGCGGCACAAACTCGTTACCAAGTTCGCGATGCTGCATTTTCTCTTCAAGATCAAGCGCCGTTACGCTTAGTCTCCTCCGACGGTGATGTTCTGCAAGATAGTAGTTTAATCGGCAATGGTAATTTCTCAGATGATCAAGACTACAGCTCACCAATGGCTCCTGATTCCGGTCGTAAATTAACTGAATTTGGGTTGATGATCGATATTGTGAATCAAGGTCAAAATAATGAATATGGTGTAGTTCGTTTATCAAAAGTGAGTGAGCAAAATAGTGAGCCTGTTGCAAACTTTGAACTCAAAACCGAAGGGCTAACCGTCACAGCCTTTAACTACAGTGCTGATCGAGATGGTGAATTAGTCAGTTATGTGTGGGACTTTGGTAATGGTCAAAACAGCACTGACATGGCACCAACGTGGCATTATGCTAAGGCGGGTGATTACTCAGTAACCTTAACGGTGACAGACGATAAAGGAGCAACAAATACCGTCACTCGCACAGTTCATGTGGAACTACCTAATGCTCTACCGAAAGCCAATGCGAAGTACATCCATCTTGGTCGCTGGGTAACTATGTGGTCAACAAGTAGTGATAACGATGGGCGTATTGTTGATATTGAGTGGACATTACCGGATGGCAAAGTAAAACGTGGTCGCGCCTTTACTTCGATTTTCCCAAGCTATGGTAATCACGAAGTCACCCTAAAAGTGATGGATGATAAAGGGGCAACGGTGACAAAAACGATTACTGTCAACTTGTAACTACCCTTTATCTTTTATAGAAAGCTTGAGCGCAACTTAGGTTGCGCTCTTTTTTATAAGAGATATAAAAAGAGGAATGGTTAAAGCGTATGGTCTTGCATTCTTTCTAAAGCTTCCACTCGCTTAAGCTGTTTTACATCAAATGTTTCGCTTCGTAACTGTGCAATGTACTGCTTTTTTTCATCATCGGTTAAGGCTTGCTCATTCAGCACACTTTCTCTTTGTTGTAGATAAATCGCTAACTGCTCAGAAAATCGTTCTCTTTGTTGGTCTAGCTCTGCCAACCGTTGTGCCCCTTCCTCTCCGACTAACTCAACACGTTCTAAATATTGTGCTTGAGGAGATCGTTCATCATTTTTATTTAACGCAGGAATAAGCCGTGCATTATATTCACTACGTTGGATGTATTGAGCCTGCTTACTCAGTAGAACCTGCCACTGCTGTTTTGCATCTTGTTGATCAATTGCTTGATTTTTGATTCGCAACTTATTAATCGCTAATTCACGTAACGCATTATCATTGGCAAATAAAAGCTGTTGTTGTTCTAAGGTAAAAAACTGACTTTGTAACATTAATAAGCGTTGGTGAATTTGTTCCAAGGTGAGTAGCTCTAATTTCGATGACTCCCACGCAAAATCCAAAGATGCCAGTGCTTGCTTGTAGAGAATAAATTGCTCTAACAAAGCGTCATCAACCGTCATTCCTTCTTTTTGCTGAGCATATTGCAAAGTGCGTTGTTCAACTTCAGCTAAGCTACTCTCACCGAGAGTAGAGATAAAATAATTGATGAGATCATAGCTTGAAGCGTCATCAATTTGAGTATCCATTTGAGATGGTGTTTGTAACGCGGTGGGTAACGTCGACGATTGTCGCAGAAAAAAAACCAACCCAAAGATCCCAGAGACAACAACGAAACCAAATAGCGCAGGCTTTTTCATCATGACTCCTTACAAACCTTGTAGTTTGAGACGATTTGCATGTTGACGATATAGAGTGACAGGGTCAGTTTCAAAAAGGTGATGTATCCCAAGCAAACCGTTAATTTCATCCAAATGATTCATTTTATAGTCATCTCGGATCACTTTGCCTAAGTGAGCACTGCATGCACCAACAAGTCCATCATTTGGTCCATCAAACGCCAAACCTAAAATGGTCATTGCACCGTCGGTAGGGTCAAGTACATTGGTGAAGGTAGAAGCTCCTGTCCACGAGTAATAATAAACGCCGTTTTCGGCCAGTAACTCACCATCTCCACACTCTGACGTTGGGATCCCTTCAGGGTAATAATGGTTGAATTCTAATGAACCTTTAGTGGTTAATGCCTCTAAAGACGCAAGCGGATCTTGTTCTAAATCCGTTCCTCCAGAGAGCAAACTAATCAGCCCTGATAGCCCCTCAGCCAGTTTAATCGCAGCTGCCTCCGAAAGTGAACCGTCTGCAACATGCCCCCTGACTAAGTCAGCCACTTTAGAACCTTTATTGACACCACCGATACTTGTTACAGAGGCAATTAAATCTGGTCTGACCGATGCCACATAGCGAGCTGTCGGACCACCATGGCTATGACCAATTAAGTTGGCTTTTTGTGCACCAGTAGCCACGAGTATTGACTCGACTTGCTGCAACAACTGTTCACCACGTAGTTCTGTGCTATTTGTCGCTGAGACCTGAGCAACATAAACCGTAGCTCCATCCTTAGTTAGCGATTGAGGGATACCATAGAAATAATCAACGCCAGCGAGGGTATCAAAACCGAACAACCCATGAACCAATACTATCGGGTACTTTGTTTGCGTGTAGCCGGTAGGATTCAGTGCAGCAGCACTGGTTGCTGCAAATATCGAAGTGCTCAATAAATAAAGAGCAGCAATAATGATCGTTTTTCTCAAAAGATGTTCCTTCTTTGTATAGGGTGTTAACTTGAGTCGTACTAAGTCAAGAGATCAGACCTCTTACGAGCAACCTAACTGTAGAAGAAACCATTGATTTTTCAGTTTAAAACTTAAAATCCGTGAACGCGGCACAAAAATCAACAGTTATTATGAACATTGTGCAAATAAAAATGCACTCACCTTTTAGCCAAATTTCAGATACCTGTTCAATAACGCGGTATCAATACCATTGACTAAAAACATGAGTGCATAGCTGCAAATTGTGCTTTATTAAAATATTAATTTAGGACAAATTGCATTCCATCGACTAACCAACCACCTGACCATATTTTGACTTGGCGAAATGATGTACCAATCGGTAAATCGAAGGTTTCGTCATGCGTGCTTAGCGCATAATTGGTTGAACCAACCACTTGCGATGAACCATCATCATAAGTAAACGTCATTGCTAACAAATGATTACCACCATATTGGAATTCACCCGAGGTCAGCTTAATTTTCGTGACTCTATTTAAGTCAATTTGCGTTAGGCTGCCACTATCACCACCATGCATGGCATTCTCCTGTGTTCCAATAGCATCAATGGCTGCACCATGCCGTATGTATAGCTGACCTGATTGGTCGACATCTTGTACTGATAGTGACCCTGTCGTGAAGCCAAATACCGGTGTTTCATTTTCTGAATTAAACACGTTTGTATAAGCGGTGATAGTTCTGGTACTCACGGTATCACCACCTGCTGCGTACAAGCCTAAAGCACCCGTCGTTTTATCGTGGCCTAGAATTTCGTGCGAGAACACATTACTGAGCTTGTCACTATTCTCGATCCATTCCCAACGTTGACTTAAGTTAGATCCACAAGTTTGAAGCTGATTAAGTGCCTGTCCATCAAGACATTGGTGTGTGTTGTTTGCACTCACGTAACGGCCTAATTGATCATAGATGAATGACTGTGAATTCTTAGTTTCATCACAGATAGCTGAAGTAAGAGTGCCATTATCAGAAACATCAACACAGCGGTTGTTAAAACTCGCTAGTTGTAGATTTACTGGTCGTCCACCAGTGAAAACAGGATGCTCCCAATCGACAGTAAAGCTTGCACTTTTACTGACTCTGCGACGCACTGTGTCTTCAAAGCCATGATATGACTGGTGTGCACCCACTACGTAGTAATGTTTATAAGCTCCATTATAAATTGGACGAATATTCACCGAAGAATCTATAGTGAACTCTGTTGTGCCGGTAGCATTAGAAGCGGCTTTATAAATCACATCCATTTTAGGAACAAAACTGGCGTAACCAATTGGATGGATACGGTTGATATCAATAGGATATTTATTAACCCACACCGCGTCCGTTGAGCGATCCATCATTGATTCAGCCGTCGCATACTGACTACGGTACCATTTAAAACTCACATTTTGCGGGCTACGAGAACCACGCTCAACCGCATAGTCAGATTTAGTGTAAGTTAACCAGCGACTCTGGTTATAACTCGCGTTCGCTTCTAGTTTACCTTTAGGTCCCTCTTTGCTAACTTCAACTCCACCGCTGACCCCCAATTGAAAACCTGAAACTTCCTTATGCTCAAAGTCGCTATTTAAATTTTCACGCGGAAATGTCTTTAAAATTTGAGCTTTGTTATTCGATGAGTTGAAAACAAACTGATAGTCTTGGGCAATAGCATCCGTCGACCAATCCCTGAACCAAGCATCAAGTGTTACGTAATCAGCTCCATACTGGCGATAATCGAGACGATCATTCAAATGAATGCCCGCACCGCTGGCGTCATCATCTAGGCTAATACGCACAATTTTGGCATCAGGCGTCGCAGAACCTATCGTGCCATACTGCAGAGAGCGCTCAAGGTTAACTCTATAAATCAATGAGATATTAGGGTTGTCACAGAAAACTCGCGTTCCTTTATTCCAAAAATGTGAATTGTTAAACGTGCACTCATTATCGGTAATCGGACGATTAACATTTAAATAAAAGGCCACATGTGGCAACGAGTTAGTTTCAGCATTATTACTTGAACGCAATACAGGCTCTGCACTACGACGTTGCCGAGAATGAGACACCTTGCTCGCTTCAAGTAAGGTGATATTGGGGTCATTTTCATCTTCTAACGGTGTAAAAAGCAGTTCGCCTTTATGCTCACTAATGATTAACAGATCGCTAGAAAATGCTAAACCTAGTTTCTTTCTGAACAATGCCTTTGCTTCACTTCTTTGTTGCTCATCATCAATATTACTGAAATCAACAAAGTAACGTTGATGTTGACTGAGTACGTTATCACGAATTTCAGCTAGGGTTGGTGGTTCGACATCGTTCTGCAACCAGTAGCTAGCATTTAAGTAATTTATTTGGCTGTCATCCTGAAGCTCACTGAATATTTCAATGGCCAAACCTTGAGGCTGATTGATCTCAGCCATTGCGGTGTTCCATACCAAACCTGACATAATGGCGATAACGCTTACTGCTTTATTTTTGTTTATTGGCATATAAACCTCTAAGCACTTTTAATTATTATCTGGTGAAAACCTAAAGAGTTACTTAGGTATTCCATCGTTTATGAATCATCTAAAATGCAGAAAATTCCTACACGTTAATTGACACATAGATCAATAGTGCTTTTGATAAACATTTAAAAGACTTGAGTTAATTTATATGACTGGGCATCACAAATAAAACGAATATTTTTTATACTATTTGACTGGATTTGTATTTATTGATACTTCTATTATATTAATGACGAATAACATTAGAATGTTTTAATAAAGTCAAAGCTTAACATTCAGATGCTAAATTAGATCCCTATCAACAACACTTAAAATATATTTTATCTCTCAGCTATTAAAATAATCATATTATTAACATTTCTTAGTGAATCTTTGATCTTCATTACAAATATTTATTATCTAAGATAGTTATTCATTGACTGATTGCTATGTGAGAAGAATATAGGTCAGACCAGTTATTAATCTTCTAACCTCGTTTATATTTTTTCGATATACGAACAAACATAAGAATCTGATGATGAAACTATTAACTTTATTAGTAACTTCTTTATTACCACTTTCGATAGCTAACGCTAATGACAGTACCATTACACCAGAATCTCTTTCCGCTGGTGAAATAACGAGCACACAAAGTAAGCAAACCTACACTTATGTACGCTGCTGGTATCGACCTGCTGCAAGTAATGATGACCCAGCAACCGATTGGGAATGGGCACTGGATGACAACGGTGATTATTATACGATTGATGGCTATTGGTGGTCTTCGGTTAGATTTAAAAATATGTTCTACACCGACACACCCCAGCAAGAAATTAAGCAGCGTTGTGAGAACACATTAGATGTCTCCCATGACACTGCCGATATAACTTATTTTGCGGCAGATAACCGCTTATCTTATAACCATTCCATTTGGACTAATGATCAGCAAAATTCATCACCATCAATTAATAGAGTCGTCGCTCTCGGTGACAGCCTTTCTGATACAGGTAATATATTTAACGCTGCACAATGGACGTTTCCTAATCCTAATTCATGGTTTTTAGGGCATTTCTCTAACGGTTTGGTGTGGACTGAGTATTTGGCAAAAGAGAAAAATTTACCGTTATATAATTGGGCTGTAGGTGGTGCTGCGGGGCGCAATCAATACATTGCTTTAACTGGGGTGTATAACCAAGTCACTTCGTATCTCACTTATATGAAGATGGCAAAAAATTATCATCCTGAAAACACGCTATTTACCTTAGAGTTCGGTTTAAATGACTTTATGAATTACAACCGCGAAGTCCCTGAAGTAAAAGCCGATTTTAGTAGCGCGATGATAAGACTTGTCGATTCCGGGGCGAAAAATATCATTTTATTTACATTACCCGATGCAACCAGAGCACCTCAATTCAAATACTCTACTGCGGAAGAAATGGCTAAAGTTAGCTCGAAAATTAAATCTTTCAACATGTTCATCAAAGAACAAGCACTTTATTATCAAATGCAAGGGATCAATATCGCGCTGTTTGATGCGTACACCCTGTTTGAAAACCTAGCATCAAATCCTCAACATTATGGCTTTGAAAATTCATCCGATGCTTGTTTAGATATTAATCGTAGTTCTGCAAAAGATTATCTCTATAGCCATAGCCTGACCAATGACTGTGCGTATCATGGTTCGGATAAATATGTGTTCTGGGGAGTCACTCACCCAACCACAGCTACGCATAAGTTCATTGCTGATCAAATAATCAAGACATCACTTAAGCAATTTCATTTTTGACAATAATCACTGACTGAAAATACATCCACAGCCGCTCGCAGTATCAGTCTATACAATCCATATAGGCATAGCGCTAGCGGCTTTTACTTGTCGGATTGCCAAATGAGTGTGGATATCTTTGACGTTTTCCAGACGTTGTAATTTACGAGTAAAACTCTCGTAGCCTATTAAATCTCGGCTCACCACTTCCAGAAGGTAATCGTACGCACCCGATACCACATGACAACTAATCACTTCCTCCATATCAAGCACAGCAGATTCAAAATCCTCAATCGAGCTAGCTTGGTGGTTGCTAAGGCTGACTTCAACAAACACCGTCATACCGACCCCAATAGCCTGGCGATTTAAGCTCGCTTGATAACCATCAATCACCCCACTTTCTTCTAAACGTTTCAACCTCCTAGCACAAGGAGAAGGCGACAAACCTACCTTATCTGCCAATTCGGCCGTTGTTAGGCGGCCGTCTTGTTGTAACAAGTCCAACATTCGACGATCTATCTTATCCACTTTGTAATCCTTGATAAATTCCACCCCAAAACCTCTAATTTTTAACTGATTTTGGCAAAAATAATGATAATCAAGCGCTAATTTGCCAGATAAAAGCGTGCAGATCGATAGATAATTGTTAAACATCCTAACTGAATGTTAATACCATTATGATCTCTGGCTATCTGGCAATAATTACAACCCTTTTACTATGGTCTGGTTTTTTTCTCTCTCTGAAAGGCGGTGCAATCAGTAACCTGACGCCAGCAGATATAGCCCTTACACGTTTTCTTTTGCCTGCCATTGTTCTATTTCCATTGCTATGGAAAGCAAGAAAAAATGTGCAAGCTGTCTCTAATCGTTATTTACTGGGTATGTTTTTAGGTTGTGGCTTACCGTATTTGTTAGTGGCAAGTCACGCGATGCACTACGTGCCTGTTGCTGATGGAAGTGCACTCGTGCCGGGCGTGCTGCCTTTATTTGTCTCTGGCATTGCAGTTATGCTGTTTAAGCAACCATTAAGCACTCACAGAATCATTGGACTGGTTCTGATCATGATAGGTGTGGCCCTTTTTCTGTATTCAGGTATGACTGATTTTGCATCAAACCGTCTTACAGGCCATATGTTGTTTCTAATGGGCAGTTTGATGTGGGCTATTTTTACCATTTGCGCGCGAGTGGCAAATTTGCATGCTTTAGTCAGTGCTGGGTTTATTTCATTATTATCAGTAATTGCACTAGTACTGTTAGTATCAATTGGGGTGCTAGACAGCTATTTAGCCGTCACACCTTTGATTGATTGGCCATGGAAGACAGTGATTGGGCATATACTGTTGCAAGGCGTCGGAGCGGGTTTAATTGCAGCATTCACCTACTTATATGCAGTATCCACATTAGGTGCAGAACGCTCGGCCGCTATTGGGTCGGCAACGCCGGCCATAGCAGCACTGTTAGCAATTCCTATTTTCGGAGAAATACCCACCACTTTCACTTGGGGAGCTCTCGGCTTTATCTGCATTGGTAGCTTAGTGGCCAGTAATGTGCTGATGAAACACGATACGTCACTCAGCTATCAACCGCCAACGCATCAAAAACCAAGGGCACAACCCTATCAGCGATAACAGATTTCAGCCCAGCGAGCTAAACCCGCAGTTACTGAGCCAAAATAGTTGCCGCTTACCACTGGCACATGTGGCAGTTGCTGTTCAACAGCTTGGCGCAATATAGGGGAACGCGCCGAGCCGCCCGTCATGAAAATGACATCGGGTTTTACCCCGCCTTGCTCGACAGCTTCTTTCACTAGATCGACCATTTTTGATTTTGGTGATTCAATCGCTTCGATCATCTGTTCACGTTTAATATCAACTGCAACCTGTTCAGACAAAAGGTTGAGCATCACCTGGCATTGAGGAAGGTCCGATAGCGCGATCTTCGCTTCTTCAGCTCGGCGCACAATGTGATAACCCAACGTTTCGAAATAAACGTTAAGTAGTCTTGCCAATTTGTCTGGTTGCTGCGCCTCTTTATGCAATAACTTAAGTGCCGCTAGGTTTTGTTGAGAATAAAAATCACGTTGCGCTTCAACATTGTTGATCGCAATCGGGTTCCAAAACTGAGTCAACGGCATATCAATTCCTGATACGGCTTTACTGCCCAAGCCAAACGGTGTCATCAACTGTTTGAACGCAAGGTAGATATCCAGATCGTTCCCGCCCACTCGTTGCCCGCTGTGAGCCAACAAACTGGCACTGCGGTCATCGCGACCTCGCCAACTTGGCCCCATTTCGATCAGTGAGCAGTCTGTGGTACCACCACCGATATCGACCACTAACACTGTTTTGTCTTGTTCAAGGGTTGCTTCATACTCCAAACCCGCGGCAACTGGTTCAAACTGAAAACTGACTTGCTTAAAACCAGCACGTCTAGCTGCCCTTGCTAAAATCGCTTCAGCCTGACGGTTGGCATCTTCACCACCTCGGCCATGAAAGTTAATCGGGCGACCAATAACCGTGTTTTGAATGCTCTGCTTTACGTTCAGCTCTGCTTGTTGTTTGATGTTAACCATCATGGCGCAGACTAAATCTTCAAAAAAGCTGATTTGAACATCGTGCAAACCCGATGCGCCTAAAAACGATTTCGGAGATTTCACATAGTAGATGTCTCTTGGATCTTGTAAATAGAGATCCAGTGCAGCTTGTCCAAACGCGATATCTTGTACAGCAAGGTCGATGCTCTCTTCACGGTTGAAGTTGATCGCTCTTCTTAATACCTGTTCGCCAATTTTGTCGCTCGGTTTGATGTTATGGTGGCGAAATAAATGCTCAGAGACAGATTCACGCGTCGGAGCGCAAATAGTCGAAGGAATGTAGTAGCTCTCTCCCTCTATCGGCAGCAATGTGGGCTGCCCATTTTGCATCATCGCCACAGAACAGTTTGCCGTACCGTAATCAAAACCAATAAACATTATTGTTTCCTAGCATCAAAAAAAGGTCGGCAATCCTACCTTATACGTATTGTGAATACTAGGTCGTGTTAACCTTTCAAGGTAAACAATCCATACAAGATGATATACAATCCAAGCTTCCCAAAATAACTAGGCTTAAGTTGATGAAAACTCCTTGTATTGCAGCGTGTAAAAATGAAGGTGGAATATGCTCTGGTTGCCACCGCACAATGCAAGAAATTGTACAGTGGCGTAACTTTTCTGTGCAACAACGCGATGAGATCATGACAAAACTGAAACGTGACCAAGGAACCCACCGCTGCCCAAGTTGTAAACAAAGCGCTCATTGTGACATCAGTGAAGGTAAAACTACCTGCTGGTGTTTTGAGCTAGAAGATAGAGATACCTCATCGCTTGATAATCATGCAAAATGCTTATGTCGACACTGCCTTACATCACTGCCAATTGTGTGATTTTTGGATTAGTTTAACTAATGATTCCTATAGATTTTTATCTTGCTTGAGATCACACTTTTCGATTGATAAACAGCCAAACCCCTACTAATATCTCGCACCGAAAGAGCTACTCTTTCTCATATTATCATTAGTTTCAGTATCCATTTAACTCTCATTCCGTTGTTGCATTTTTGTGCAGGAGATTCATCATGTCCGCATCGTTTCCATTAGTGAAGCTGACGTTTTTAATTGCGATTTTGACCGCTGTTGGTCAAATGACACAAACTATGTATGTCCCATCCATTGGTCATATGGCGGGTGAGTTTTTGGTTACGCCAGCATCATTGCAAGCCGTTATGGCGTGTTACTTAATTCCGTATGGTTTATCGCAATTTGTCTACGGACCATTGTCAGATCGACTTGGCCGCAAACCTATTATTATTGCTGGTTTGTTGATTTACATCGTAGGTTCAATATTGGCTTTGTTTGCCAATCAATATGAATGGTTTTTAGCGGGTAGTTTTGTGCAAGGGCTAGGTATTGGTTGCGGTGGCGCAATGTCTCGTACCCTAACGCGCGACTGCTTTTCTGGGGCAGAACTGCATAAAGCAAATAGTTTGATCAGCATGTGTGTGATCTTTTCACCACTTATTGCTCCTGTATTGGGCGGCTATTTAACTGAAAGCTTTGGTTGGCGTTCTAGTTATCTTTTTCTGTCACTATTTGCCATTGCGGTAATCATTACCATGATGACCAGTATGGTGGAAACCTTACCGAAAAACCTGAGAAAACATGAGCGCGTCTCTAGCAGCTATCGTTATGTACTAAGTGACAGACGTTTTCAAGGTTACTTAATTTGCCTTGTGGCAACCTTTTCTGGCGTTGCGGTGTTTGAAGCAGCGGCAGGTGTGCTATTGGGCGGTGTATTACAATTACCAGCGACAACCGTAAGTTTGTTGTTTGTACTACCAATTCCTGGCTATTTAATTGGTGCCGGATTGTCGAGTGTTATTGCACAGCGCGTTAATGAAAAAAGTGCGCTGTACGTTGGACTAGTTGCGATAGCCATCGGCTCGCTCGTGGTGTTTATTCCAGGCTTGTTTGAGAAAACAACGGCACTCACTTTAATTGGTGGGGCTACGGTCTATTTCCTAGGGGCGGGTATTTTATTCCCTGCTGCGACAACAGGAGCATTAACTCCACTGCCTTATCACGCAGGAACAGGCGGCGCAGTCTTAGGCGGCATGCAAAACCTAGGCGCAGGTTTAGCAACACTGTTGGCATCAGCCATTCCAGCTCATAGCCAAATGCCATTAGGTGGTTTAATGCTATTGATGTCGGTGTTTGCGACTCTAGGACTGATTCGAGTCTACAGCAAACAAGACCCATCCAATGAAATGCCATTGGCAATTTAAAGTGGTCAGGGAGGCGTATAGCCTCCCTCTTCTATTCCTACTTTTTACTTAAGGCTTGATTAGAAAACTGGATACCATCCCAACCATATTCAATGAAGTTTCGAATGTTTTGGTGATCATCATTCTCTGGGTTTTGCAGAACATCTTTACGGTAATAGTCACCAAAACAAGCCAATGTTTGCGCCTTATCTAACTGCTGTAATTGTGCAAAAGCAAAAATTTTGCATGAGCCATTGTTTTGATTCTCCGCATTGAGAATTTCACCATTTTTAAACTCCGTTGGTGTAAAGTGATAATTCTCATCAATGGTTTCAATCACTTGGCTAAAGACTATGCTGTCAGGCTGCCGTGTTAACAAGGTGAGCAGTTCGTTCAATTCCATGTCGACTCTCTTTTTGACTAGTAAAAGCGTCAGTCTAAGTAAAAACAAGTGCAATGAAAAGAATCACTCTATCGCAGTCCAGCCTTTAGGTATCGATAACCCCCAACGCGCCATTTCGTCCGCGTGATAAATTGCTTTTCCTTGTAGCCCTATTTGTATTGGTATTTGGCTTGCATCTTCATTGTGATCCAAAATGCGGACCACTATATCAGCGGCCATCTGCCCTTGATCACTTCCTGCAAGTACAACGCCACCAGCGGCTTTGCCTTTACCAATCGAAAAGTCCCAAAAACCGAATAGCGGTACTTGGGTATTTTGGTTGGTCCATGTCATGATTTTTTCAGCATCAACATGATTCCCAGCGTCATCCATTAGTGTTTGAAATAAACCGACAACAATCGCACCAAAGCCTCTTTTATTCGCTGTATTAATCTGTTCATACCATTCTCTATCAGTAGTGATCGAGGAAATCTCCGTTGTGATGCCTAAATTATTCTCAATCATACTGACTTGAGTTTTCATATATTCCAAAGCGATTTTCGCGGTATTACCAGAGTCAAACAGCACGAGTACTTTTCGCTTATCCTCTTCCAGCATACGGCCTATTTCGCCCATGGTTTTCACAAACAGAGGTCGTTCTAATATCCCCGTGACTTTGGCTTGTCCTTGGTATTGCATAATGAGTTTTCTCGGGTTGTCATTGATCCCCAGAAATACAATTGAAATCGGCTCGTTATACAGTTTCGGCAACATATAAACTAAAGCGTTATCATCACCCAGCACCACTACATCAGGTTTAGCCTGTTGATAGGCCGCGAATGCTTTTTCAGCCATTACCGAATATTGACTAGCAGGAATTCGCTTGGTGTTCATCTCAAAGTTTTCGAGTTCATAGCGAGGTGTTAACGTATGCTTAAGGGCCTTCAGATAACTTTGATCCCATTCGTTGTGTTGGTGATAACTTTCAATGACTAAAATTTTTTCTGCCAAAACCGAAGGACTGATCAGCAACCATAACAACATCCAACGCATGAGTTATCTCCAATAATTTGATTTATTTTGTTAAGTGTAGCCAATACCCCCTCATTCATACTTTAGATTCAGCATCTATACTGAAATACATCACGCCAAAACATGAGTAGAGAAATGAATAGAAGTCGTCAATTTGAAGAGAGTGATAGCAGCCCGATCTCTAGCCATATTGGCCGGCGAATCATTATTTTTCTAGTTATTCTCAGTGGGCTAGTAACGTTAATGACCACCCTAGCACAAACCTATTTCGACTATAATCGTGAGTTTAATGACGTCGCTCAGCGTCATCACGAAATAGAATTTGTTCATGCCGATCTACTGGCCACTGCTTTGTGGAGTTATGATCTCGTGACCCTTCAACAACGTCTGGATGGTCTGGTTAATTTACCCAAAATTGATTATTTGCTCATCTCTTCTGGGAATTATCACTTCAGTGCTGGTAATAAAGTAACTGAACGTGTCTTAAAAAACAGCTATCCCATGCTCTACCTAAACCCTGATACTGGCATTAAAGAGCAAGTAGGCACTATCTACATTGAGTCCAATGCTCAAGAAATCTATACCTATCTTATTCGGCAGTTTTTAATTGTACTTGTCGTGAACGCGATGAAGACTGTTTTTGTATGTTATGTGATTCTAATGATTTTCCACGAAAGCGTGAATCGAAGGTTATTTGCCATTGCTAACTACTTACGTAAATACAACCCTCGACACCCACCTAAACCTCTTCAGCTAGTACATAAAAAGTGGATCATGGGACACCACGATGAATTGGTATGGTTAGCCGATGAGACCAATAAAATTACAACCAATCTGACAACGCTGTACAACAATATCAAGTTTGAACAAGAGCGACTTGCAGATTTCACCGAAGTTTCATCAGATTGGTTATGGGAGACAAACGCATCCAATCAGCTCATTTATGCTTCAGAACCAATGCGCCATGCATTAAACATTGCGGCAAATGAGAAGCCATTCCTCTCCGAACTAACGCAATTTAAAGATTTGGAGCACCTTTTACATCTTCTTGAAAAAAAAGAAGACTTTTCCAAGTGTAAAGAAAATATCGTTATTTCCGGTGTCACGCAATATCTCATGTTTCAGGCGATTGCACGCTATCGTAATGAGCAATTCATCGGTTTTAGAGGTACAGCAATTAACATCACTGAATTAAAACTAGCGCAAACCGAACTTGAAGAGCTCAACCAAAACTTAGAGCGGCAAGTTGCGCGACGAACGCTTGATCTTCAACAGCGAACTTCAGACCTAAAACAGAGCATGCAACAGCTACAGGAAACACAAAGTCAGTTGATTGAATCAGAAAAACTGGCCGCATTAGGTGGGCTAGTTGCAGGGGTCGCTCATGAAGTCAATACACCACTAGGTATTGCCGTAACCGCAACATCGGTGATTAACGACATCAAAAACGAACTGAATAAAGCCTTTGCCGACCAAACACTGACCAGCAGTCAGTTTTCATCGTTGATGCTGCGCATGAATGACACGACTCAAATGTTGGAAAGCAACCTAAACCGGGCAGCAAAACTGGTACGAGACTTCAAACAAACAGCGGTTGATCAAGTCTCTGAGAGTCGAAGTCAGTTTTCTATTCATCAAGTTCTGCATGCCCTAATTGCAAGTCTTCATCCAGAAACACGCAAGGTGCCCGTTGTGCCTAATATAGAAGGCGATGAAACAATCACTATGAATAGTTTACCGGGTGTGTTGACTCAAATTGTTTCCAATTTAGTGATGAATAGCATTAACCATGCTTTTGCACAGCAGCCAAATCCGGAAATAACAATTCGTTTCTATCAGCAACAAGATAATATTATTTTAGAGTATCAAGATAACGGCTGCGGTGTTGAGCCTGCTTTGCACCACAAAATTTTTGAGCCCTTTTATACTACTAAGCGAGGCAAAGGTGGCTCGGGGCTAGGTTTGAATCTCGTCTTTAATTTGATGAAGCAAAAGCTGAGTGGCCAGTTGCTATTTGAATCAGATGTCGATGAAGGCGTACATTACACTTTCACCCTACCTAAGACACTAGAACAGCATATAAAGCCTTAAACATGCATCACCGCCATTGGCGGTGATGCAATATTGATAAACAAAGTTTAATTCAAAACAAATGACTAATCGGGTAGTTGATTACGAATGGCAATAAAGTCATCCCAATGCTCTATCATCAGATCAACTAAGTCTGGATCAAAATGTTTCCCTTTTTGGGCAACAATTTCTTGCATAATGGCATCATCTGTCCACGGTTCTTTGTAACTTCGCTTAGAACCCAATGCATCAAATACGTCGGCTAATGCAGTAATACGACCGCTGATCGGTATCTGATTACCGATCAATTGGTGGGGATAACCCGTTCCATCCCACTTTTCATGGTGAGTAGCCGCAATTTCTTTTGCGACGGCAATCAGGCGACGCTTGGATCGACTTAAAATTTCCACTCCATATTCAACGTGCTTTTGCATAATCTCCCATTCTTGCGCGTCCAACTTGCCTGGTTTATGCAAAATACTGTCTGGAATGGCAACCTTACCGATATCGTGTAGCGGTGAGGCACTCTTGAGCATATCTACCTCTTGTTCCGGTAAACCATACAATACAGCTAGTTTTTCACTGATCAGAGAAACTCGCTGTACATGTGCACCGGTTTCTCTACTCCGCGCTTCAACCGCATTGGCTAAGTTATACACTAGCTCTTTTGAGGTTTCCCGCAGGTCGACTAACAAGTTTAATTTTTCAAAGGTCAGTCCGATGTTGTGCATGTAGATCTCCAGTAGCTGTTTATCAAGCTCACACAAATCATCTTCAATATTAATGTACAGTAAGTTATCTACGCCACGATCATCCGTTGTGAATAAAACGGAAGCATCACCAAAATCTTGTGATTGCTGGGAATTCAATACATACCGACAACGAGTCGCAACTAGGTCGGGTAAACGCCCGAGGTTGCACTCAGAATAAAAATCAATATAGTCGCCAGTAGCCGCTAATGTCAGCGCTCGGCACTCCTCCCCCTCCGGCCTAGGCTGAACAATGCAGTAAAAAGCTGACGAATGAAGTTTAAGAAGTGAAGTTAGTTGCCCCAGTACTGACTCAGCATAAGTTTTCAATGTAGTGGTATTTTGCACATTGGCAGAAGCTTGAATGACACGGCTCAAGCCTTCTTTTTGTTCTTTAATCAAACATAAGTCACGATAAGCACGAAGCATGGAATACAGCAGCGTTCTAAGCTTCTGCGTCGTGAGTTCGGTCTTCTCTTTATAATCATCAATTTCGTACTCTTGGATAACAGTATCTTCAGGTGCTTGACCCGCCTGTCCTGTACGAAGCACTAAGCGAATCATCTTGTTATTACACACTTCACGAATATATTTTACCAATTCCAGACCAGCATGTTCCGTTTCCATGACAACATCGATTAATGCTAAAGCTATATCGTCGTTTTCTCTCAGTTTATCTTGAGCCTCAGAGCCTGACATTGCGGATATGAGATCAAGAGGTCGGCCTTGAAATGTAAAACCGTTTAGTGCCAAACGGGTAATTTGGTGCATCTGTTCATCATCATCCACAAGCAGCACATACCATGGCCTAATTTCAACTTTTGGCTCATATGAGACCTTATGCTCACTTCCATTTTCTTGCTGATAATCTGCAAAAAGATCCATTGCCTAATTCCCTTGAATGACGATTTGTCTACTCTTTAGGTTTAGCACATAACGGCTTTTTTAGTGGATGAATTCTGATTAATGTGATGAAAAATAAAGCCCCTATTGAATTCAGCATAGATTGATTCAAATAAGGGCTTGTAGGCAGAACGTGACTAGCATTCTTTAGGAGGAACAATGACGATTCGTTGCTATCGTCACTACTTGGGGAATAATGTCGCAGTGCTCGTAACAATAAAAGAGTAAACCTTATGTTTTATCTTTCCTCTTTTATCGCTGAACTCCTCTTGGTGTTTCGTTGAAGTGTCTTTTATATTCTCGACTAAATTGTGATGCACTGGTGTAACCGACCATACGTGCGGCATCATTGACCCTTTTGCCTTCCACATGAATAAGCTCTTTGGCTTTATTGAGTCGTACTTTCTTCAAATATTGTAAGGGAGACTCTAAAGTGACGGTTCTAAAAGCTTGATGGAATGCAGAAACGCTCATATTGGCCTCTTCAGCCAATCGCTGCACGGTAATTGATTGATCATACTCTTGATGGACTTTGCTCAGTGCTTTCGCTACACGTGCGTAATGACCTTCTTGATGAGCGAGATCAAACAACACATGCCCTTCACTGCTGGTTAGGGCACGAAATACGATCTCTTCAAGTATCGCCTCTCCCAGAACTTTCGCTTCCAGATCATTCACCAATGCGGACATTAAGCGAATAGTGCTCGCCAGCATTTCTTTGTTCATTTCTACCGACTTAAGACCACATTTCGATGTTTTATCGCTGCAGTTTCGATAAAAACCCGACTCTTCAAGCTTACTTACCTGTTTGAGTAACATCGAATGGTCAATATTGATGGTTAAACCCAGCAACGGTTCGTTTTCTGTGGCAAAAGCTTCACATTCTAATGGCAATGGAACGCCTACCACTAAATAGTCATTCGGCCCATAGTGGACAGGGTTGCCTCCAATATGAATCTGTTTATGCCCTTGACCTAAAAGAATAATGCCTGACTGATAAACAAACGGCTGCCGTTGATTACCCAGGCTACTGCGGTAAAACCATACGCCAGCAATAACCGTCTGGTGAATTCCCTCCAGTTGATCTAAAGACTGTTTTTCTACGTACTGTTGCATCAGTTGCGCGAGTTCGCTCATGACACCCCCTAAAGTGATAATATGGCCAAAGGATACCAATCAAATAGAATTAGGCAATTTATTTCGAGAAATCGGTCTATATTCAACGTCAATTCAGTACTAATATGCACTTCGTAAAAACACTGCCTTGGAGGGTTACCTCCATTTTTAGAAGCATAAAAAGGTGAGAATAATGAAATTTACTTATGTTAACCCTACCCAAATTCATTTCGGCCAAGGACAAATTGCAGCGATCAGCAGTGCAATCCCTACAGATAAAAAAACCTTGGTTATTTATGGCGGAGGTTCAATCAAGAACAATGGTGTGTACGATCAAGTCGTCAGTGCACTAGCAAATCACAACTGGGTTGAGTTTGCCGGTGTAGAGCCAAACCCAACCAAGGAAACACTCGACAAAGCCGTAGCGATAGTGAAGCAACAAGGTATCGATTTTATTCTTGCCGTTGGTGGTGGTTCAGTGATTGATGGTTCAAAATACGTTGCAGCCGCCGCTAAATATGATGGTGATGGTTGGGATATTATGCTCGGCAAGCACCAAGTTGTTGAAGCGACACCTATTGGTGCAATCTTAACTTTGCCTGCAACAGGCTCTGAATCCAATATGGGCGCGGTAATCACCAAAGCTGAGACACAAGATAAGCTGGCATTCATGGCACCAGCGGTTCAACCGAAATTTGCTGTACTTGATCCAGATGTGATGAAGTCATTACCTGAACGCCAGTTGATCAATGGCTTGGTAGACGCATGGGTACACGTTTGCGAGCAGTACCTTACTCTACCAACCAATGCGATGGTTCAAGACGGCTATGCTGAAACGCTCCTTAAAAACCTGTTGGCACTTAGCCAACAATACGCAGAAAGAGACAACGATCAGTGGCGTGCTAACCTGATGTGGACTGCAAACCAAGCACTGAATGGTTTAATTGGTAGCGGTGTTCCTCAAGACTGGGCGACGCATATGATTGGTCATGAATTCACGGCCTTGTGGCATGTAGACCACGCGCGTTCTTTGGCTATTGTGCAACCTTCTTTGTTGCGTAATCAGCTTGAAAACAAACGGGCTAAGTTAGAGCAAATGGGCAAAAATGTATTTGCTCTACCAGTTGGCGAAGACCTAGCACTACGCACTATTGACGCTATCGAAGCCTTTTACCATAGCTTAAATGTTGCAACTCAATTTACTGACCACAACAGCAGCAAACAAGAAGCGGTCGACGCAGTAATTGCACAACTAGAAGCTCATGGCATGGTCGTGTTAGGTGAGCAACAATCAATTACCATTGAAAGATCTCGTGAAATATTAGAGCAGGCTATCATCTAATTAGATACGTTTAGTGCATCAATAAGATTCCATGAAATATATTCTGTTACAATCCGAGCAGCGCTGATAGGCGCTGCTTTTTTGTTTGTAGAAAACCTATATGGAAAACCTATGTGGCCAATCATCATCGTTATTTGTATTATTCATTTATTTTCGATCAGCTGTGGGCCTAGGTGGTTGTTTTATATTAGCAAACCGCTACCAATACTGTTAATGGCCACGTCACTGTATCTTGCTGGTATCAGTGAATTATCCTTTCATGCCATGAATAATTCATTCGGTTTATGGGTGCTTGTGGGACTACTGCTTTCAGCGATGGGCGACGCTTTTTTGATGCACCCAAAAGATAAGTTTGTTGCTGGATTAAGCTGTTTTTTGTTTGCGCACATTGCCTATAGCATCGGCTTTTTACAAACGATAGAGTCCATCACTTGGTGGATACCCGCAGGATTCCTAGCGGTTGGTGTATTGGTATTTTTACTGCTACTACCCAGTTTAGGTGCGATGATCATTCCAGTCGCTCTCTACATTGTTGTAATTGTGGCTATGACTGCATCAGCGGCCGAGTTTTGGGTGGCTTATCGCTCATCGGCGGGGCTATTGGCTTTGGTTGGAGCATTAATGTTTATGATGTCTGACTTAGTACTTGCCATTGATAGGTTTCGCTCTGCTTCTCATTTCTCTCGACATGTAGTCATGGTAACGTATTACACCGCACAAGGGTTAATTACGCTATCCGTACTCGCTAGTTTAACCGCCTAGCGTTTAATTAAAAAAAAGCCCTAAGCGCTTGCACTGACAACGCCACTACCTTTTCTAACTTTACTCGTTGCATTTGGTAAACTTTCTCTGGGGCACTATTTTTTTCTATCTCAAGGCACGCATCAAACAAAGCATCTAAACCCAAGCTACCGGCAGAGCCCTTAAGTTTGTGTACGATCAACTTAATTTGCTCGCCATTGTCCGCGTGATGCTGTAACTCTAGCAGCGCCTCACTGGCGCTGCTGGCGAACAACTCCACGATCTGTTGCATCTTCTCATGGCCGAGAACATCAATGTCGGCCAGCACAATACGGTTATCAATCACAGTGCATTTAGCTTCAACATGGTTTGATGGATTTGAATCTTGAGTGAGTGGTAACGGTTTGCCTTCAAGACTACGTTGGATTATCTGTTCAAGATCTTCTTTTACAATCGGCTTAGGAAGATAGCCATCAAAACCTGCTGTCAAATATTGCTCGACCTCTTCGTTAAAAACATGAGCAGATACGGCGATCATCGGAGTTGATTTGTGCTCTGCTCGATTGACTTCTAAACATTTCAATTGCGCCAAAAGCTCAACCCCATTGCAATCGGGTAAATTGATATCAAGTAATGCGATATCAAACTGTTGCTGTGCAAACAATACTTGCGCTTCAGCGCCATCTTTGGCGGTTAGCACCTCATGCCCCATATGTACCAAGAAACCTTCAGCAACCATGCTGTTTACCGGATTATCTTCTACTAATAACACTTTAGCGTGCACAGATGAGGTTGACTGAGTTGGCTGAACGGTTATCGCTTCTCCATGTTTTAGTGGTACAGAAAACCAAAATCGGCTGCCTTTACCCGATTCGGATTCCAAATTCAGCTCGCCGCCCATCGCTTCTACGATCCGTTTGCTGATCGCTAGACCCAACCCTGTTCCCCCTTTATGGCCAACACCCCCCGTAGCTTGAGTAAACGCTTCGAACAGGTTTTCTTGTTCATCTTCACGAATCCCTATCCCTGAATCAGCCACTTCGAATATCACCTTTTCAGAGTTATCAGCATCAATACTAACGTAGATATCGACATAACCTTGGTCGGTGAATTTGATGGCATTACCGACTAAATTGGTCAAAACCTGACTTAAACGAGTCACGTCACCAAACCAGAAAGACGTAACCTCGCTTTCAATCTGCTTAGTAAATTCAAGTGTTTTTTGTTGCGCGCGCCCTTCCATCAGTTGATAAATATCTTCGACCATACGATGCAAATTAAAATTAGTAGGGCGAATTTCCAAGTACCCTGCCTCAATTTTTGAGTAGTCTAATACATCGTTCAAAATAGCCAGTAATGTGCTACCACTACGGTTGATGACATCTACATAATGACTTTGCTGGCTGGTCAATGGAGTATCTTGGAGTAAACGAGCTGTCCCTAATACGCCGTTCATCGGCGTGCGAATTTCATGACTCATCGTCGCAAGAAAAGCCGATTTCGCACGGTTGGCCTGTTCTGCTTGGTTACGGGCCTTGGTGTGATTCAACACCTCTGCATTTAGCTTAACATTCGCCTGTTGTAATTGTTGGGTGCGCTCAGTCACCACCTCTTCCAAGTGTTCTTTGTGCTCTTGTAACTCTCGTTTGGCTTTCACTTCCGCTTGTGCAACTTCTTTTAGCGCATTGGCTGTGTTTCTTGCGGTGATAATAGCCTTACCCATTTGCGCAAGCTCATCACTCCCTTTCACAGTCAACTCAACTTGTAACTGACCTTGAGCAATAGAAAGCAACGCTGAAGAGTATTGCGCTAAGCGCTTAACAACCGAAAGATAAACGACTTTCCACATGATCAAGACCGCCACTAAAAAACCGATCAACGTCAAAATAGTTAAGCTTAATTGAGCCAAATTTAAGGTACTCGACAGTGCCTCAACAGCATTGGTGGTCGTTTGGTTGGAGTCATCCACTAAGCGGTTAACGGTAGTATTTAATTCAGATAACTGCCGCAAAGTGTTTTGCATCAGAGTTAAAGCCGCTTGCTCATTCTGGTAACGCTGCTGTAAAACATCAAAGACTACAGTGCGCTTTTGTAGATCGTTAACCAGTGCGAGCATTTGTTTTGAGCGGGTTGGATCTTCCACTACTTGAACACGCCTTTGCATAATAGAAAGGTTGTGTAAGAACTCGCTCTGGATTTGCTCAATACGTTCCACGTTGGTGGCGGTACGTATTTCTTCGATATGATTCAACATCTTAAAGGCAAGTAGATGCAACTCGTGCAACCGTTCAGAAAGATCTAAATCAACCTCAACCAATGCATCAAGCGCTTGATAAACTTGCTGTGTTTTATTTGCCTGCAATAAGTCATAAATATGCGTGATATTGGCTACCGCAATGGTACTCGTGTTCAACACTTGTGTGCGCGTTAGTTCTTCGAGTTGCTGCGTTAACTGACGCATCTCTTCAACTCGAATATCTAAGTCATCCGCAATATACAATTTGCGCTCAACGGTAATGCCGAGTTGCGCCAGCGCATCAATAACATTTTGCACATGGCTTTCTAAACGCGTCAGGAGTTCTGAATCAAAAGAATCCGCTCCTAATTGTTTGATATGACCGAGTAAAGAGTCTAACTGGTCGAATAACTCCTTACCTGATTGCTTGCGTTCTTGTTCCGTTTTTGCATTGGTTAATGTCTGTACAGATGCGATAATTCGACTGCTTAGTTCTGAAACTTGACGAGCTTCTAACATTGATGGAATAGCGCTATTTACTACATCACGCTCTGTCTTTGCGACCAAAGAAAAACCAAATACGCCAATCAACGCTGACATCAAAACCAGTAATGCCATCGCTGAAAAGGACAACATTAATTTTCTACCAATACTGGCCTTAGCTAATCGCATGACACTCAACCTTAAACATAACTTCTTAAGCAAGACGGAATAGGCTATATTTTGCAGTGTTTATTCTTGTTATGCCAATGAATCCCTAATGCGATTGATATCCAAATGCCTTTTACGTTCGCTAGCAGCCGTGCTTCTTACCCTATTTACCGGTTCTGCTATTGCCGATACACCAAACAAAGTATGCGCCTTGTACCCGCATCTTAAAGATTCTTACTGGTTGTCAGTCAACTATGGCATGGTTGATGAAGCTCAAAAGCAGAAACTGAATTTACGCGTCTTAGAATCTGGCGGTTATCCAAACCATGAACGCCAAAAAGAGCAACTGTCATTATGTGTCCGCTGGGGAGCCGATGCGATTATTTTAGGTACCGTGTCACCCGATCTATACTTTTCTGAACTAAACCAATATGTAGGTTCAACGCCTGTCTTTTCTGTAGTCAATCACCTTTTTTTGGATAAAACACAATCTCAATTACTGCAGGGTCAAGTCGGTGTCGATTGGTACTGGATGGGCTACTACGCAGGGAAATACCTTGCCGATAAGCACCCGAAAGGCAGTGGAACAACCAAAATAGCACTTCTGCTTGGTCCTAAAGTCAGCGGGGGCACAAAGCCAGTAACGCGAGGGTTTTATAGTGCCATTAAAGGCAGTGATATTGAGGTAATCGAAAGTTTATGGGCAGACAACGATAAAGAGCTACAACGCAACTTAGTCCAGCAAGCGATTGATATTCCTGACATCAATTACATCGTAGGCAGTGCAGTGGCTATTGAAGCAGCTATTAGCGAATTAAGAACAACCGGCAAAACAGAGAATATTGGCTTAGTTTCCACCTACTTGAGTCACGGCGTTTATCGTGGGTTATTGCGTGGGCGAGTACAGTTTTCCCCTACAGATAAAATGGTTCAACAAGGGCGTTTATCGATTCAGCAAGCGGCTGCTTTTTTGAATAATGAAACTTATCAAAAAAACGCAGCCCCCATCATTGAGCCGCTAACACCACATTCACTTAATAAGCAGATAATTGCAGATTCGTTATCCCCATCCGAATACAGGCCAACTTTTAGCGTAAAAGAGATTGAATAAAAGCGGCGATTTCGTTATTTAAAGTGCTTATTTAAAATATTAGGAACACTTCAATGCAAAACACGACTCGTACTATGCCTGCGCATAAACATGTCGCTCTCGTTGCTCATGATAACTGCAAGCCAGAATTACTTCGCTGGGTTAAAGAAAATAAAGAAAAATTGCAACGTCATTTTTTATACGCTACAGGTACAACCGGCAGTATGCTCAGTAAAGAAACGGGCTTGGCTATCAAAAGCATGATCAGCGGCCCTATGGGCGGCGATCAACAGATCGGTGCGCTAATCTCGGAAGGTAAAATTGATATATTGATCTTTTTCTGGGATCCACTGAACGCTGTTCCGCATGACCCTGATGTCAAAGCGCTATTACGAATTGCTAGCGTGTGGAATATTCCTGTCGCCACCAACCGCGCTAGCGCAAAATTTCTCTTTTCATCACAGCTAATTGAACAAGAAGTCGATATTGAAATTCCTGACTATCAGGCCTATCTCGCTGAGCGTATGTAACTGAATATTAAGTTACATACGTTGAGTTGAAAGGTAAATCCTGCCCCCTAAACATAGGGGGCAGATCATTTCTGCTTCACAACAGGATAGTCACCCGATAACAATTCTCGCACGAACATCGAACCACTGCCGCTGTGTGTAATCCATACTTTCTCTTTAGCACGCGTTAACGCCACATAAAATAAACGTCGTTCCTCTGCATATGGGAAATCATCCGATGACTGAGCTAAAGCACCATCAATGTGCAGCGCTTTGACGCGAGCTGGGAACTGGCCTTCATCGACCCCGACAATAATAACAAAATCGGCTTCTTTCCCTTTACTTGCATGACAAGTCATAAACTCAATATCAAGCGAGCGATAATGGTTTTGCCAATCCTTGAGCAATTCAGGTTTGTGGTAGTGGTTACGTCCTAACAGCAGCACCGATTTCGTCTGGCTGGCTTGACGATTTAATTGATCCAAGATTTTCTCAAGATTACTGCTTGGCGCAATAAATACCGACTTTTGTTTTTGCTGCTTAAAACTATTGAGCGTTTTGCGAATTTGGTTCGGATTCACTTGGATAAATTGATTCGCCACCGCTCCCAACTGATCATTAAAGCGATACGTCGTATCGAGATTATGAACAGTCGAGTGTGGGAACCGTTCAGTAAAGCCCATGGTTAAGTCGACATCAGATCCTGCAAATTGATAGATGGATTGCCAATCATCGCCAACTGCGAACAAATTGCATGTTTGAGGGTTTTGGTCACACAAAGCTTGGATCAACGCCATACGTTGCGGCGAAATATCTTGATATTCATCAATCATGATAAATTTCCACGCCGACTTAAATTTGCCTTTTACAACATATTCAGTCGCACGGCTGATCATAATATTGAAATCAATCTGCTTCTGTTCTTTCAACATTTGTTGCCATGCTTGGTAGCAAGGCCAGCACAATGAAAGCTCGCTGTTAAGGCGCGTATAGTCATGGTGATCAATCAAACGTTGTTGTAGCTCTTTTTTCCCAAGGCCAAGCATCGCAAGTTGATCAAGTTGCTTTTCAAGCCACGCAATCAGCTTTGGATTTTCAACATGACTGCCTAGCTCATCATCACCGGCCAAATAAGCAATCGGCCAATTCGATAAATGCTTTTGCCAACGCTTGAAATTGGTGGGCGTCATCCAATGTTTTTTCAACCAGTCGACGCACCACGCTTGTTTTAAGTTACTATCTAAAGCAATCGGTGAAATAACAACATCACCATCTTCAACGTCGTTTAGAATTTTCAAACCCAGTTGATGGAAGGTGTTAACACGCACCTGTTCAGCCGCCATACCAATACGAGCATCAATCCGCTGCTCCATTTCCTTTGCAGCATCACGACCAAATGCCACTAAAAGTAGCTCTTCAGCTTGAGCAAGGTGACTTTGCAGCAAATACGCAACACGTGCCGTCAATACACTGGTTTTACCTGAACCTGCGCCTGCTAAAATAAGGTTGTGATCATCATTAAGCAGCACTGCATATTGTTGGGAAAGATTGAGCGGTGAACGCTCTACTTGAGAAAATAACACTTCCCAATTTTTGCGCTCTGTTTCTAACCAACTTTGGTTACGCTCAGCGATAGACGTTGACGGTTCCGTTAACCACGGCAATAACTTTTCAATTGCATCGGGTAAGCGCTGGTGAGCTTCTGTGAGATTCATCCCCATCGTCTGGAAATCATCTTCAACTTGAGCAATCCATGCATTTAATAAAGAGTGGGGCAAAAATGAAGGTAAACGCTTAAGGCGTTCAAGTTCGAGCTCCCAGCGAGGCAAATACTGGCTCAACTGTAAACACTGATGATGATGCCACTCTTGATAAGCGGCCACAGCAGTATGAGCAAACTGACGACATTGCGGCCAGGGTAACCCTTGTACTAACCAAGACTGCTGAATATCTTCTTCTTCATGAGCAAAAAACTGTAATGTTCCCCACACTAAGCCACGTTTAATTCGAACCTTACCGTTCCAAACATTAAATGGAATACGCTCTTCACTAACTGTGGAAGCAATGATCAAAAGTTCATGCTCTAGTTCAACTTGGTGGTATTCATTTTGAATTAGGTATTGTGCAGTCTTATTTGCGCTTAGCTGCATTGTTTTATGCTCTTTAATGAAGGTGTAAGTATGATATACCAATCACTGTGGCCATTGAAAAATTAATGTCAATACTGCAATGCTTCTTTTCTCAGCAAGTAGTCACTTTTCTTTATTTTGATCAGGGTGTTAGTTTAAGCTTCTGCTACACTAGTTTTTTATTTTTATATGTTGAATAACCGTGCAGCTCTCAAGCAAATTGCGTCTACATTGGGCGAACAAAACTGTCAATTACAGCATTCTTATACTCCTCACCCTGTTAGGGGTGGTGATACCAGCTTGGCATTTCGACTTAAATACTTGGATAACACCGCTTATTCTGGGTGTTATTGCAGCGGCATTGGCGGAAAGTGACGACAGTTTCACTGGTAGGATAAAGTCACTAACACTAACTTTTATCTGTTTTGCGATTGCGGCGTTTTCGATCGAATTTTTGTTTCATACACCAATCTTGTTCGCTATTGGGCTTTTTATCTCAACCTTTGGCTTTATCATTCTCGGAGCTATTGGTCCTCGTTATGCCAGTATTGCATTTGGTTCGCTACTCATTGCCATTTACACCATGCTGGGCGCACATCAAAGCGTTAACCTCTGGTTCCAACCCGTGCTGCTATTAACTGGATCAGCTTGGTACTATTTTATGTCAATGATTTGGCACATCATTTGGCCAATGCAACCGGTACAACAAAGCTTGGCCAACGTATTTTTGCAACTAGCGAACTACCTTGAGTCGAAAAGTCATCTATTTCATCCAGTATCAGACTTAGTTCCACAGCCGCATCGTATTGCCGAAGCGAATCTAAATGCTGCGACTGTCACCGCCTTAAACCAATGTAAAGCAACGCTACTAAGTCGTTCAAAACGTGGACACATCGATGGTGCTAGCGACCGTTTTCTAAATATCTACTTCTTAGCACAAGATATCCATGAACGTGTCAGTTCGACCCACTACCGCTATCAAGAATTAGCTGAGCATTTCGGGCGAACAGACGTTCTGTTTCGGTTTAAATATTTATTGGAAACACAAGCGACCGCATGTCGCGACATTGCCCAATCGATCCAACTGGGTCGCAGCTATCAGCACAGTTCAGAGTCCGTTATCGCGTTAGACGAATTACAAAGTTCACTCAATCACCTGCAAGAGCAAAAACGCTCAGACTGGCGCATGCTGCTTGCTCAGTTAGGTTACCTGTTCAATAACTTAGCAACAGTAGAAAAACAGCTGAGCAACGTCAGTAATCCAGATATAAACAAGCCAGAAGAGGGCGTGCTGGATGATACCGAAGCGCATACATTGAAAGCGATGTGGTTGCGGGTAAAAGCTAACTTCAATAAAGATTCGATGTTATTTCGCCATGCCTTGCGTATGTCTATCGCACTGACTATTGGCTATGCCATTATCCAAGGTTTTAATATTGAGCGAGGCTATTGGATCTTACTGACCACTCTATTTGTCTGCCAACCAAACTATTCGGCAACACGTCAAAAACTCGCTGCTCGTATTATCGGGACGCTGGCTGGTCTGTTTATCGGTGTGTTACTGCTCACCTTGTTTCCCTCACAAGAAAGCCAATTGGTCTTTATCGTTTTATCTGGCGTGATGTTCTTTGCTTTCCGACTTAATAATTACGGATACGCTACCGGTTTTATTACCCTATTGGTTTTATTTTGTTTTAATCAATTGGGTGAAGGGTACGCGGTAGTACTGCCAAGGCTAGCTGATACGTTGATCGGCTGTGCATTAGCCGTTGCCGCAGTCGTCATGATTTTGCCAGACTGGCAATCCAAACGGTTACACAAAGTGATGGCTGAAGCGATAGATGCCAACAAAACGTATTTAGGGCAAATCATTGGGCAGTACCGCATCGGTAAAAAAGATAGCTTGAGCTACCGAATTTCCCGCCGAAATGCTCATAACCAAGATGCAAACTTAACAGCAGCTATTAGTAATATGCTGGTAGAACCAGGAAAATATAGAGCCGCTGTCGATGAAAGTTTCCGTTTTCTTACCTTAAACCATGCACTGTTGAGCTACATTTCAGCACTCGGTGCTCACCGAACGCGCATTGAAGATGAAACAACCCATCAATTGGTTTTAGAAACGCACCGCGTTATTCATCGTCATCTAGATATATTGCATAAGCAACTGTACGAGCATTGTGATGCATGTGATACCAGTGACATTGAAGATTCAGGATTAGAAAAAAGATTATCTGAATGGCGCGAAGAAGACGAAAATTCAGCCAGAATGGTACTCCAACAATTGCACCTTATTTACCGTATGCTTCCGGAGCTTCACTCGCTAGCCAGTAAATTCGCCGTAAGAGTCAACTAACACTCTGTCACAAAAATAAGAGCGCCTCTAGTTAAGTGCGCTCTTACTTTTTCCTTGTTGTAAACTGACATTGTTCGGACAAAAAGACACCTATCCGCCAATAACCTAGATTAAGAAATTTCTTACAGACGCAGAGCAATGAAAGGAAATCAAGCTTATAGCAATCATAAGGACAATCATTTTTTTCTGGGAAAAGCCCCTATGACACATGTACAGTTTGAATCTTTAAAATCACAGTTGCATCACTTGACCCCTCAGCAACTGAGATCATTACAAAATGAAATCCAAAATTCACTTGAGAAGAGTTGTGACATCTTACTAACTGATGAAGAGATAAGTGTCATTTCGAGCTTATTTCGCAACCAATAGCACAGCTTGCTAAAATAGCAAACCAGACTTATGCTTGTAAGAGCAACGAGGGTGAGTCTATGGCAATATCAGCAGTTCATTCGGGTTATCAAATACTCAATCAGTCAGGAAAAATGGCTGATGAAGCGGCGCGTGAAATTAATATAGAGAAAGAGATCTCTCCCGTTGGTAAAGCCGATCAAGCCCTTTCTTTTAACAAAATCGAATATACAAGACCACCAGAAAAACCTCCGCAAGTAGATAGCTTAGTCAAATTAAATCAAGCAACCCAATACAGCCGCATTGGTACTAATGTCATTCAGCGAGATCAAGATATGATAGGTTCTCTGCTAGATATCCAAGTATAGCTTTCACCTCTCTCAAAAAATTAACATGCCGAGCAATAAACTGTAAGAGAAATTGAGCAAGCGTTGTGTTTACGCGCTTGATTAGTACAATGCCTGAAAATTCTTTATGACGATTCGCAATGCCTAAGTTAAATCTGCATCGACGAGACTATGTATCTGTTTTGGGTAATGACGTCTCTGCTCAACAATTAGAGCAAAAACTTCAGCCAAATATAGCCCGTCCGACACTGAAATTAACCCCAAGTCCTTATCTTACCGAGAAAAATGTACATCGCCGTTGGCAAGTACTTGATGAGCGAACGAACAAATCAGCGTTATTTGACCCTTCAACAGCACAAGATATGCAGTGCTATAGCAAAAATATCGAACATTTTATTGGCACAGTCAAAGTTCCGGTGGGTATTGCAGGCCCACTACGAGTAAATGGCTTGTTTGCCACCGATGATTATCTAGTCCCACTAGCCACAACAGAAGCCGCTTTGGTTGCTTCCTACAACCGTGGAGCCAACCTCATCACCGCAGCTGGTGGCGCTAGTGCTATGTTACTCAATGAAGGAGTAACTCGAACTCCCGGTTTCGCTTTCTATAATCTGGTTGAAGCTGGTCAATTTGTCGCATGGCTAGTGACACAATATGATTATTTTAAGCAAATAGCAGAATCGACCACTTCACACGGCAAACTCACTGATATCAACGTCAATATTGAGGGCAATCATGTCTACCTTGTGTTTGAATTTTTAACGGGCGATGCGTCTGGCCAGAATATGGTAACCATTGCTACCAATGCCGTATTTCAAACCATTTTAGCCACAACACCTATAGCGCCAGAATATGCGTTTCTTGATGGCAATTTATCGGGTGACAAAAAAGCAAATAGCCAAACTTTGCGCAGTGTACGAGGTAAAAAAGTAACGGCTGAAATTCACCTATCAGCATCTTTAATCAACAAGTACCTACATACTACCCCACAAGCCATGATGCAGTTTGGTCAAATGACAACCGTTGGTGGTGCACTCAGCGGAACCATTGGTATTAACGCTCATTATGCCAACGCCCTTGCCGCTCTTTATATTGCATGTGGGCAAGATGCCGCGTGTGTTGCTGAATCAGCGGTGGGCATGACTCGTATGGAAGTCGATAAAAATGGCGATTTATACGCTAGCGTAACGCTGCCAAATTTGATGATAGGAACCGTTGGGGGCGGAACTGGCCTACCAAGCCAAAAAGCGTGTTTAGACATTCTCGGTCTGCATGGCACAGGGCAATCACAAGCGCTAGCAGAAGTTGCAGCAGCACTTTGCTTAGCTGGTGAACTTTCTATTGTAGGCGCGTTTTGCGCCGGGCATTTCTCACGCGCGCACCACAAACTCGCTCGCTAACAAACTAGCGCTCTCACGCTTTCAGTTTTTATTTTTATCAGGCCCTGCCATTACGCAGGGCCTTTTTTGTATTTCGGATTCAATTCAAACAATGATCAAGATCAAAATAAAAACACAAAAAACTAACCAAAACACTCACTTTATGTTTTCATACGAACATTAAAGAATAAAAACGAAAATAAAGGCATGCTCAATGAACAATATTTCTGTTTCAAACCCTAATGATAATGAACATGATGTGCTTGATCTTATTGTTGTGGGTGGTGGTATCAACGGTGCTGGTATTGCGACTGATGCTGCCGGTCGTGGACTGAAAGTTGGCTTATATGAAGCACAAGACTTTGCAAGCGCAACATCGTCAGCCAGTTCAAAACTCATTCATGGTGGCTTGAGATACCTTGAGCACTATGAATTTCGCCTGGTAGGAGAAGCCTTAGCAGAACGAGAGGTTCTACTTCGTAAAGCACCGCATATTGCCAGGCCAATGCGTTTTCGTCTGCCACACCGTCCTTTTTTAAGGCCAGCATGGATGATTCGCGCTGGCTTGTTTCTCTATGATCATTTGGGCAAACGAACATCACTTCCTGCGAGTAAAAAAATCACCTTGGAAGCTGGCAGTGTGACAAAACCTGACATGAAAGTGGGTTTTGAGTACTCAGACTGCTGGGTAGATGATGCACGTTTAGTTGTGCTAAATGCGATGCAAGCTCGTGAACTCGGTTCCGAGGTAAGAAATTATTGCCGAGTTGAATCAGCCAAACGTGTCGGTGACTTGTGGCAGGTCAGCTTGTTTGATGAAAGAACGCAGACCCATTTTATGCGTCAAAGTCATGCTTTAGTCAATGCGACTGGGCCATGGGTAAAGCAGTTTATTGATGATAAAATTGATATTAAATCACCTTATGGCATTCGATTGATCAAAGGTTCACATATCATCGTGCCGAAAATACACGATGAAGAACAAGCTTACATTTTGCAAAATGAAGACAAGCGGATCGTCTTTGTCGTTCCATACCTTGATCAATACTCAATGATTGGTACAACAGATGTAGAATACCAAGGCGACCCCCGTCAGGTGGCTATCAGTGGCGAAGAAAAGCGCTACTTACTGGAAGTCGTCAATAAGCACTTTGTGCACCAAATTGGGTTAGAAGATATAGTTGCTGACTTTAGTGGCGTTCGACCACTTTGTGATGATGAATCTGACTCACCACAAGCGATCACTCGTGACTATACTTTGTCTCTTGACCAATCTGCTGATAACGCGCCTCTTCTGTCCATTTTTGGTGGAAAATTAACCACTTATCGTAAGCTAGCCGAATCGGCAATGGGCCATTTAAAACCATTTTTCAATCAAATGTCCGGCAGTTGGACCGCTGATAAAGCACTCCCCGGCGGGGAAGATTTTTATCCAGTACAACTGAGACAACATCTTGAACAACAGTTTCCACAACTAGAAAGCAGCACAATCAAACGCTGGGTCACCAATTATGGTAGCCATGTTAGAGTGATGCTTGATGGCGTTAATAGTGCAACAGAACTCGGCATAGATTTCGGTGAAGGTCTCTATCAACAAGAGGTCGATTATTTGGTCCACTACGAATTTGCGGCTACCGCCGAAGATATCGTCTGGCGTCGCAGTAAGTTAGGATTAACGTTAACCAAACCACAACTTCAACAGCTCGAAGAATATCTTGTTTATTTGCAGCAAGATAATGATAAACGCATCAGTGCCTGAAAGTTAATGTGGATAGGTAGCAGATGATTTGACGTAAGCTCTTAGAAACCTCACATTCTAAGAGCTTTTTCCTTGATCTTAGTAGTCCGGAAATACATCACGAGTTATAGTTAATATATGTCAATGTAGCAGCGTGACGTCAATGCCGATACCAAATACAAACCTAATTGAGTTACTCCGGCTTCTCAAACCCGGTATGAAAATGATGGCTAATATAGAATTCGGACCTGAAGATTCTTATAGCTTTTCAACCTCGGTTGTTGGATATAAGCGAGATCGCTACGCGTTGCTCGATATGCCAACCAAAGTGCAAGATGACTTAGTAATGCGCAAAATAGTCAATGTCCAAGTCACCCTTCGTGGCATTTGTGACACTGAGTTTGGCCATATTCTTGCGTTTAAATCGACAATCATTCGCTCGATGTCCAAACCTATAGGGTTACTTTTTATTCGCTTCCCCAACCATTTTGTGACCAAAGCAATTCGAGAGCATGAACGTTATAAATTGTCGCTTCCTGCTACGATTACTGACAATGAACGAAAAATAAAGGCAAAATTGGTCGACTTTTCCATTTCGGGGTGTGCTCTGTTTATCACAACAACTAACGACTTAGAAAAAGAAACGATAATTAATGTGAAGTCAGCTTTAACACCGCTACTACCTAGTGATTTAACCAGCCAAATTATTAGCATTCGTTCTCACGAGAATGGATATTTGGTTGGTGTTAAGTTTGCACAACCAATCGAGATGACACCTGAACTAAAACAAGAAGTGCTCGAACACTCTTTTATGGCAGGCTTAACTTCTCAGGTTACGATTTAAATTAACCCGTTGTTGCTGAAAGTGACTAAATGCAGCATGCAGTGCTTTTTCTTTGATCGGTTTGACGATCACATACTCAGCGCCAGCCTTAAGAAACGCTTCACTGGTTGACGGCATGCCATCGGCAGTACAAGCATAAACTGGCGTATCTAACCCCAATTCATACTTAATCAATTGTGTAGTCTCCACACCGCCTAAGTATGGAAGTTGGTTATCCATGAGAATAAGGTCTACCCTATGCTCCTTCAAATAATCAATTGCTTGTAGACCATCTTCAACCCAAATCACTTCCATCTTATATTTCTTGCAAAAAGCTTGGGCAATAAAAGCGTTGGTATGGTTATCTTCAACAAGTAAAACTTTGATCGTACTTTCAAACATGTTGTTTGGCAGTACTTTTTCAACGGAAAGCGCATCACAAGAGGTATGACCTAAGGCAAGTGGCAGCTCAATAAAAAACTGCGTCCCCATACCAAATTGACTTTCAACGCTGATGCAACCACCTAACATCTCAACCAAGCTCTTCACTATTGCAAGCCCTAAACCGCTTCCTCCATATTCACGAGTTGTATTCGACTCTGCTTGCATAAAGGGCTCAAAAATTGATTCAAGATCTTGTTCTTTAATGCCAATGCCAGTATCAGACAAAGCAATGTGCAGATAATCTAACTCGTTGACTTGCTTGTGTAGAAATTCGACGCAAATAGAGCCTTGATGGGTAAACTTGGTTGCATTATTTAATAAGTTAAAAAGAATTTGGTTTAAACGCACCTGGTCACTATGGATAACCATATCTGGTGCAATATTTCCTTCGATCTTGAAGTCGATATTTTTCGCTACGCAAAGTGGACGGTAGATACTCTCAACCGCAGAAATCACTTCAACCAATTTAAAATCAGCCTCTTGAATCCTAAATTGACCTTGTTCAATTTTAGAAAAATCGAGGATATCATTGAGTACCGCCAGTAAATGCTCGCCACTATTGCATAGCACATCCACTTGCTCACGCTGCTCTTGGCTATGAACGGTTCGCTTGAGTAATTGGGATACCCCTAAAATACCATTTAATGGCGTTCGCAGTTCATGACTCATTTTTGCTAAGAATTCGGCACGAATTCTGGCCGTTTCTTCCGCCTCTTGCCTTGCAAGGCGACTCTGTTTGGCTGCTTCAGCAATGGTCGTAATGTCCTGTCCTTGGGTAATGATCGATTCAATTTCTTGTTCAAACACTATTGGCGACAAATTCCAGCGGAAAACTTTATTCCCCACCTCTACATTCACTTCACGGAAAGTTTCTTCTTTCGCCGCTTGGCGTATTTTAGGTTGTAGTTCCAATTGTAAAGCGTCAAATAGACACTCCTGATTCTCATTCAGGTGCATAAAATGCTTTTGCGCAGACGGATTCATTTTGATCGGTTGACCGTCGATGTCCCATACAATAATGGGGGAAAGTGAGAAATTGAACAGATCTTCAAACTGCTTTTCTTGCTCAGACAGGAGCTTAAAAGTGTGCTCTAGCGTTCGTCCAAAATGATCAAATTCATAAATTTTAGAACCTGAAAATAGCTCATAACTACCGATTTCTGCCGCCTTATGGGTGTAAATCATCAAACTACTGATTTCGTTCTTAACTCGTCGGTGTAGCCACCAGCGAGTTAACACCGATATACACGCCATTGCAATTAAGGCGAAAACCATCCAAAAATAGAAATTATCGCGTAATTTGAGTACATTCTCATTACTTTGAACACTGAGCACATCAATATAAATAGGCACACCTTCAATCGTCAAATTAGTGCGACTAACGATAAGCTCTTCAAAATCATCTTGGTTGATGCTATCAGCTAACACATCATTTTCAGAGTAGATTTCATTGCCGTTGAGCGTTGAAGCTAAGATATTTTCACCAGCCGTAATGAGTAAGTTTTCTGAGTTACTGCCATCTCGTAATGTTTCAGCTAATATGAAATTATTATTCAATACAGTAGCAATATGCAGTAAACCAACCACTTCACCAGACACCAAATCAATAATTGGTGAACGCCTAGCCATCAAATAAATCGACCCAGACTTAATCATATGCCAGTTGCTACTGAGCGCAATCTTACGGGCCATTTTCGCTAAATCTAGTCGTGCTATACCATAAAATTGAGCGTTACCATCTTCCCATATCAACTCATCAACATTCGAAATAAAGCGAATATCTGGAGTATTGATAGGTTCAAGCTGATCTACTCCCAGAAAGTAGAGATCCAATAATTGATTACTGTCTTGGCGGATGGCTTTCACTAAATTAGCATTCTTTGCACTGCTATCTTGATTAATTTGTAACAATGAAAGTCGAAAATTAAACAGATTTTGAATCAAACGAGAAGTTTGTACCGCTGTTCGCTGCACTTCTTGAGCAATGATATTGCTACTGATCTGATAGCTTTGAAATAACACACTCAACGTCAATATACCGATCACAGCGATAACCGACTTGGTAATCAGAGTGGCTATTTTCTGCTTTTTTTTAACGCTGCTAGATCTTAAACTCATCGTCAGATCAACCGTTAACGGTCTGAGTAACGAAATGCACGTTGTTTGAGCATTTCAATGTGCTGAGGCGGAACATCTTGGGTGACCACTTCAAAACCTCCCGAATACACTGTCGGAACGGACTTACCTTCTAGATCCCACTTGATGGCTTCAGCCATCGCAATACCTGTATCATCATTGATACGCATCACAGTGACATCAAGCGTTCCATTTTGTATCGCTTCTAGTTCAGCCGATCCCCCACCCCAACCGTTTAATTTAATATCTTCTCTATGGTGAAGTTTCAAAGCATCCATAGCTCCTAATGCTACATCAGTAGCACAAGCGTATATAAAGTCTATGTGTGGTGTTTTTTCAAGAAGAGCTATGGTGGCATCAAACGCACTCTCGCGAGTTGCCTTAGTATAAAAGGAAGAGACTAACTGATAGTTATCATCGTGAGTCATTTCTTGAATAAACGTATCACCGCGAGCATCACTTACATACCCTTCAGAAAAATAAAGCACAGCATAAGAACCTTTAGCCGGTATTGCTTGCTTATAGTAATCCGCTAACTGCATTGCACCCGTTTTATGATCAAACCCCACATACATAAAAGGTTGCCTATCAGCCCAGCTTTTCAACGGTGTGGTGATGTTTTGTAATATGATTTTAGTTTTTTTAGCGCTTTGAATTTGCTCAATAAACTTACGGTGGCGAGTGGTGTCGAGGGTGAAAATCAAATAATCGGACTTATTTTTAATCGCCTCCATCAAAGAAAGACTTTGTTGCCGAACATCTACATTAGGGCGCGTAAACACCTGATTAAGTTGATAATTAATGCCTAATTCATCTAATCGCATTTCAAATGCTTTGATATTACGGATCCAATAATCAGAAACTTGCTGTCCAGGGTACACGACCGAAATATTAACTGGCTTGGTTTGCTTTTTAGAAAGTGGGATCGGAGCATGACTGACCGTTTCCATCATCTTGTTAGTTAAAATTTTTTGCTCTGGATTCAGATCCAAAAACTCTTGATACTGCCAGTAACCATTTAAGGGTTGAGCAGAAGCCTGAGCCGTCATCAGTAATGCAAAACTTAAGACTAAAAAATTGAGCAAAATTTTTTTCATGGAATTCTCTATACCAGATTCAGAGTTTAAACAAATAATGATCGACTTAACCCTGATAAAATATACAAACGCTGCTGTTTTATATTTCACAAAACAAAATGCAGCATATCATATTGATTATCAAACATGTGTTATACAAATGATAGTGCAAGCCTTCAAAAAAAACTGGCTTACACTGATAACTGCTCAATTACCAAGCACCATTTATCCGATCGATTTAAAAGGTAAAAGCTAAATTACCTGAAACACCAAATTGGTTGTCTCCCGCGTAGTTACCTGCAAGATCAAAGCTCACTAAATCCCCCGGACTGATGCCAATACCAAAAGTAAACGCATCATCTAATGTATCTTCAAGATCCATTTCATAACCGGCTCGTAATTGCACCCAACCCCAAGCATTCCCTTCTACCCCAAAACGTAGATATTGTGTGTCATCTTTTAGATTTTTGAATCGCTCTTGTTTAGTCGCATCGATGTCGATAGCAGCCGAAAATAATTCTGTGACGTATCCACCAGAAAAAGCAACCTGCGTATCAAGTTGATAGGCGCTGATACCATCAATAGTTTTCAACTCCTGAGCAAAAAGGTCCTTAACAGCGACACCAATACGAAAGTTACCTATGAGCCAAATAGCACCAAAATCGAGATTAAAAGCGTTATCGTTGGTTTCACTCTTATCATAATCTGACAAGTCAAAATCTTTGACCGAAACCGTTTGCTTGTAGGTTCTAAGCTGTTGAATTTTAGGGGTGATACCAAATGATAATTGCTGACCAGCCAGGCTATACATTTTAGCCATGGCCACACCAAATTCAGAATAACCAAACGCAATTAAGTCAACCGTTGAGTTTTGGTAGCGATTTTCAACAGCAGCGATACTGTCGCCACCATTGGCAGCAATGTCTGACCGAGAAATAACTTCGGCGTAGCCACGAGCAAAAATATTCAGCGACAAAACATCGAGTGGAACAGCGACCGCCATGCCAGCACCGGCAGAAACCGCCAAAGGTTTATCATCAGCTAATTGATCTAGGTAATTGTTCAATTGTGTGACATTACTCTGATTAGGGTTACTGGTGTTTTCGAAAGTCTTGATGCTGTCTTGTAAGTCGTCAATTGTCTCAAGGCTTTTGTTAGGATCTCTTGCAGTTGCACCAACTGCAGGGAAAAGCACACCAAAAGTATCGCGGTCACGGTAGACCGCAACCAGTGCTGGGTTATAAAACGGGGCAATTAAGTAGTCCGCAGTTGTGACACCAGTATTCCCCATGCCATTACCGCGCGCATCGGCTACTGTATTCGCCGATTGTACAGATGCCGAAGACAATATAAGCAATGCTACCACAGACCATTTTTTGTATGTATCCATCATTATCAACCTTGTTTTAGTCGTCCTATGAACAAGGTTAATACAGTTTTACAATTCAGACACAAAATTAGAGGATGCAGCTCTCATTTTTACTTAGGAAGGGAGATCTGTCGGAAAATAAAACGGTTCTTGGGTTATGACCAACTGTTCTTTTTGTCGTTTGTTGAGCTTTTTTATCGCTAGCTCAATTTTGAGAGCGTGGCTTTTACTGCCCCCTAAACTCTGTGACCACACCAATTGCAACGGCCCCTTGCCGCGTAATGCCTTAGCACCTTTACCCGCTTGGTGCTGGGCGAAACGTCTTTTAATATCAGTCGTAATACCGCAGTACAACGACTGATTACGAGTCCTAATCAAATACACCCACCAATTAGAACTCATATCGTACGATTCAGGCATTGCTTAGATTAAACTTTCAACTAGCGTTCTTAAATCTTCCAATTCAGTTTTTAATGCATTAACTTCTTGCTCTAATTCATCAATGCGAGACGTATCAGCGTCAGTCGATACAACGCTATTGGCTTGTGAAAAAGCGTCTAAGTCAACTTCACCCGAAAACAAATGTTGGTAACGTGACTCACGCTTACCAGCTTCACGAGGTAATTTTACGACCAAAGCTCCAGACTCACGACTAGCTAGGCTATCCAATACCGCTTCGACTTCTTTTACATCCGTAAAATGACATAAACGAGCAGTACGAGTGCGTAATTCCCCTGGTGTTTGTGCTCCACGCAACAACATACAACAGACTAATCCAAGTTCTTGCTCCGTCAGTTTTAGGTCACCAAATTCGGTGTTACAAAAACGGTGCTGAAATTTACTTACCCGGCTATTGAATGCACTTTCATCGCTAACTAAACGACGAGCAACCAAGCCTTCAACGGCATCTTGTACCTCTGCATCGCTTAAAGATAATACTGGTTCACGGTTACTTTTTTGGTTACAAGCAGTAGTTAAACTATTGAGGGTTAATGGGTAATAATCCGGAGTTGTGACTTCTTTTTCGATCAAACAACCAATGATCCTTGCTTCAAGGGGAGAAAGCTCAATATTCATTATCATTTCCTTCTTCTAAGGGTGATTCCCTTATTATCACCACGCTCAATGCTCTAGCAACAGTGAAATACGGGTCACATTCCCATTTTCATCAATCATCACTATTTTAGCGCGGCTTAGCTCTAATTCAGTCATTTCTAGTTTTTCACGCTCACTAACATAAGCTTCGCGCAATTTGACATTATGATGTGACTCTTCTGGTGCGTACTCAATTTGTGGTACTACAATTTCTGAAAGTTGCATCTTTATATAATTACATTGTCATCTGAAGCGCACATCATATAGCGCAAAACCTTATCAGTACAATCACTAGTCGTTAGTGTGGCTATTTATTGGTCAAGTTAACGCTAGGATTGATCTAAAGACTGTTACGAGGCCGCCCAATATGATTTAATCATTGGCAGTCTACATTTAAGCTAGGAAGAGAACTTATGAGTATTGTATTTGAAATCGTTAGCCAAGCTCGCCGTAAAAACAAGCTAAAGCGTGAACTGCTAGACAACGAAAAAAAAGTTCGCGACAACCGTAAAAGAGTAGAACTTTTAGAGAACCTGCTTGATTACATCAAACCTAACATGACTTATCAGGAAATCATGGAAATCGTCACTAACATGAAAGCCGATTATGAAGATCGCGTTGATGATCACATCATTAAAAGTGCCGAGATTTCAAAAGAACGCCGTGACATCAGTCGTCGTATTAGCGAGCTGACCAATCAAGATAAACAGATGACACAAGGTAAGAAATAAAGCGAACGCTTTTCTATCTTTTAAAACCCGCTTTAATGCGGGTTTTTCTTTTTTGAATAATTCACAAAATCAATCAATAATTATATCAACAAAAGCTGTGATTATTTTTATGTGAGAGGCATTAAACGTTTGCGTAATCGCTAACCTTCACCGAACCTGATTTTGAGCCTTTCATCACAGATTAGCTATTGCTATATTTATACACAGTTAAACAATTATGACCATTCGAGGCAGGGAGCTTCCTCAATTATCTCACGACGAGAAGATTGGTACCGACACTGACACTGTTCGGCATATTAAAAAGGGTCAAATTATGGAAATGAACGTGATTGAAATTTTAGGTTATGCTGCTTCGATCATGGTAGCCATATCTCTCACTATGAAAGATATCGTTAAGCTACGTATTCTTAACTTCGTGGGTTGTGCGCTGTTTACCGCTTACGGCTTGATGATTGATGCATGGCCAGTCGTCTTAACCAATAGCTTTATCGCTTGTGTTAATGTCTACTTCCTGGTCAAAATGCAACAGGAAAAAAAAACAGCTGAAGCGAAAAATGCCGCGTAAATAAGCAATAGAACGCATTTAAAATCGACGTGTGAAAAATGCTCTGCCTTAACAGGCAGAGCATTTTTATTTTAGTACCATTTAAAAAAGCCTCTAGCGGGGGACACATAGAAGCAATTAGGGGGTTATTCTTCGTCGTGTTCAGTTGCCCAGGCTTGTGCACAGTTCACAGCACGCTTCCAACCTCTATAACGACGTGCTCTTTTCTCTTCATCTTGATGAGGTATGAATGTCTGATCAATCACCGCTTTATTAGCTAACTCATCGAGACTTCCCCAGAAGCCAACCGCCAAACCGGCAAGATATGCAGCGCCCAACGCTGTAACTTCGGTCACTTTAGGACGATGAACCTCTGTATCAAGCACATCCGCTTGGAACTGCATCAAGAAGTTATTAGCTACAGCACCACCATCAACACGCAGAGCCGACAGTTTAATTCCCGAGTCAGCTTGCATTGCATCAAGTACATCACGAGTTTGATAAGCAACACTCTCTAGTGTGGCTCGGATGATATGATTCGAGTTAACACCACGCGTTAAACCAACAATCGTACCGCGGGCATAAGCATCCCAATATGGTGCGCCAAGACCAGTAAAGGCTGGTACCACGTATACACCATTAGAAGTGTCAACTTTGGTTGCGAAGTATTCAGAGTCATGGGCATCAGAAATCAGCTTTAGTTCATCACGTAGCCATTGAATCGAAGCACCACCCATGAACACCGCGCCTTCAAGCGCATATGCAGGCTCACCGGATGGCCCACAAGCTAACGTGGTTAACAAACCATTATGAGAAGTCACCTTCTCTTTACCTGTGTTCATCAATAAGAAACAGCCCGTTCCATAGGTATTCTTCGCTTGACCTGCTTCAACACACATTTGGCCATAAAGCGCTGCTTGTTGGTCACCAGCAATACCTGCAATTGGAATACGCGTACCGCCAATACCACCAATGTTCGTTTGACCATAAACTTCAGAGGATTTTTTCACTTCAGGCATCATTGCGAGTGGGATATTAAACTCTTTTAAAATTTTCTCATCCCAATGCAAGTTATTGATATTGAAAAGCATGGTGCGAGATGCGTTGGTGTAGTCTGTGACATGGACACGCCCTTGAGTCATTTTCCATACTAGCCAGGTATCAATCGTACCGAACAACAGTTTGCCAGCTTCAGCATCTTCTCTTGCTCCTTCGACATTATCCAAAATCCACTTCACTTTCGTGCCTGAGAAATATGGGTCTAACACAAGGCCTGTATTGTCACGAATGTACGCTTCCAAACCATCACGTTTTTTCAATTCTTCACAGATCGAAGCCGTGCGACGGCATTGCCAAACAATCGCGTTATAAACGGGTTTACCCGTTTCTTTGTTCCATACTACGGTAGTTTCACGTTGGTTGGTGATGCCAATACCTGCGATTTCATCGCTGCGAATACCAGCCTTACCAAGAGCTTCAACAAGCGTAGAACTTTGAGTTGCATAAATTTCTAGAGGATCGTGCTCAACCCACCCAGCTTGAGGGTAGATCTGAGTGAATTCACGCTGAGAAACACTCACAATGTTGGCATCGTGGTCCAACACAACAGCGCGTGAGCTGGTTGTACCTTGGTCTAGGGCAACAATGTATTTCTGCTCAGTCATGGTCGTTTCCTTATTTATTTCACGTTAATCGTTATATCGATTGTTATAGTTATTTTAATGTTAGATGTGTGCTTGTTCGCTTTCTTCTACATCATCACATTGATTTGGAATGGTACAACCTACACCAACAACGGGTAGATAAGCACCAATGAATTTAGGATATGCCCAAGCGCCAAAACAGGCACCAGCGATTGGCGCTACAATAGGAACAATAAAGTATGGGATATCTTTAGCACCTGTCAGGGCATAATCCCAACCGGCTAAGTAAGCAAATAATTTAGGGCCAAAGTCACGAGCAGGGTTCATCGCGAAACCAGTTAGTGGGCCTAATGAACCGCCAATAACCGCAATCAAAATGCCAATAAGTAGTGGGTTCATCGCATTACGATGCGCACCGTTGTTTTCATCACCCAATGCCAAAATTGCAAACATTAATACAGCGGTTATGACAAATTCAACAGCGAGCGCACCAGTAAAGGAAAGAGATGCATTTGGATAAGTAGAGAAAATACCCGCAGTGGCTAGCGCTTCTTGGCTGCTACGTACAAAATTGTGTGCGATTTCGTAATCGGTAAAAAGGTTACTGTACAAGCTATAAATCAGTGCGGCAGAACAAAATGCACCAAGCATTTGCGCGATAATGTAAGGAATAACTTTCGCTTTATCAAAGCCATGAAATGCAGCTAATGCGATAGTAACAGCCGGGTTAATGTGTGCGCCAGAAACCCCTGCAGTACAGTAGATAGCAATGGCGACGCCTAAGCCCCACATGATACTGATTTCCCATTGACCAAATTGCGCACCAGTTAGTACCAGCGCCGCAACACAGCCAACACCGAAAAAGATCAGCAATCCGGTGCCGATAAACTCCGCGATACACTCTCCTAGAAGAGTATGTTGTTTTGTTCGAGTCATAGTAAGTGTCCTTGTTTATTTTTATGTACACGATTTCTGTGTGAGACACATTTTGCACACTTTTCGTATCGCGAAAATAAAAAATCAACATTTATGAGCGTTCGAGCACAATTTTGTTACTTCAAATATCCAATTTTGTTAATTAACTCATTATTTTGATCTTATCACCCATACGGATGAACAGTACAAACCTCCATAAACTTAAGCAAATACTAATTAACATCACGGATAATACGTAGAATAAAGCATGAAGTAGATAATTCATCATTTTCAATAGCAAGTTAACCGTCAGTAATTTGAGATGCTCATAAGCGCATATCATGTTCAAAACAGACCAAGTTGTTAAATCATTAACAGTAAAAATGTTAATTAATTTTCCATTTTGACATCTATCACCAAACTTTCATTAATCTCATCGATTAAACATACAACTTATAGTTCGTTCGAACTTTTGTGAGCAACATATCGAACATTTATGACAAAAAATGCCACACTGAATGTAAGTTTTTCATCGAATAAGGTTTCACCATGACCACAGCAACCCGATTTGAAACCGATGTCGTCATCATTGGTGGCGGAGCAACCGGTACTGGAATTATGCGCGACTGTGCGCTGCGTGGTATTAATTGTATTTTGCTAGAAAAAGATGATATTGCATCGGGCACGACTGGACGCAATCATGGTTTGCTGCATTCTGGAGCACGCTACGCAGTAACAGACCCAGAGTCAGCCAAAGAATGTATCCAAGAAAATCAAATTTTAAAAAATATCGCTAGGCATTGTGTTGAAAATACCGATGGCTTGTTCATTACGTTGCCTGAAGACGACCTGAATTTTCAAAGTACTTTTATTCAAAAATGCAGTGAGGCGGGTATCGCCACGGAGCAACTTTCAGCCAAAGAGGCGCTGAGACTCGAGCCGCACGTAAACCCCAACCTGATTAGTGCGGTAAAAGTGCCCGATGGTACGCTTGACCCTTTTCGTTTGTGTGCTTCCAACGTTTTAGACGCCAAAGAACATGGCGCCCGAATTTTCAACAAAACAATTGTCACTTCGCTCATTCGCCAAGGTGATACAATTTTGGGTGTGCGTTGCTTACAGCTTAACACTCACCAACAATACGAGATCTTCGCTAAAGAAGTCATTAACGCCGCAGGAATATGGGGTCAAAACATCTGCGAATATGCCGATCTCAACATCAAAATGTTCCCAGCTAAAGGTTCATTACTCATTTTAGATTACCGTATCAACAACTTAGTGATTAACCGCTGCCGCAAACCGTCGGATGCCGACATTCTTGTCCCAGGCGATACTATTTCGCTTATCGGTACCACGTCTGAACATATTGATTATGACCAAATCGACAACTTACACGTCACAGAGAAAGAGGTCGATATCCTCCTTGCTGAAGGCGCTAAACTCGCTCCAATCATGGCAAACACCCGGGTATTACGTGCTTATGCTGGCGTACGTCCACTCGTGTCGGTAGACGATGATGGCAGCGGTCGTAATATCAGCCGTGGCATCGTGCTACTTGATCACCAACAACGCGATGGTCTAAAAGGACTGACTACCATTACTGGTGGAAAATTAATGACTTACCGTTTAATGGCTGAATGGGCAACCGATTTAGTTGCCAAAAAATTAGGTAATACGGCATCTTGTGAAACTCACACTCGCCCACTGCCCGGTTCAAATGAAACGCCAAAGCAAGTGAAAAAAACCGCCAGCATTGCCAAACCTATTTATGAGTCAGCCATCTATCGACACGGTGAGCGTGCTAAAAACTTCCTGACAGATGATGTAAAAAGCCAAGCCATCATTTGTGAATGTGAAATGGTGACCGCTGGCGAAATTGAATACGCCATTAAACAGCTCGACGTGAATAATTTGGTCGACTTGCGTCGTCGTACACGCTTAGGAATGGGCCCTTGCCAAGGTGAATTATGCAGCTATCGAGCGGCCAGCTTATTTAATGAATATGGCAATGTATCTGGTCAGCAATCCAGTCAGTTGTTGGTTGAATTTTTAGAAGAACGTTGGAAAGGTATTAAACCCATCTTTTGGGGAGATGCTCTGCGCGAGGCTGAATTCAGTTATTGGATTTACGAAGGTTTATTCGGGGCTAATGATATCCCTGAGCAACAATACAAGAATGAAAATGAGGAGACGTTATGATTAAGTACGACGTCACAGTTATTGGTGGAGGCATCGCAGGCTATAGTGCCGGAATTCGTTGCCTTCAAGCAGGCCTTAAGACAGCGTTAATTAGCCAAGGCCAGAGTGCGTTGCATTTTTCTTCAGGCTCGATCGATGTTCTGGGTAAATTACCTTCAGGCCAGCCGGTAGACGCACCTTTTTTAGCCATGGAAGAGCTCGCAAAACAAGCACCCAATCACCCTTATAGTAAAATTGGCGCCGAGATAACACATAATGGCTTGTTGTGGTTTCAAAAAACACTGCAACAGCGCGGAATGCCATTAACTCATCAAGCCGACAGCAGTAACCATTATCGCATCACGCCAATGGGCACGCTGAAAGCCACTTGGCTATCACAACCTTATGTATATCAACACAAAACCATAGCACCGTTTAAGCGTATTATTTTGCTTGCGATTGAAGGTTACCGGGACTTTCAACCACAGATGTTGCAAGGTAACTTACGTCATTTACCTGAATTTAAAGAGATACCAAGCAAAATCATTCAAGTGACCATTCCTGGTTTTGAAACTCTTCGCCACAACCCGAACGAACTGCGTTCAATCGATATTGCGCGTCTATTAAAACAACCTCAAGCATGGACCAGTTTCTGTGACCAGTTAATGCGCTACGCTAACACGCAAGATCTTGTCATCTTACCCGCTATTATGGGTAATGGTGACGGGCTAGCCTTATTAAACAAACTCAAATTAGCAACCAATCTACAACTGCATGAAGTGCCCACTATGCCTCCATCATTGATGGGAATTCGCATTGAAGAATCACTAAGCCGGGCCTTTTTGGCAATGGGCGGCATTCATCTCAAAGGTGACAAAGTCGTGAATGGGGAGTTTGAAGGTGACAAGCTCACCGCGATTCATACACAAAACCTTACCGATATGCCTATTCAAGCGGATCACTTTGTCATGGCGACGGGCAGTTATTTCAGCCAAGGTTTATCCGCTTCGCATAATGGCGTTTCTGAACCGGTCTTCCAACTGAACGTAAACAGCGTCGACGATCGTACTCAATGGCGAAATAACGCATTCTTTGCCCAGCAATCACATCCATTTATGACCTTTGGCGTAGAAACTAACCACCATTTAAATCCGATACATCAAGGGACTGTGATCAAAAACTTATACTGCTGTGGCTCAATGCTTAGTGGCTATGACCCTGTTTTTGAAGGCAGTGGTGGTGGTGTTGCCATTGCGAGTGCTTATCACGCTACATCGCAGATTATCGCCCAATCACAGGCAAAAAATGCCATTGAGGAGGCTTTAGCATGACAACCTCTTTTATTGAAGCAGCACCTAAAAACACCTCATTTGATCAGTGCATCAAATGCACCGTATGCACCGTGTATTGCCCCGTTGCGAAAGCGAATCCTCTTTATCCAGGGCCAAAACAATGCGGACCGGATGGTGAACGCCTAAGAATAAAAAGTGCAGAATATTACGATGACTTACTGAAGCTGTGTACTAACTGCAAACGTTGCGAAACCGCTTGTCCATCAGGTGTTAAGATCGGCGATATTATTGCCGTTGCTCGTGGTAAGCACGGCAAGAAATCATTCAGTCCGAAATTGGTGCGCGATTACGTGCTCAGCCACACCGATTTATTCGGGACATTGGCTACACCATTTGCACCAATTGTTAACGTCGCTACCTCTATGCCACTGGTTAAAAAAGTGATGCATAAAACCATTGGCGTTCACGACCATAAATCACTACCTAAATATTCGCATGGTACATTTCGTCGTTGGTTCAAACAAAACTGCACTCGTCAGCCTCTTTATACACGCCAAGTTAGTTATTTCCACGGCTGCTATGTGAATTACAACCATCCTCAACTAGGCAAAGATTTCGTTGCCGTGATGAATGCGATGAATATTGGTGTACGTTTGTTGGATAACGAGAAGTGTTGCGGCGTGCCACTAATTGCCAACGGTTTTCACGATAAGGCTCGCAAAAACGCATTATTGAATGTGAAGAATATTGAAACCGCGGTGTTAGATCGTCAAACCTCGGTACTGTCGACCTCTTCGACTTGCTCATTCACTTTACAACAAGAATACCCACATGTTTTAGGCGTTGATAATAGTAAGGTGGTCAATAAAATTGAGTATGTCACCCGCTTTTTACTCAAAGAATTCATGAGTGGCAATGCGCCAAGAATGAAACCGGTAAACTTAAAAGTGGTCTATCACACCCCTTGCCACCTAGAGCGTAGCGGCAATGTTATGTTTACCATTGAACTGTTAAAGATGATCCCTGGGTTAGAACTGATCGTGCTTGACAGTGAGTGCTGTGGTTTGGCCGGAACCTACGGTTTCAAAGAAGAAAACTATGATGTCTCAATGAAAATTGGATCGCATTTATTTGATTCGATCAAAGCCTCTCAAGCAGACTATGCCATTACTGATTGCGAAACGTGCAAATGGCAAATCGAGGAGAATACCGCTCTAGAGACTATCCACCCCATCAGCTTATTAGCGATGGCGATTGCTTAGATACATGGCGGGCAAACGCCCGCTCATGTGTGTCTCTTTTACTTTTAGAAAATAACTTCTACAGACATTCCTTCAATCCAACGACTAACCTCTAAATCGTCATTAAAAGATAACACCACTTTCATATATGAAGGTTGCCCTTCAAATGGTTTAGTTAACTGAATGGGTAACTTGCTGACGATTTCAACTGCTTCTGAGATCACCGCTTGAAATTTCTTACCATCAGAGAAACGGACCGTCGTTTTTTGACCAATTTTGCTCTCACTCAAGTATTTAGGATTTAAATAGGCAATTACCTGTGGTTTAATATTTTTCGCAACAGTGACCAGAGTTTCACCTTTGACGACTTGCTGCCCTTCAACCACCGCAATATCAACAATACGCCCATCATAAGGGCTATTGATAGTAAGTTGTTTTTGCCTATCACTCTTAACAACCAATTCTTTAAGCAAAAAGCGCCTGGCTTGACTTACAGACCCAGCTAACAACTGCTCTTGGTATTCATTTTGTGCATCGTTAAAAGCCATTTTTCGGCTATTTAATTCATTATTGGCAGAATTATTCAAATTAACAATCGCTGCATAATCAACATCAGACACTTGTCCCTTAGCCTTGTAGATATCATATCGCTTTCTAATCGCAGAAATCTCCTCGACATTTTTTTCTGATGCAGCTATCGCTTGGCGGTGAATATCAAAACTTTCATTTAAGTGAACATCCAACCGATTAATTTCAGATGTCAAAAATTTCAGTTCTGTAGACAGCGACTGATTTGTCACCGTTAGAATTGGTTGTTTAGACTCAATCGGGGAGCCAATAACGAATCCAACAGGACCAACAACCCCATCTTCTACGGTTTTAAGCTCTACAGGGTGCGAGGTAATAATGCCAGGAGCAATGATCATGATATTGTCACGATATAAATGGTACAGCATAGCAATAGCAGGACTAATCACCAATGCTAAGAGCAAATACCAACGAAAACGATATCCACCTCGCTTGGCCTGACCATAAACAACTTTTATACCGCTTTCAGATTGTGGTTCTATTTGTTTATCTAAATGGAATTGTACTTTCATAATTAAAATCGTTTACCTTTTTTCAGTACCCACCAAGGTGCCATTGACGATTCTTCATGACTTCTTCGGACAAGTTCATTAACCATCGAAAATGCGGTGATTAGACGCATAAAAAATTGATAAATAGGGTATAGCGGTAACCAGAGAATCATAGAAAAATCATCACGACTTCGTTCAGACACTAACCCAAGGTAAACGGCAAAAAACAGTAAAATGGTTATCAAATAAACGCTATATAGCAATAGAAAAATGGATACAATAAAATTTGCTGGGTAGCTAACCACCATAAATAGTGAAAACCCGATCACCAGAATTGGCAGCAATATATTTTGCACAACGCCGTAAGCAAGCGTAAAAATAAAATTGCCCCATCCAAGTAATTTAGGGGTTAGTCCTACTCTGTGTTTTCTCAAAAATAGAAAGAGTAAATCGCCATCCCATCGCAAGCGTTGCATGATCAAGCCTTTTAAAGTGTCAGGAACATCAGTATGTCCGACTGCATGAGGAGTAAAAGCCAGTTTGATGTTTGGGTAGCGACGCTTATATTGTTTTAGGCGCATTGTTAGATCGAGATCTTCAGCAGTATGCGTATCCCAACCGCCCACCTGCTTTAATCTTTCATTGCGAAACGCTCCGAATGCACCTGAAATATTGTTCAGCACTCCCCAATTTGACATGCCTGTTTTTCCCATCTGCATGGACAACATATACTCCAAAGCTTGCATGCGAGTCAGCAAATTGGTGCGCCAATTTCTTACCCTTAACGCTCCTCCACTGGCTATTACATTCGGATCAAGAAATTGTTTCACCATGGTAAACGCCATATCATTATCAAATGAGGTATCGCCATCAACATTGATAACTAGCTCCCCTTTAGCCTCCGATAAGCCAGCATTGAGAGTCGAAACTCGACCACCTCGCTGCCATTTAGGTATAACTCGAACACTTCGATTTTTGGTATATTGATACTTCCTGACACCATTAAGAGCTGCTTGATAGGTATGTGCATTTTGTGTTGCTCCATCCACAACAGCTAAAACTTCCACCTGACCCGGATAGATTTGTTCAACAAGCGTATCAATCGTTATTTCAATAGCCTCACCTTCTCCATAACAAGTAATGATGAAACTTATGGATGGGAATTTTTTTAGCTCACGTTTATCTTCATGGTATGCCCAACGAAACACTCCAGTTAACACCAAAAGTGACAATGGTAGTTCTATCATGATCATCATCGGAAAGAGCAGCACCCATAAGTCTTGGTTCTGTATCACCATTCCATATAGAGATTTTGCCAAAATAAAACTATCAGACAGCATAGATTTCACCGAGACATTGCTGTAACCAAAGGAGCGGTTCTTCGTTGAGCTCTTTGTTTGGGAGTTCCCAATTAAACACATTAAGAACAAAATCCGGCTCATCAATCAGATTACAAAGTTGTTCTATCTTCTGTTGCAAAATAGGAAACTCTTTTCTGCCTGTTTTAGGCATCAAAACGAAAACGATATCTTGCTTGTACTGACAACAAAGGTCTGATTCTCGGAACAAATTGTTAAGCCTATGAGTGATTTGCTCGGTCAAAGCGAATGTCTTAGCATCTCCTTTAGTACGAGCATATTCACTTAACCTAGGTAGGCAGAGACCCAAAAGTAAATGGACTTCCTGATGGCGTAATGCAATTTTATTGAGCCAAGCTAAAACACTCACAAAATAGTTAGGATCAACTTTACCTTTAAGCATAAACTGAGGAAGGGACAACTGCTTTCCATGACGCAGCATGTATTGACCTTGCTCTCCAATTCCCAGTGCATAAATCTTACGCACAACCAATTTCGTTACTTCAGCTTGGTATTCACATGATAGGCAGTTCACCATAGTGTGAGCCTCAGCAAACGCATGATGGCATTGATTACAAACATGATTTTCAAGCGGTCGATCGTAATCGACACCGATATGACGCAATAGAGTTAAACACTTAGAGCATTGGAGTTTACCTCCTCGACGAAAGCGACTCTGTTCAGCTACATGCCCACAAGTAAAGCAATGTAATGAAACTTGCTCTTCAATATCAAAATGATGGCACTCTGGACACGTTTCAATATAGTTAAGATGCCCGCCACCGCATTGATTACATACACGAATTCGATCAACTAGATTTCGATTAAATAGTAAGTCTCGCTTAGTCTCAGAAAATAAGAAACGATCAGGTGACTCTAAGTCGGGTAAGTATGCATCTAATAAGGGATAACGATAAACAGAAGCTGAACTACTGTCACGGAAAGGAAGCAGTTGGCGTGTTTCATCCAACCCAAGCCAACCAAGAAGTGGATCGATTTCTTGGTTGACTTTTAAAGTTTCTAAACGATGTCGGTGCTCATCACACTGCACCACTTGTGTCTCTTGCCATACACCATCCGAAAGATGCTCAGAAAGCAAGCTAGATGAAGTCACATAAACACGCCATGACCAGTACTTTCTCAATCGGTGAAATTCCTCCAATTGATCATCGATATCGTTGGCAATGATTAATACGCAGCCGATAGAGTCTGGTAATTCGTTCAAATTTTTGACGCAAACAACCCGATGTGTATCAAGAACACATTGTGTCCTTGAACCCAAGTAATAAATGGTATTTTCGATTAGCACTTTTACGACTCCGCCTAAAATTTGGCGCAATCATAATTAAACTACGGGTACAAAAATGTCAGAGAACTGTTATTTATCTCTCTAAAACCAAATAGTTACACCACAAATCTATCCGAAACATCAATAGCCTGGACCACATAAAAACAGCTAACATATGCAACAAAATATTGCTGTTGTTGTGAATTTACTACCCAGATACAAAGATTATTCCCTTTCAGATAATGGACGTAATTGGCAATGCTCTATGGCATTGGCTAACAGCTCTAACGCCGTTGACTCACACTCAGTTAAAACAGCATTACTTTGAGCAATTGGTGTCACGCGTTGCCCCCATTTGATATACCCAGCCCCCCACGTCAACCCTGCGCCAAAGGCAGCAACAAGCAAGTTATCATTCGCTTTGATCTTGCCTTGCTCAACCGCTTCGCACAGTGCAATCGGCACCGTCGCGGCAGAGGTGTTACCATAGTGTTGAATATTAACGAAAGCTTTATCTTGGCTGATGCCCGACAAATCACAAAGCGTTTGAATAATACGCACATTGGCTTGATGAGGGATCACAACATCAATATCATCGGTTGAAAGATCAGAACGTGACAATACCGTTTGCGCTGCCGCCCCCATCCCTCTCACCGCTCGTTTGAAGATTTCTTTACCTACAAAGTCAAAATCCCAGTAACCGTTGTCAGCAGCAAAACGGTCCATTGATGAACCAAATTTAGGCACAGCGAGAATGTCTCGCCCTTCCGCATCACAACCAATTTGAGCCTCTTGCAAACCTAGTTCTTGCTCTGTTTTGCTCAGCACAACCGCCCCAGCACCATCACCAAACAACACAGCGGTATCACGCTTGGTCCAATCGATATAAAAAGACAAACGCTCTGCACCCACTACTAAAGCATGGCGGTAGTGACTCGATTGAATTAAGCGGGTGGCGGTTTCTAAACCATACACAAACCCAGTGCACGCGGCGTTCAAATCAAAAGCAGCCGCGCTTTTAATACCAAGATTTTGCTGCACTTTCGAGGCGATATTGGGAATGAGCGAATCAGGTGAACACGTCGCGATGATGATAAGATCAATCTCCGAAGCATCAATGCCCGCACAGGCAATAGCGTGTTGAGCGGCAACGGTGGCCATATCAGAAGTATTGACATGACTAATGCGGCGATTTTCAATACCAGTACGCGTTCGGATCCACTCATCTGAAGTTTCTAGAAACGTACTAAGATCTTGGTTGGAGAGCTCTGCAGGCGGAAGACATTTTCCCCAACCTGTAATTTCGGCATAAAATTTTGTCATTATTAACCTGTTTTTGTTGTATTTTCTAAGGCGATCAAAAGACTTTCAATTAAATAAGCACTCGCCCTATGAAAGGTAGCGGAGCGAAAAAAGGCCTTTGCAATATTAATTAGTATACGTGCTTTTGCTCAAGCGTTAAATTTATGGTCAGCAATATACAATTAGAAAAAGGAAAGAGAGGTCATCATGTCTACATTTAATACTCGTTGCCCTGCGTGTCACGGTGTTAATCGCGTCCCGTTAGAACGTGTATCTGACAGCCCTAACTGCGGCAAATGCCAAGCGTCATTGCTTGACGGTGCGCCCATCGAAGGCACTGAAGCAAATTTTGCGGCCCTATTGAAAAGCAACCAACCTGTGGTAGTCGATTTTTGGGCTCCGTGGTGTAATCCATGCGTTGGATTTGCTCCTGTATTTTCCGATGTTGCTACAGAGCATAAAGGTAATGTGCGTTTTGTAAAAGTTGACACAGAAAGTCAACAAAATCTCGCGGCAAAATATCAAATCCGCAGCATTCCAACTGTTATGCTCTTCAAAAATGGTCAAAAAGTAGAGGTTATTAATGGCGCCCTACAAAAAAGTCAATTTAATCAATGGCTAAACCAAGCTTTGACTAAGTAAAAAGCTTCTAAAAACACAAATAAAGTTGGCATTATTTGATTATTTATGCCAACTTTATGCTCGTTTTCTTCCCTTACGACAACGATTAATAAAATTAATCGTTAAGAACACAATTTTTCGTTTTACCTTTTTCACTATCAACTCCATATTCGCCCGAAATCACCTCCTTTTATTTTTTGATTTTGAGGCAAAGTCATTGGACAACATCACTGCTAACGTGTCTTCTCCACGCATCTCTGTACCTGTTATTGCGCTGTCGCTCTATGCGATAGCATCAGGTTATCTAATGAGTATGATCCCGTTGATGTTGCCTCATTACGGGCTAGAAAGCTCGCTTGCCAGTTGGTTGGCTAGCGCCTTTTATGCGGGACTACTGCTTGGCGCATTAGTGGTGGAACCTTTCGTTAACCGCGTTGGACATCGCATCGCATTTGTTTGGTGTCTTGTTGCCCTGATGCTCACCATCATCGCTTTACCTGCTATGCACATCGCAGAAGTGTGGTTAGTAGCACGCTTTATTGCTGGCGCTGCAGTTGCTGGCGTTTTTGTTGTGGTTGAATCTTGGCTAATGCACGGTGATGAAAAAGGCCGAGCTAAACGCTTAGGTATTTATATGGCGGCACTTTATGGTGGCACAGCACTTGGTCAACTAGGCATTGGCTACCTTGGAGTATCCGGCGGCGTACCGTTCATTGCCATCATTACTTTATTGCTTATTGCGAGCACAGTATTAATCTACGGTGATTCTGATCAACCTTCGACTCAACACTCATCAAGTTTGTCACTAAAACAGGTTTTCAAACTTAACCATGCCGCCTTGCTTGGCTGTGCTGTTTCTGGCTTAACGCTTGGTGCAATATATGGCTTAATGCCAATCGAACTTGAATTACGTGGCATCAATCATACCGACTTAGGCAGCCTCATGGCTTTGGTGGTATTAGGTGGCATGGCCGTTCAACCTATGGTTCCTTGGCTATCTAAATTTATGGGCCGCACACTCCTGATGGCAATGTTTTGCTTGCTTGGATCGGCAGCAATTGCCATGACTCTATTGCAATCGGGCATCATGATGTTGGCAGCCAGTCTGTTTGTGTTGGGAATGGCGACTTTTGCTCTTTACCCTATCGCCATTAATTTAGGCTGCGACAAACTGGATGAAAATTACATTGTATCAGCCACACAAGTCATGCTTTTTAGCTACAGTATTGGGTCTGTTTCTGGGCCACTGATTGCTGATTGGTTTATGCAACGTTCACAAGGTCTGATGGGCTATCTACTGGTTGCTTTACTGACAACCTGTCTTTATATGTTAATGGCAAGTATGAAGACCAAACGTCAATGGGTTGCAGGAGAATAATCCTACTCTTATCCAACTGATGGCTTACTGGACGGCGCATTTTTCAATCGTTGATGACGATTTGAAAGGTGCGCTTTTGGTTTTGCAGGGATGGCCTTTTTTTCATGTAACAGATGCCGAATAGCTAATATAGGGTGTGGTAATAGCATTCTTGGTCCTGAGTAGCGCATCACCAATCTCATCTGTTCTTTTGGCTCAGGTTTATAGCAATGAATTGGGCATTGGTTACAAGTGGGTTTGTGTTGACCGTATGGACAGCGATCCAATCGAATTTCAGCGTAATCAAGCAGCGCTTTGCAAGCATCACACAAACCTTGCTGCACATCGTGATGACGCTGGCAGTATATCTCTAACATTGATTTCACCGTGCGAAACTCTGTAAGTAGCTGGCCCGTTAAAAGATCACTTATCGGCTTTTTCATTCCCTATCCCTCCATTGAGTTCACACCAAAAAACAAGTATCCTGCGCCACCTTGTTCCTTGTGAACCAATGATTCACCGTTAAAGAGCACACACTATGAACCGTAAAAAGAAAATCAACCAAGCGCTGAAGAAACACCTAAAAAAGAAAAATGCTAAGCTGCACCCTAGCAACAAACCACGTTACATTTCTAAAGCTGAACGAGCAAAATTAGAAGCAGAGCAAGCTACAGCATCAGAAGCAACGCACACCGAACAGCACACTAATGCCGTCACTGCAAAAAGCGAATCACAACAGTAAGTCTTGCTCTATTGGAACAAATCGGCTGGCGACATCAATCAAACTTTGAGCCGTCAGCCTTGGCACACCATATACTTCCACTCGTTTGTTAAAACGCTGTTTAATGCGTTCAACCAATAGCTCAAAATCTCCATCACCCGACACCAAGACAATCACGTCAGCTTGCTCTGCTAATTCAACCGCATCAAGTGTAATGCCAACATCCCAATCCCCTTTTGCACTACCATCACGACGCTGGATAAATGGTTTGAGTTGCACATCAAAACCAATCCCACGCAAAATATGGTGAAACTGACGTTGCTTTGGATCTTGGCTAGCAATCGCATAGGCGTTAGCTTTGATCACTTCACGACCATGAGTAGCTACGTACCAAAACTGGTTGTAATCAAAGTTCTGGCGGTACTTTTCTTTGCAGGTGTAGTAGACGTTTTGTACGTCGACCAAAATAGCGACTTTTTCCATCTGTTTTCTCTCATTCAGAAACGAAAACAGCGGCCTATCGCCGCTGTTTTGCAAATTGAGTGTATTATACGCCAAACCACTTCAATTTGTCGTGCAAACTGGTCACACTCCCGACCACAATTAATGCCGGGCTTTCTGCTTGTTGTGCTAATTCTGGTAACTGGCTGAGAGACCCGCGGAACACTCGCTGCTGGGGCGTTGTACCTCGTTCTATAATGGCGCAGGGGATCTCTGCACTAAGGCCCGCATCCAATAAGTTACGTGTGATATTAGGGCACTGTTTTAACCCCATATAAAAAACCAAGGTTTGATTATCTTGCGCTAAACATTGCCAGTTGATCTCTTGGCCATCTTTTTGCAAATGACCCGTAATGAACTGAACACTTTGAGCATGGCCACGATGCGTCAGTGGAATCCCAGCGTAAGAAGTACACCCCATAGCAGCGGTGATTCCAGGCACCACCTCATAAGCAATATCATTTTCCGCTAGCGTTTCGAGTTCTTCACCACCTCGACCAAAAATAAACGAATCACCGCCTTTTAGACGGACGACCTTTTTACCTTCTCGGGCTTTATCAACCAAAACTTGGTTAATCTGATCTTGCGGTACACAATGGAAATCAAGCTGCTTCCCGACATAAATCATCTCTGCATTTTTAGGAGCGAGATCCAAAATCTGTTGTGAGACTAATCGATCATATACCACGACTTGTGCTTGGCTGATCACTCGCAGACCTTTTACCGTCAATAGATCAGGATCGCCCGGACCAGCGCCAACTAAAGAAACAAAACCACAAGAGGTCACGATGTTTGTCATGAATGATACCTTTACTTAGCGGTAAGAAGAATGAATACGATGCACAAGAGAGGACGAACCTCTCTCGTAGTATGTCGTTACGCCGCGTTGCGCTGAGGAAGCGTTTTACCGTGGGTAATATAAAGGCTTAAACCTGTAAATAGTAAACCACCAACTAAGTTACCTAACGTAGCTGGAATTTGGTTCCACACCAACCAATCACCAATGGTAAATTCAGCCCCGAGCATCATACCAAGTGGGAACAGATACATGTTCACTACCGCATGCTCAAAAACCAAACCGAAGAAGATAAAAATAGGTAACCACATTGCAACCACTTTACCGCTCACTGTGGTTGATGTCATAGCGCCAACAACACCTAAACACACCATCCAGTTACACAAAATGCCTTTCACAAACACAGTAATCCAACCATTAAGACCATGTTCTGCAAAACCCAAAGTGCGCGAGGTAGAAGCTTTAATAAACGCTTGGCCAACCGCACCAGGCTCCATACTAAAATTCATAGTGAAGGTGAGAGCCACAAGAAAAGCAACCGATACTGCGCCAACTAAGTTACCAAGACCAACTAATCCCCAGTTACGTAAAATGCCAGCTTTGGTTACACCAGGACGTTTTTCAAATAAAGCCAAAGGTGCTAAAGCAAATACACCGGTTAAAAGATCAAAACCCATTAAGTTTAAGATACAAAAACCAACAGGAAAGACCAAAGCACCCACAATTGGCACTCCGGTTTGTACAGCAGCGGTGATTGCAACCGCAACAGCGATGGCCAAAATCGCCCCCGCCATGATGCCACGGATAATAGTGTCGCGCGTTGACATAAATACTTTGCTTTCGCCAGCATTAATCATAGTTTGTACAAAGTCAGCAGGTTTTACGTAAGACATAATGGTCCTTATTGTCACAAAAGTTAAAATTAAAAAATGAAATTGAATAGACAAAGGCTTCCTGCTCTTTGAACATCACCGTAAATGGATGGTGAGCAAGAAGCCTTCTCGCTATTAAATCTCGCAGGCCTTAAGATTACGCTGCAACTTCAACAACGCCTTTCATGACCCGTACGGTGTAAGTTTTTACGCTAAAGCGTTCATCTTCCATGCACAGCCCCGTCACTAGATTAAAACGCTGCTTTTTAAGTGGGCTTGCTACCCACAACTGATCTTGATGCTGACAAATGAGCCCGCGTGACAACACATTAGAGTGCGCAAATGGATCCATGTTGCTGATAGCCAGAACTTCTTCAGTTTGCGCCGGACGAAAGATAGCGACTTGTTCACCATTAACTAATGCACACACACCAGTACCAGGGGTGATATCAGTAATGTCACACACTGCTTGGAATACTTTATTGCTCACCATGTTTATTTCTCCCCAACGGTTGATGTCGCTTGATTGCCAATAGCAACATGCAGGATATCGCCTTTCGCTTGTGGGTATTTTTCGCTATGACTGGCCGGACGATGCTGTTCACGTGCGGCAACAAAAACCACATTGTCATCACGCAAATCAGAGTTAATAAAGTGCGAAAAACGCTTCAACTGTTGTGGGCTGTTGATGGTATCAGTCCACTCGCAGCGGTAGTTGGCAATAAGTGCTGCAACGTCCGCTTCTAATTGGTCGTTAATGCCAAGTTTGTCTTCAACGATCACTTCGCGCAGATAATCGACACCACCGTCTAAGTTGTCTAACCAAACCGAGGTGCGTTGTAATTTATCGGCGGTGCGAATGTAGAACATCATGAAGCGGTCAATGTATTTCAACAGAGTGGCTTCATCTAAATCAGAAGCCAGAAGATCAGCATGACGAGGCTTCATACCACCGTTACCACATACATACATATTCCAGCCAGCATCGGTGGCAATGATACCCAAATCTTTACCTTGCGCTTCCGCACACTCACGGGTACAACCTGAAACACCAAATTTCATTTTGTGTGGGGTGCGAATACCTTTGTAGCGATTTTCAATCAGAACACCTAAACCAACACTGTCTTGCACGCCAAAACGACACCATGTGCTACCCACACACGTTTTCGCCATACGCAGTGCTTTCGCATACGCTTGACCTGTCTCATATCCTGCATCAATCAGCTTGCGCCAAATCTCTGGTAAATCGTCTTTCTGAGCACCAAATAAACCAATGCGTTGTGCGCCAGTAACCTTGGTGTAAAGGTTATATTCTTGAGCGACATTCGCCAACACCGCAAGTGCCTGCGGTGTGACTTCACCACCAGCCATACGTGGGATCACCGAATAAGTGCCGTCTTTTTGCATGTTGCCAAGAAAGTTGTCGTTCGTATCTTGCAAACTGACGAGTGAAGGCTCAAGAACGTGATCACCCCAGCAAGAAGCTAAGATCGAGCCAATCGTTGGCTTACACACTTCACAACCATAACCTTTACCGTGCTTGTGCAGCATGTCATCAAAGCTCTTGATGCCTTCGATACGAATCAAATGGAACAACTCTTGGCGTGAATACGCAAAATGCTCACAAATGTCGTTTTTTACTTCCACGCCAGATTTAGCAAGCTCGGCATTCAGAACCGAAGTCACCAATGGCACACAACCACCGCAACCCGTTCCTGCCCCGGTGACCGCTTTAATGGCACCCAAAGTATGGTGACCATCCGCTACCGCTTGGGCTATTTTCGCTTTAGTAACATCAAAACAAGAGCAGATCACCGCGGAATCAGGTAACGCATCCGCACCTAATGCTGGTTTTTCAGCCCCTGCGTGAGCCGGTAAAATAAGCGTATCGGGGTGTTTTGGTAGCTCAATTTCATTGAGTTTGAGTTGCAGTAAATCACCGTAGTCTGACGTATCGCCAACTAAAACTGCACCGAGCAGTTTTTTGCCGTCCTCCGAGACAGTAATGCGTTTATAAACTTCGTCTTCTTCATTTTGATAAACGTAACTCTTACAACCCGGAGTTCGGCCATTCGCATCACCAATTGAGCCAACTTTCACTCCCAATAATTTGAGTTTGGCGCTCATGTCTGCACCTTCGAATTGGCTGTCGTTACCAACAAGATGGTCAACCGCGACGGTTGCCATTTTGTAACCAGGAGCAACAAGACCAAAAAAGGTTTGATTCCAAGAAGCACATTCGCCAATCGCGTAAATATCAGGATCAGAAGTTTGACAGTGATCGTTGATAGCAACACCACCACGCGGAGCAATGTCTAGGCCCATTTGACGAGCCAATTTGTCTTGAGGACGTATCCCTGCTGAAAATACGATGACGTCGACTTCTAAATCTGAGCCATCTGCAAACTTCATGGTATTACGAGCGTTTTCACCTTGCGCCACAATCTCTAACGTATTTTTACTGGTGTGAACTTGCACTCCCATACGCTCAATTTTATTGCGCAGTTGCAAACCACCTTGTAGATCAAGTTGCTCTGCCATTAGCACCGGAGCAAATTCGACAACGTGTGTTTGCACACCTAGCGCTTTTAACGCGCCAGCGGCTTCAAGGCCAAGCAAACCACCACCTATCACAGCACCGCTTTTACTTTTCTTCGAACACGCTTCTATCGCTTTAAGATCTTCAATCGTGCGGTATACAAAGCAATCTTTACTTTCATTACCTTTAATTGGCGGGACAAATGGGAAAGATCCCGTAGCAAGAACGAGTTTGTCATAAGACACTTCGCGCCCAGTGCTCGAGTAAACCACGCGTTTATCGCGGTTAATGTTAATCGCACGTTCGCCAATCAACACATTGATGGCATGCTTTTGGTAGAAACCTTGTTTAACAAGAGAAAGCTCTTCAGCGGTATGGTGTGAGAAATAGGAGGAAAGATGTACTCGGTCGTAAGCGACACGAGGTTCTTCACAAAAGACCGTCACATCAAGCATTGATGCGTCCATTTTTTCCACCAAATCTTCGATATAGCGATGACCAACCATGCCATTACCGATGATGACTAGCTTCATCTTGCTCATATGGGTTCCTAATTTATATAGCCATTTATTGAGCGAGATTCTCAGTTATGAAGAAAAATGAATTAATGATGTAAATCAATTACAAATTCAAACTACCCTAAAGAGGTAGGCAAAATCAGCCATTCTTCAGTAAAAACAGTAATTAACCATATTTACTGTATGGATTAATGGCTTTTTAGATATCTGAGTATCATTGTAAACATTTCATAACATTACCAAAATGTAACCAACATTCACTTCAAGCATTTTTGTGTTTCACTTAACCAAGCCTTTCATTAAGCCTTCACATTCATTGGTTAAGTTAGCGTGACAACAACGAGGTCGAATGTGAAACCACTCAAACGCTATCAGTACGAACGTTACGCCGTACTGTGTAACCTTACGTACCAACGTACTTTTAAACAGACACGTTATGGTTTTGATCCTAATGGGCAACGCATCATTCGTAATCAATTTGGCAAAATCATGGTACGAGTCCTGTGGAGCCAAAATCACGAAGAAGTGATTGTAGTGATAAAAGGATCGCATAGCGTAAGTGATTGGCTTTTGAACTTTGCAATGTGGACCCGAAGCTGTCAGCACCTTGGCTTACCTTATCGCATTCATGCAGGTTTTTATCATCTGCTTCACCAAGAAAGCCAGCCTACACGCAATGAAGATAAGTTGGGTTTGTCTGTTATTGAGCGTTTAGAAAACTTTGTTACACCACTTATCCAAAATGGCAAGCGCATTACTATTACCGGCCACTCTTCAGGCGGAGCCATTGGTTGTGTATTTGCTGATTATTTAGAAAAAAAACACCCAAAATCTATCAAACGAATTGTGACTTTTGGTCAACCAGCCATCGGGGATTGGAACTTTCGCAAACACTATGCTTTAGGTCACAAAACTTACCGCATTTGCTGTGATCTCGACATTGTGACATTTATGCCACCAATTCCATTGCTCTATTGGCATGTAGGGAAATTACTATGGCTGTATAACGGTAAAATTTATGAAAACACACCAACATGGATACGAATGGCACGTTCGTTATTCAGTTGGCTTGTCCGCCCATTTTCCTATCACCTCATGAGTAAATACATCCGCAATAAGGATTTTTTCGATGAACGATAAAACCAGCATTCAAACCAAAAACAAAAGCGACTTCAAATGTTTTTTACACTAAACAAAAATAAATAATAATGACGGCCTTGGCAAACCAGTGATTCGTGCACTCAACACCGTCAATATTTCTCAAGGTTTTGAAGCTGGTTTAGCCATCGTTTTAGTCGCCATCATTCTTGATCGTTTATGCAAAACCCCACATCAAAATAATAAGGACGCATAATCATGGACGCAATTACCATTAAAAACCTCGATGTTGTGTTTGGTCACAATCCAAATGAAGCGCTGCAACGCCTTGATGCAGGTGAATCTCGCCAAGAGATTATCGATACCTGCGGTCAAGTCGTAGGAGTAGACAATGTCAGCCTTACTGTTAAAGAAGGCGAAATTTGCGTCTTGATGGGGCTGTCTGGTTCAGGGAAATCGAGCTTGCTACGCGCGGTGAATGGCTTGAATACCATCAGCCGGGGATCATTAGAATTAAAAGATGGCGAACGCTTTGTTGACCTTGCCAGCTGTGATAAAGCAACGCTTCAGCATTTAAGAACAAATCGTGTCTCGATGGTGTTTCAAAAGTTTGCCCTTATGCCTTGGTTATCGGTTTTAGATAACGTGGCGTTTGGCTTAGAAATGCAAGGAATGAGTAAGAAAAAACGCCACCAACGTGCTCGTGAACAGCTAACAATGGTTGGCCTTGCTGAATGGGAAGATAAATTCCCCCATGAACTTTCTGGCGGCATGCAGCAACGTGTCGGTTTAGCGCGTGCTTTTGCAATGGACAGTGACATCCTGTTAATGGATGAACCATTCTCGGCACTTGATCCACTCATTCGCGCGCAACTACAAGATGAGTTATTAGAGCTACAAAGCAAATTAAACAAGACGATCTTATTTGTTAGCCACGATTTAGATGAAGCGCTAAAAATAGGTAATAACATCGCTATTATGGAGTCAGGTAAGCTGATTCAACACGGTAAGCCTGAAGAAATAGTCCTTACTCCAAAAACTGACTACGTCAAAGAGTTCGTGGCACACACTAACCCCATTAACGTATTAAAAGGACGTTCATTAATGCAGCCTATCGAACAGTTAAAACAACAAGATGATCGTTGGCAGATCTGCAACAAACAAGATGTTTGGGTAGCCCAAAACGATACAGAATTGACATTATATGGAGCCACATCAACTACACTACTCCATTGGGATACTCAGGCTAGCGATATGTCGAACATCGACTCATCAACGATTATTGTCACTACCCCTGACATTGATATGCGCAGTGCGATTGAATTGAAACACCGAACTCAAAACCCAATTCTTCTGATGGAAAATAATCAGCTCGTCGGTGTTTTAAGCGATCAAGAAATTTATAGTGCCCTACTGGGAAATTATCAAACTGAAGAGGCAGCTTGACGGCGACCTCTTCACTACACTGAAATAAACTTCATGTTAACGCCATCATTTTGATGGCGTTATTTATTGGCGAAGAAATTGCCATTGCTGATTTACCCAGTTAGGGTCCACAGCTACACCAGGGGCAAATGATGAATCAGATACATCGATGGGTTCTAGTCCGAATTAAATTTCACAATTATTGACTGATAATCAACTCCTACATTCGCATATTCAACATTTTTCCCGTGGCAAATACTGAGCAGGAAAACATGGTTACTAAAAAAACTGATAATTTCATCATCACACCATTATTAATGGTCGATCAGAAAACTCCCATAACGTAAACCTTATATATCACATTATAGAATGGATTATTAATCTGATAATTGCCGTGTTATGAGCATACTATTTAGTACACCATTCCTATTAATGTAACGATGTTTAACAACTGCAATAATGTGTATTACTACCATAAGCAAAAGTAAAACACATGACACTCGATGAACTGAAAAGAAGAATGCGTTAACCTCAGAATTTTTTACTGGATTCGGTATTTCAAAAAGCCAAAAAAACGAGTAGTTCTCTTTCAACATTAAGAACCCGCTGACAAACACGATTAGCATTAAAAGATAAATCACGCTATGCGCTAATTTAGCGATGTGTCTTTGCAATTTTGGAATTGAAGATGGCAATTCTGGTTCGACACGAAAAAATCGCCATATCCAACGTAAAACCAAGAGAAATGCTCCTATCGTCGCCCACGACATATTAAGAACCGATAGAATATGAAATAACTTGGGTTTGTCCATAACGAGATGCATGGCATATCCCGCTATTAATGCGTAAATGATAATGATAGCCATACACCAATGGAGTAATTTACTGAGTACGTCATACTGACCAGAATTAGCTTTTACTAATTTTGAAACTAAATTTTTTATACGAAGCATCATGATGAAGAATTTTTGAATTTTTGAATTAATAGAATAATTATCACATTAAGTATCATTAATCACACATGAAACTTCAGGAATATTTCACCCCAGAGATTAAGCACACCAAACATAAGCCACATTCTATAAATTTTAATTTAATTTTCATATTAAAACATGAAATATCATAAATAAATCAAGATCACTGCACTTATAACTATTCGATTACAACACAAGAGCAGATTTAAAAATCAATAATTAGCAAATTAAATAAAATGATAAAAACAACCAATATAGTATTAGTTCCAATAAAATTATCCCACATTCGAAGTGGAAGCATCTGTGTGTTAAATATCCTATGAACCTTAACATATGCACATCTTGGGTTTTGTAATGTTGAATAATTGCTCAACACGAATAACAGCATTATAAATAACACCCCAGTTGCATAATAATTTTTGTCAACCTCCATTTGGAATATTTATGAATACATTTCCCCAAAAAACATTACTTGCTTTAACGCTAGCCAGTATCAGTTCAATAGCCATGAGCCATGGTTATGTTTCAGAGTCAGGTTCAGGTGTAGCAAGTAGCCGTGTCGCATTATGTAAAAACCCAGCACCAGATACTAATGAGAAAAACATCGAATGTGGACCTATTCAATACGAACCTCAAAGTATTGAAGGACCAGATGGTTTTCCTAACTCAGGTCCTGCGGATGGGCATATAGCTAGTGCTGGAAGATCCATTGCAACTGCGCTTGATGAACAAACGAGTGATCGCTGGGTTAAACGTCCAATTCAATCTGGTCTTCAAACATTTGCGTGGACTTTTACTGCACCTCACGTAACCAAAGATTGGAAATACTACATTACCAAGCCTAATTGGAACCCTAATCAAACTTTAAGCCGTAGTTCTTTTGATCTTAATCCATTTTGTGTCATTGATGGCCATATGCAGCGACCACCGTCCAGTGCTCAACATCAATGCGATGTCCCAACTCGTGAAGGGTATCACGTGATTTTAGCAGTATGGGATGTAGGTGATACTGCCGCTTCTTTCTACAACGTTATAGACGTTCAATTTAATGGTGATAATCCTGGCACTCCAGATCCTGACTGGATAAATACAGGGCAAATTACTCCCGCGCAAAATCTCAGTGTCGGCGATCGTGTTTTCACTCGTGTATTTGACCATTCTGGTGAAAACGCCACACTATCAACGGTATTTAAAATTGATGAACAGCATACGCAAGCAAATGATTGGTCCTATGCATTAGCAAGAAAAATCAACAGAACGCAAAGCAATATGAAAGCGGGCCAGTTAAATGAAAACACTGGTGACTTCTCTCCGACCTATGGCATAAACCCTATTTATCGAAGCAAAAATAGTAATATTGAGCGTGTTGAAATTGGCTATGATATCGCTGAAGGTCCTGAGTATGACCTTCAGGTAACCGGGCTAAAAGAAGAATATGTGATAGGAAACCAACCAACAGAGATAGATTTATCTCTAGAAGCAAAGGGAGATCTTAAAGTAAGGTTAAACGTATTTAATCATGACGGTGAAAAATTAGCCTCTTTCCGTACAAAGATTAAAGATGGTCGGGTGAAGAATACCACATTGACATTATCAAAATCTAAAGCAGGGCATCATATGTTGAAGACTAGAATCACAGATATGGATGGCAACTTTATCAGTCAAGACATAAAAGACTTTTTCTTAGTCGATGAACCAACAACAACACCGCCATCAGGTGATTATGATTTTGTTTTCCCAGAAGGGTTTACCAACTATCAAGCAGGTACAAAAGTGCTGGCAAAAGATGGCGCAATATACCAATGTAAGGCTTTCCCTTATAGTGGATACTGTTCACAGTGGTCTCCAACTGCCACTCAATTCGAACCAGGTACGGGCTCTGACTGGCAATCAGCGTGGGATAAATTAGATCACTAATTAGTAACCACTAACAGCAAAGCGCTTTATGTTCGTAAAGCGCTTTTGAGTTTGAGTTAACCTTAATTAACGCATAAAAAAAGACGCTAAAAAGCGTCTTTTTATTTTTTGGAGGCGCGACCCGGAGTCGAACCGAGGTACACGGATTTGCAATCCGCTGCATAGCCACTCTGCCATCGCGCCATTATTTGTATATTGTTCTTATGAACAAAGAAGAGATGGTGCCCCGGGCCGGACTTGAACCGGCACGACTCGAAAGTCGAGGGATTTTAAATCCCTTGTGTCTACCAATTTCACCACCAGGGCACGCAATTCTGGATTGCGATGCCGTAAACGGAAACGTTACACACCATCGTAAAATTTGGAGCGACACACGAGGTTCGAACTCGTGACCTCAACCTTGGCAAGGTTGCGCTCTACCAACTGAGCTAGTGTCGCATCATGTTCTTGTGGGCTTCCCCGTGAGAACGAGGTGTACTTTAACGGATTGAAAAAATGAGTCAACAATAAATTTTATTTCTTTGAATCAAGTGGTTAAAAAGCAAACTTACGATTATTTGACAACCAGTTTTTGATCAAGAATGATACAACCTCAATCTCTAAAATACCGACGCTCACCATTTTTTCATTAACCGTCCGACTAAGTTCGGGTGATATGACCAGCAATGATCAAACATTGCCATCAACTCGGGGTTACCATATTTCGATAGACTCACTGCATGAAAGCGATTTTTTTGTACTTTCAACTGCGCCACTTTTTCGAGCAATTCTTTGGGTTGCTTAGGAGCAATAAAATCTGACAATACCACTAAGTCAGCATTTTTATATTTATCCCCTTGCATCAATTCTATCGACTGAATTAATACTGGCTCTAGATCTGTGCCGCCATGGAATGAATAGCTCAAAAAATCACTCGCTTCTCGCAAACCATCTTGTTTGGTTAATTCATAGGTGATCAGCTGGGTTGAAAATAGCATCACATAGCACTCACGGTCTTCCGCTAATGCAATCTGCATCAAAGCATAAGCCATCGCTTTAGCGCATTGCTCAGGAAAACCGCTCATTGAGCCCGATGCATCAACGCAAACAATAAATGGTCCCTTATCAACATCATGCTGTTTATTTTCAGGGCGATGGGCTTTTACTTTTCTGAGCGTACGTGACTTCCCTTGCATGCGGTAATTCATCAAGCGCTTATCGACTAGGTGTTTGTAAAAGACAACTTCAAGTTCAGGATAAGCCAAAAACATAGTTTCATTTGGCAGAAGTTTGTTGAGATCATCGCTTTCATGAATCCCCACAATGTCATCCGTTGCTTCATCAGACTTTTCTTCCACCATTTGTAGCTCTTCAACCGGGGCTCGGTTTAGGTCTGGATCATCCACTTCTCCAGCCATTCGCCCTAATTGCTCCGCAATATCTTGTAGGCCTTTATTCTTTATTAAGAACTCAGCATGGCGTTTCATGACAGAAATATCCGTCTTACTCAGTTTGGCTGAAGCCATATCCCACAAACGGCCAACGCTCGACTCATCGCCAGATTCTGTCACTTTATCCATGTTTTTCATGGTTTCCATGCGCTGGTATAAATCGGCTAATACCTTTTCTTTGTTACTTTCTAGCTCATTGACTTGCGCCTGCTTAATCGCATCAGAAAGGCTTTGATACCATTGGTCGCAAAAAAAATGCGGGAACATGGGGTTAGTTAACCCCTTATTTTTTTCCATTAAACGACGAGCTTGAAGATAAAATGCTGAGTGCCATTCTAATTTCTTGATAACATCATTGATCTGATTAAAGAAAGTCGCTTCATCCCAATGGATAACTTCTTGGTATAACGCAAGCTCTTGCTGAAAGCGTTCCGTTTCACACACCCGCGTAATACGTTTTTTAACACTACCCCGCCACTTAGAGAGATGGTTTTTAACCGTGCTTGAAACACCACGATTCTCAGCCATCATCATCACCTGAGAGCGAGCCAGCAAGTCATTCACCGCGGTATCAATAATGCCAGAATCAGCAATCATTAACGCCAAATTTAAGCCATCTGCACCAAGCATCTCAGCCCCCTATTCAAAAAACTGATTGAAGTTTTTAAAGCGCTGAACCGTTTTCTCACATTCCCTTTGAGTCGATTCGAGTAACTGCTGTAGATGTTGCAACGTTGCTTCCATCGCAGTTGGTAATTCAGGATCAATAAAATTATGCGGCAATGCTCCATGGAACGTGGAACGCACTTTACGCAAATGATGCTCTGCATGCTGTAATTGCATTACGGCTTGATCGGCTTTCGAGATCCATTGCTGATAGAGTTCATCGTTTAAACCTTGTTCTGTCACTAAACTAACCAACACCGAACGGTTTGCAATGTCTTTGATCACTATGTGGTTGTCGGCACTCAGCTCAAACTTCAAACGACACAAATTGGTGTTTTGGTTTACGTAGCCGTAAACATCACCATGGCCGTCTTTGATCACTCGCTCAAGCTCATTTTTAGGTACATACACCCAACGACTATCACCTTTTTCTGATTCCGATACCGACATGTTACTTTGCAGCAATACTAGTTTGACTAAATCAAATGCTGAACCAACTTTGTAGGTTTTCGCCGCTGTGGTGTCACATTGGTATACTTGCTTTTTAATCAAGCCCGTTGAGGTTTCAAGCGAAACAGGCATAGCAAATTGAGACTCTAGCTCTTGTTGAATGTCGGCAAGTTCTTCGCGGCACAATTCAATTTGCTGTTCAACGTCTTGTTGGTCAAAAGCATGTTTTAGCGCAAACTCACGGATCACATCACGCACAATATCGCGAGATTCAGGGCTGTTCCACAGACAATCTTGCAGCAAAAGTAAGTCCAATGGATTGATCGAATCTCGTCCATTAAAAAAGGCACTTGCTTTAAGTAGCTTCACCGCTTTTTTCCAGCGCCGATCTGACACATACATATCGCTGCTTGATGCCGAGGGGAGGCTGGCTATCGATTGTTCCAACATGTTTTTGAGTTCAAACAGTTTCTCAAATACGTCATCAGTCAATAGTAAGCTATCAAGCTGCTGTTGCCATGAATGGTATTCTTCATCAGTAATGGCTAACCCGTCTGGAATTCGTGCTTCTTGTGGAGTACCAACGGTCAGCATTGATTTGAAGTTCTGCTTATTTTGAATACGGTTAACAAATACTCGTACCAACATTCGATCATACAGTGCGTCTAACCCACTCTCTTCATCAGGTAGTTCGTTGGAAGCGGAGACTAAGAGGCGCATTGGTACACGTTCAATATCACTGCCATTCTTGAATGTTTTTTCATTTACCACGGTCAGTAATGTATTCAAAATAGCCGGGCCTGCTTTCCAAATTTCATCAAGAAAAACCACTTGAGCAGTAGGAAGATAGCCTTGCGTTAAACGAACATAGCGGCCATTGTCTTTCAATTCTTGGATACTCAGAGGACCAAAAACTTCCTCTGGTGTTGAGAAACGGGTCATTAAATATTCAAAATAGCTACTATTATCGAATGCTTGGATCAAGCGTTTAGCGATCAAACTCTTTGCAATACCGGGTGGACCAAGTAAAAAAACGCTTTCACCCGCTAATGCCGCAAGCAAACAAAGCTTAATGGTATCTTCACGCTCATAAACACCATCAGATAAAGCTTTCGCAAGCTTATTAATGCGCTCAGAAAGCAGTGCTTTTTGTGCATGAGATGCAGGATTAGGGTTTATCACGTCAATGCTCCAAAGGGCTCAGAATAGTATCTTTATAAATAATTTTATACATTTGTTATCATTTTGTTGCAAATGAGATTTTTTATTTTAAACCCTCCTTATAGCAGATCTCTTTTACATGAAATTTCATGGAATCATTGTTTGCAAATATGAGAGATATATCACTAATTGCAGCAATAAAATGCTCATCATCAGACTATTTTTCATTTGTCTTGGCAGAAGAAATCAGTAAGGTGGGAAGTCGAATCAAATTCCCGGCGTTGGCTACATAAATAGAAGAGTTGCATGAGCAAAACCATACATACATGGAAAAACATTTCACTGGTCGAAGAAAGCGTTTGTCTTCCGACAGGCAAAACCGTTCAACACACCACCATTGTTCACCCAGGCGCCGCCGTTATTCTGCCTATTACCGAGCAAGGTGAAGTGATTTTAATCAATCAATACCGTCCATCTCTTAAGAAATGGCTTTTGGAACTCCCTGCAGGCACCATCGAACAAGATGAACAACCTCATGAGTGTGCTCACAGAGAATTAGAAGAAGAAACTGGTTACTCAGCCAACCAACTGATTAATTTAGGCCAAGCGACACCGCTTGCCGGATTCTGCGATGAGATTCAATATCTATTCGTGGCAAAACAACTAACAAATACTGCTCGTTTGGGATGTGATGATGATGAAGTCATTGAGGTTGTTTTTCTTTCTATTGAGGAATTAGAACAGCGTATAATCAATGACCAAATAACTGATTCCAAAACAATTACCTGCTTAAGCAAAGCAAAGCTTTGCGGCTATTTATAGGAGATATCATGGATTTTCGATCCGATACTGTAACTCAACCCACTCAAGCAATGCGTGAGGCGATGGCAAAAGCAGATGTTGGGGATGATGTGTATGGCGATGACCCAACCGTTAATGCATTAGAGCAATGGGCAGCAGAGCGCCACGGTTTCGAAGCAGCCTTATTCACTACATCAGGTACTCAGGCAAATTTGCTTGGCTTAATGTCACACTGTGAACGTGGTGATGAATATTTGTGTGGGCAACAAGCGCATAACTATAAATATGAGGCTGGCGGAGCCGCCGTTTTAGGCTCGATCCAACCCCAGCCTATCGAAAACAATCCAGATGGCACATTGGACTTCAACAAACTAAAAGCGGCGATTAAGCCTGATGATCTCCACTTTGCGCGTACACGTTTACTCAGCTTAGAAAACACCATCAATGGCAAAGTACTTCCGTTATCTTATTTAGCGCAGGCTAGAGAGTTTGTAAATACACACAACCTTGCCATGCATTTGGATGGCGCGCGCGTCTATAATGCTGCGGTCGCCTTAGAGGTAGATGTTAAAGAGATTGCTCAATACTTTGACTCGATGACGGTTTGTTTATCCAAAGGATTAGCCGCGCCAATCGGCTCGTTGTTATTAGGGTCTAAACAATACATCGCTAAAGCTCGACGCTTGAGAAAAATGCTCGGTGGCGGTATGCGTCAGGCAGGAATTTTAGCTGCAGCGGGTAAACTGGCGTTGACCGAACAAGTCGCACAACTCAAAACGGATCACGACAATGCGCAATACCTAGCTTGTGGGCTTGCTAAGCTAACGGGCTTCTCCGTTAACCCAGATTTTGTACAAACGAACATTGTATTCGCTAAATTAGATCAATCGATAGATATCGACGCAATTGCGCGAAAACTGGCGCAAGATGGTATTACAATCTCACCAAGTAACCCTATCCGTTTTGTTACTCATAAAGACGTATCACGCTGCGATATCGATTTACTGCTGGAAAAGCTTGCGGCTTATCTCTGAACAACTCACCGTTGTTAATGCGGTAGAAATATTCAATAAGGCATGAGCTTCTTTCGAGGAGCTCATACTCTCATAAACACATATGCTCACACTTAGCAACTAGCCCTCCCAGAGCAGAGATCGTCTATTATTAAAACACACGCCATCTATACCCTTCCGACTTGAAGTTGTTTGGGTATAAATACGTCATTTCGTGCCATTATTGCGTATTTATGCGACTCGTTATGTGCTTTTCCGTGAATCTGATGTGTAAATCTGGTACAACTCCCTCGTGAAAAATAGTAATGAGCAAGTGAGATGACAAAAAAACAAGGCCGAAGAAGCGCCCAAGATGCCAAACAGACCAAAAGAGATATCTTAATGGTCGCTGCTGAGCTATTTTGTCAATTTGGCTATGCTCGTGTTTCGCTACGAAATATCAGCGATAAAGCAGGTGTATCACATAGCCTTCTTCGTCATCACTTCGGCAGTAAAGAGCAAATCTGGCAAAGTATTAGTGATGGCCTACATCAATATACCGAGCACTACTTGCGCAGAGTAATAGCAGAAATTCCAGAAAATACTCCGGTTAACCAACAGCTGTATCTGTTTACCATCCGCTTACTTGCACACATGCTTATCGTCAAGCAACCCATCCAATTTATTGCTGATGCAGTGAGACAAGAAGACGCTTTATTTGATTATTTCATTGATAGTGCAGGTGAAATTCAACACATTATTGAACAACTCGCCGAACGATATAACCATGAGTTTCCAGCAACACCGATTAAGGTCTGGGAAATAAAATGGCAAATCATCATGTACGCGCATGGCGCGGCAAGCTTAACACCATTTTTAAAAGAGACTTGGTCAGATGAAACTCAAGACATCGATCAATGCTTACTTAGGCATTGGCAACTGTTTAATGACTTAATGGTGACAAAATTCCACATCGATGAAACGCAGAAACTGTCACCCAAAAACGTCAGCGACCTAGTTTACAATATTGGTTATGATTGGACCCAATAAGGGATGACACCTTATCGTTTACCACGACCAGCGTGAATTTTTAATTTTGCTTTCATTTTACGCTTTTCCGATGAACGACTCTTTTTGGGAGAATGGTGCTCTGAAGCGACTTCTTCCAATAAGCTAGGTTCAAAACCTTGTAACCATTCTTGGGGCAAACGCTGATCTAATAATGTTTCTACCGCTTGAAGTAGATACTCTTCATCGCGGCTCATTAACGAAACCGCTAAGCCCTGCTGCCCTGCCCGACCTGTTCGGCCAATTCGATGTACATAATCTTCCGCTTTGTATGGCATATCATAGTTGACCACTTGTTCGAGTTGGTGGATATCAATGCCTCGCGCTGCCACATCAGTCGCAATCAATGCCCGTACCTTGCCAGATTTAAAATCATCCAACGCTTTTTGGCGCGCACCTTGGCTTTTGTCACCATTAATAGAAGCGGCTTTAATGCCATCTAACTTGAGTTCTTTCGCTAACGCATCACTACCTTGTTTGGTTTTAGTGAACACGAGCACTTGCTGCCAGTTGCGAGATCCGATCAGATAAGCCAAAAGCTCACTCTTACGTTTCTTATCAACTGGGTAGATCATTTGCTTCACGGTGTCAGCAGTCGTGTTGGCAGGCGTTATCTGCAGTGCCACAGGATCTCGCATCATTTTGTGTGCAAGTGCCTTGATTTTATTATCAAACGTTGCAGAGAAAAATAGAGTCTGACGATCTTCATTCATACGCTTCAAAATGCGCTGAATATCAGGCATAAACCCCATGTCTAACATGCGGTCTGCTTCATCTAGCACCAATACTTCGGTTTGTGTCAGAATGATATTTTTGACAAACAGGTGATCGATCAATCGTCCCGGCGTAGCAATCAAAATATCCGCACCACCTCTGAGATTACGCGTTTGTACATGCATGCTAGTGCCACCATAAGCCGTGACGACTTTCAAAACCGTACCGGCTGCATACGCGGTTAAGTTGTCAAACACTTGCTGTGCCAGTTCTCGAGTTGGAACCAAGACTAACGCGCGGATGACTTTACTGTTTGCTTCTCGCGGGCTGTGATCATCTAAAAAGCGTTGCAAAATAGGCAAACCAAATGCGGCTGTTTTACCGGTTCCCGTTTGCGCTCCTGCCATCACATCCTTTTTCTCCAAAACATGAGGAATAGCTTGAGATTGGATCTCTGTTGGGGCTTCAAAGCCTAAATGGTCTAGAGCGTTAACTAAAGGTAGAGATAGCCCCAAGCGTTGGAACGGGTTTAAGTTATCAGACATGAGCGCTTACCTATTGGAAATAAGGGCGCGGATTGTAACAGAGAGGGTGGTGTTTAGCCTATTCAAAATCAATGCTCAAATTAAACACTTAACGAGCAGCAGAGCCAGCAAAACTGCTGGCCCAGGTTATTCATTGTTGACGTGCTGTGCACATTCATCGGTAGCCGTATCATAATCGGATAAATCGAAGCCGATTTCCATCGCATCTAGCCATTCTAGACACTCATCATTTTTGTATTGGTCACTCACTGTCGACCTCCTTTTTATTTAACTTGAGCAAAATTATTACGCCACAAGGTCCTTTTTAGATGTTTTATATGACAAATTTTTGAAAGCGGACAGTCAAAATGGTCATTTATATGAGGTTTATCATAGGTAAACGATGACTACTAGCTTTATTTGCATCAAACCTCTAAGTGTAAACAAAAAAATACACTTGTGGATTTTAATTTGTACAAATAGATTGAAAACAAATTGAAAGTTCTACAAAATAACCACAAATCGATAGGTTCATAGGTTATTGATGCTTTTACAGCGATTTACCACTACCTAACACACCACAAACCGTATAAAGATATTTACATCATGACTCAATCAAAGATTTTCGGCAGTACTTTGATCATCGCAGGAACCACTATTGGCGCAGGCATGCTTGCTCTGCCCCTAGCTTCAGCGGGTATCGGCTTTACAACTTCACTTTTCATTATGATCTCTCTGTGGGGATTAATGGCATTTACTGCTCTACTTATGGTCGAGATCCATCAATATGCTGATAAAGATGCAACGCTACACTCTCTTGCTAAGCAAATACTTGGAGAGAAAGGTAAATGGGTGGCGAGCTTTGCGATGTTGTTTCTGTTTTACTCATTGTGCGCAGCGTATATCGCTGGCGGAGGCGCTCAGTTCACACATAGACTTACCGATCTTGCAGGTTTAGACATCAGTAATTCATTAGGCACACTCATCTTTACGTTAGTGGTTGCGGTCATTGTTACTGTGGGTACAAGTACCGTTGATAAGGTCAACCGCTTACTCTTTGCGGGAAAGATGATCGCGATGATCGCAGTGCTCACCTTTCTTGCACCCAATGTGTCTCAGTCATACCTACTAAGCATGCCGCTTGGGCAAGGTTTAGTCGTTGCTGCTATCCCTGTAATTTTCACCTCTTTTGGCTTTCACGGAAGTATTCCTGCCATCGTCAAATACTTAGATGGTGATACACCATCACTGCGCAAAGCAATATTATGCGGTTCTGCAATACCATTGGTTATTTATATCTTTTGGCAATTGGTGACTCTGGGTGTTGTAAGTCAGCCAGAACTGGTTGAAAACTCTGGTCTAAGTGCTCTGATTGTGACCCTTGGACAAACGGTGCACCAGTCAAACTTAAGTAGCACTATTGGTATTTTCGCAGATCTTGCCCTACTGACGTCCTTTTTAGGGGTAAGCCTCGGTTTATTTGAATTCATGGGTGACACCATAAAGAAAAAGAAAATCGGAGCCAACCGCACAGTCGCAGCTATTATTACGTTTGTTCCACCTTTGGTATTCGCTCTTTTTTACCCACAAGGTTTTATTATGGCGCTTGGTTATGCAGCGATAGCATTGACGATTCTTGCCATCTTTTTACCTGTTGTCATGGTGATTAAAGTGCGCAACCAAGAACAATACAATGGCGAAAACCAATATCAAGTTAAAGGTGGTAAAGTCGCTTTAACTATGACGGCAGCCATCGGTTTGATGATCATAACATCACAAGTGTTCATCAGTTTAGGAGTTCTACCCTCACTTGGTTAAGCTTGTTTTAGGTGGGAAGATTCCCACCTTCACCGTTCCCGCTTAAAAACAAGATCAAAATCTCACTATTGATATTTACTCCAACATTCATTTCATAAAGTTATGCCGTACGGCACACATTAGGGATTACTATATTTATAATATTGTCTATTCATCTCTTGCATACTGGAGTAACAATGAAAGAAGTTCAATTCAGGACGATTGACCGCGTATTTATTAAAATGTCGATAAACGACAAAATGTGGGTGATCTTCGCTTTATTCCTTACCGCCTTAAGTTTTATGGCAGGTAATCGTTATTTTGATACGCTTACACATATCGAAGCGCAATCTAAGCTAGCTATCGAATACAAACTGCAAGGCTTATTGGCGGGCACAACAGATGTAAAATCGATACCTGGTATCGAATCACGAACTTCAGCAGCCATAACCAGTTATAAAAACGGGGTTGTGACTGCAACGGCAAGACACAGTGACGGCAAATTTTATGCACTAACAGAAAATATGTCTCGCCTTGAAAACGAAACTCGCCATCAAGCCCTCAACAGTTTCTTACTCTCTTATTTGTGGGCCGTACCATTTGCGATCTTTGTTTATTGGGTTGCTACGTTTCTTGGTGGTGCCCTGTGGGTGCTTTACACCACCACACAGAAAATTGCAGAGGGTGATTTAACTTCTCGTTTAGGTTTTCACCCAGGTCGTGATGAATTCGGTACCATTGGCTGCGCTCTAGATAATGCGATGGATACATTGACCGAGTTGGTTGTTTCGGTAAAAGAAAATGCGAGCACGCTAGGACAAACTTCAGACTCTTTCGCTAATGAAATGAAAGAGAGTGAAAAACAGATTAATAACCAATATGCATCGCTTGATTCTGTCGCGACTGCGATGGAAGAGATGACCGCCTCAGCACACGAAGTATCAACCATCTCTCAGCAAGCGAACCAACAATCTGAGCACGATACCAAACAAGTTGAACAAAGCTACCAATTGGTTCAACAAGCGATCAATGAAATTTCACAACTTTCGCAATTCATTGCTCAAGCGTCAAACTCAGTTTCGACCTTGAATGAAAACACGATTCAGATCAACGAAGTGATCACCACCATCAACGCTATTTCAGAACAAACCAACTTATTAGCATTAAACGCAGCGATTGAAGCCGCGCGTGCTGGTGAGCAAGGTCGAGGCTTTGCAGTGGTTGCCGATGAAGTTCGCACACTTGCTAGCCGCACTCAGGCAGCAACCGTTGAAATTCAAGCGATGATCGAGAAACTACAAACTGAAAGCAAAGGCATTGCACGCATTACCGAACAAACTGTTAGCCAAGCTCAAACTAGCAGTGATTTAGTATCTGATATCGGTGATAACGTTAACTTGATTGCTGAGTCCGCGAAAATGATCAATAACATGAGCGTGCAAATTTCAACCTCTGCTGAGGAACAAAGCTCTGTCGCCAATGATATTGCTGCAGAACTTAGCGATATTCGAACGCAATCAAATGCCATACGCAGTGTTGCACAACAATCATCTCAAGGTGTTGCAAGCTTAGCTAAAGCCTCTCGCAATTTGGGTGAAATTTTGAGCCGCTACCGTACTAACTAACTTGAAATTTCAGCCCATACCGCTGTGGCTTCAAGTTATACAACTGCTTAATTTTTATAAAAAAGACCAGACATAAATGAAGGGAATATTTATGTCTGGTCAGGTGTTGAACTGTATCGGCTATTAGCTAGTCGACTAACGCGTCACATTTGGCAGCGCAGATGAAATCGTTTTGATGTAAACCTTTAATGGAATGGCTCCACCATGTCACCGTCACTTTACCCCATTCCAATAAAAGACTAGGGTGATGAAATTCATCTTCCGCTAATTGTGCTATTTGGTTGGTAAACGCCCAAGCCAGTTTAAAGTTTTTAAACAGGTACACTTTTTCAAGCTGTGGGATTTCTCCGCGATGCACTAAAGTCCATCCGTCTAGCTCTTTGAGTAGGTTTTGTTGCTCTTCTGCAGTCAAAGCAACCGCATCAATACTGCACGCTTCACAACGCAATTCTTCAAGCATGTGTTTCTTCCTTGGGTTGAAATAATGGAGTAAGCAGCTCTGTTTTCATGGCCTTCTCGACTTGATACATTAAATTTTGTTGACTTAAATGGTATAAATCACTGAGATCATGGAGCACATAATACATCGGCTGCATAATATCGATGCGATAAGGCGTTCTCAGCACCTGCTGAATATCAAATATCTCTCTTTTTGGTACATCGCTATCTAGGCTATAAACCGTTTCCCCTGGAGAAGAGAGGATCCCGCCGCCATAAATCTTCGTCTCACCACGCTCTTGCACTAGACCAAATTCAACGCTAAACCAATATAGACGAGCGAGATAGACGCGCTGTTTGTGATCTGCCCTCGCCCCTAACTGGCCGTATTTATGGGTAAATGCTGCAAAATCAGGGTGGGTTAACATGGCACAATGACCAAAGATTTCATGGAAAAAATCGGGTTCTTGTAAGTAATCAAACTCTTCTCGTGTACGAAGAAATGTTGCCACTGGAAATTTTTTGTCAGCCAATAATGCAAAGAAACGGTCAAAGTTGATCAGAGCAGGAACCGGTTTAACTTGCCATCCCGTCTCACGCTGCAAGATGCGGTTAATGTCGGTCAATTGCGGGACATAATCATTCGGAAGCTGTAGCAGCTCTAATCCATCCAAGTAAGCTTGGCAAGCTCGCTGTTGAATTACCGCTTTTTGACGAGAAACCAAATCATGCCAAATAGCATCTTCAGCGCCGCTCCAATCGATCAAGCCTCTACTATTTAATGGCTTAGAATGATACTGAGTCATCACTGAACCTCATAACAAGTTAGTTACATTAAGCCTATCGCCTCCCTTCAACTCTGCCAATTCCTGCACAGCATATTAACCCCGCAGGCAATGTAACATATTTTTTACATTTTCTTTTTTTTACTTAAATATCATAAGTATGAATATGAAGGAGATATTTGACTTTGCCAGGTTGAGCAACAACACTTGAATGAATTACCACTCCGTCAGTCACAGCCTTTGCAAAGGATAGCTATCATGCATAAGGAAAATCCACCCGCTTGCAATCCACTTTGGATCCCTAGTGAAGAGCGCGTTTCCTCATCTAACTTAATGCAATTTATTCAACACATTAATATGCAAGGAGAAGCGATAGAGCATTACTCACAGCTTCATCAGTGGTCAATTGCAGATAAGAAACAATTCTGGCTTGAGGTGTGGCAGTTTTGCGATGTCATTGGCTTTCGCGGTAACTGTATTTATGGTGAAGGTATATCACGATGGGAACAATTTATCCCAGCACGTGACACGATCTGGTTTCCACAGGCACAACTCAACTACGCGGAAAATTTGCTCTCTTACGCTTTCCAGCAACCAGATGGCATTGCGGTGTGGTTTAAAAATGAGAATGGAAAAAGTCAGAAAATCACGTGGCAGCAACTCAATGATCAGGTCTCAATCCTTCAGCAATGGCTAACGCAAAATGGCGTAGAAAAAGGCGACGTAGTCGCTGGTTACTTACCTCATATTCCAGAAACCTTAGTTGCAATGCTTGCAGCCACCAGCTTAGGTGCTATTTGGACAGCCACCTCACCAGATTTTGGTGTAGACAGCGTGGTCGAGCGCTTTGGGCAAGTTAATCCCAAAATTCTTTTTTGCTGTAACGGCTATACTTTTAACGGCAAAACCCATTCAATGGAGGAGAAAAATACACACATTGTCGACGCAATTTCTAGCATCCAAAATACCTGCCAAATCGAATACTTACAGCAACGCTCGGTAAACATAACGATTAATGACGGATTTTCTGACTGGCATTCCATTTTCGCTAGTTACTTACCACGAGGTTTGCACTACAGCCGAGTTGGATTTAACGACCCACTGTTTATCCTTTATTCTTCTGGCACAACAGGCAAGCCAAAATGTATCGCTCATTCGGTTGGCGGGACAGTGCTGAACCACCTCAAAGAGCATCAACTACATTGTGACATTCAACCTAAAGACCGCGTCTTTTATTACACCACCTGCGGTTGGATGATGTGGAACTGGCATGTTTCTGCGCTCGCCAGTGGTGCGACATTAGTGATCTACGATGGCCACCCCATGTATCCACAACCTAGTGTGCTGTGGGAACTGGCCGAGGAGGCCGAGGTCACCTTGTTTGGAACGTCAGCGAAATACTTAGAAGCACTGCAAAAGACAGCCTTTTCACCAAGCGATTACTACCCGCTTTCTCATCTAAAGACACTTTGCTCTACTGGTTCGGTGTTGTATCCAGAGCAATTTGATTATGTCTATTCTAATATCAAAGCTGACTTACATCTCGCTTCTATCTCCGGTGGCACTGATATTTGCGGCTGCTTTGTATTAGGCAACCCCATATCCCCCGTTTATCGAGGAGAGTGCCAAGGCGCAGCGCTCGGATTAGATGTAGCAGTGTTCAATCAAGATGGTGAACCAACGACTGAACAGCGTGGAGAGTTGGTCTGTCGCAACAGTTTTCCTAACCAACCGATAGGTTTTTGGCACGATGATGGTGAACGCTACCATCACGCCTATTGGAATAAATATGCGGGTATTTGGCACCACGGCGATGAAGTAGCATGGACTGAAAATAAAGGCATGCGTTTTTATGGGCGCAGTGATACGACGTTAAACCCAGGAGGGGTACGCATCGGTACTGCGGAGATTTATCAACAAGTCAACGCACTTACGTCAGTTATTGACTCTATCGCTGTCGGTCAAAAAGTAGACAACGATGAACACATCATTCTTTTTGTGCAGCTTGTCGCTGGTTCAGAACTGGATGACAACTTAATCAATGAAATCAAACAACGACTTCGAACCCACTGCTCTCCACGCCATGTACCCGCTCAAATTTATGCTATTAGTGATATTCCCAGAACAAAATCGGGGAAACTGGTTGAACTGGCTGTTAAACAAACCATCCACAATGAAACCGTTAACAACCTTGGTTCTATCGCGAATAGTCGAGTGCTAAGTGAAATTCACCAGCTCTTTTTCAACAAATAACTAGTGAAATAGCAACAAAAACTCTTCTTCCTACCATCATAAGCATCACATAAAGCAGAATAAACAACCAATAATAGAAATAACAAGAGGAAAGTTGTGACACAATGCATCATGGCCAGTATATTAAAATGCCATTAACATACTACTCAGTGATATGCTTCACCAAAATAGAGGGAGATTTCGTCTTTATTTATGGATTACATTCATCTTTCGAGAATCAGTTTAAAGCACCTGACAGCGCTGCACATCATGTTAAGCACGCGTAGCGTTACACAGACAGCAACTCAGCTTTGTGTCAGCCCATCAAGTATCAGTAAGTGTTTGTCACAATTGCGCATTCTCATGGAAGATGAACTATTTTACCGAGACGGCACCCACTTGATTCCGACCCAGTTTGCACTGCAAATGGGGCCGACCGTTCACTCCATTTTGTCGAGTATGAATGGCTTACTACACCATGCTGATTTTGAGCCCATTGCCCACCAAGGTCAGTATCACCTTGCAATGAGAGAAAGCACTTTCGAAGTGTTTGCTTCGAAACTTGCCAATGTTGTATCCAACCAGGCACCCAACGCTTCCTTTACGATTTACTCAAAAGAACACTATGGATTTGATGCTCTACAAAGCGGTTTAGTCGACTTTATTTTACTACCACACGATATTAGCCAACCCCCCACTCGCGATAAAGAATTGGTATGGGAAGTACTTGAATATGATGAAATGGTCTGCTTAATGGGAAAGAACCACCCTCTGGCTAATGAAATATTGACCACCGAGCAGTATTTAGATTATTCACATATTGGTATTTTGGATAAGGAGCTCTCTGAGCCTTTCTTTGAAAAGAACCTAGCACAATGCCATCATGCGCGTCGAGTTCCTATTATCGTTGCCGATTTCGGTTCGGCGGCGGTACTTTGCCAACATACTGACTATCTCTTTACATGTTCTAAGAAATGGGCAGAACAGGCTTTGCAAGCACAGCAGTTAGTCACCAAACCACTTCCGTTTAATTACGGTACAGTCGCTTACAGTTTAGTTTGGAATAAGCCCAGCATGAACGACCAAGCCATTAGGTGGTTGTGTGAACAGCTCAGGCAACCTAGTTAGTTGAGTAATTGATTACTAGAATGAGATAAGCATTGAAAACAATAAGGGTCAGCAATACGCTGACCCTTATTGCTTGTTCTAATTTGCTTTTATTTTTGAGCAACCCTAGCCATGAGTTATTAGTCAACAAATAGAATCCTTTGACAAACATCACGTAGCTTTTAACCAGCTATTACGATCTCTATCACTAGGTGAAGAATACGTAATTTGAGAATGACCGAACAGTGAAATAATGTAAATAAGCAATTCTCAATATGGAAAACCATAAAAGACTTAGGACGTTAATCCAAATTACGAAAAATAAAGGCTATGGCAACTACCATTTCATCTATTAAAATAACATTCAATACCAGTTACTTTAGCAACCGAACCAAAAATACATTTTGTTTGTGTTCTCTAGGGAGTAACTCCACTCGACCTTGATGTGACTTGGCAATATCTTGTGTGATAGACATACCAAGCCCCGCACCATCACCTTTTTCGGTGTTCGCACGGTAAAAATTATCAAACAATTTCTCTCGTGTTTCTGTATCAATTTCTGGGCCGTTATCAGCGATTCGCACTTCGATATAATCACCACTATCGCTAATTACCACATGAATTTCACTGCCTTCACCGGAGTAACGAATCGCATTGTCGATTAAATTACTAAACAGCACCGTCAATAAGGTTTCATCTCCACGGATTTGAACATCAATAGCTTGTAGCGAAATCTCTTGCTTTTGCTTTAGCGTAATAGGCACAAGTTGAGCAATCACATTTTGTAACAGTTTGCGGAGATCTAGCGATGAGAATTGTGGATTCTGACTTTCGACTTTAGCTAACATCAAAAGTTGTTGGATCAGTCTGTCAGTCCTTTCTATCCCTCGCAAAATATTATTAAGATCGTTCTTTAATTGTTCTTCATTTTGGCTGTTAAGTGCATTTTCCGCATTAAGCCTCAATACGGTTAATGGTGTTTTTAGTTCATGAGCAGCCATGCGGGTAAAGCGTTTTTCTCGCTGCCACGCTTGATCAAGCTGACTTAATAGTTCATTCAATGCCGTCACTAACGGCGACAATTCAACCGTTGGGTTGGCCACATAAATACTATCGAGTTTATTCACACTACGCTGAGTAATTGCTCGTTTTAACTCTGAAATAGGCTCAAAGTGTATACCAATTAAGATCACCATAATGCCAGCTAAGCAAGGAATTAAGATCAATTGCGGCAACGCTGTCGACAACGCTAATTCGTGACTCATTTCTTGTCTGATGACTTGTTTTTCCGCGACAATCACATATTCAGGAGTAGTATGATAATTCTCAGGTAATGGTAATTGAAAAAAGCGCCACGATTCACCATTGAGCGTGACATCGCCAAAACCAACATATGCGGGGTTATGAGGTATTTTGCCAACCTCAGGGTTAGATCCCCATATCAGTAGTCCATTACGGTAAAACTGAAAAAGGATTTTTTTTTCGTATGGGTGACCAAAAGTGGTTGGGTCATCATGTCCCTTGGCTTGAGATTGCTGAGAAATTCGTTGCATCCAAGTGTCAAAAACTTGCTGAGACTCTGCCATAGAGCGCTCACCATCATCAACTGGCATACCTAATAAAAGCAGTTTGGCTGATTGCCCAAGACGTGCATCATAAACCTCATTGATTTCATATTGTGCGGCGCTGTAGCTGAAATACAGGGAAATGAGGATTAGTAACGAGGAGAGCATTACTACCGAAACAGTCAACCTCTTTTTAATCGAATAGCCATTTTTATTTTTCAATGATATACCCCACGCCACGGATGTTTTTTATCATGTTATTTGGAACTTTCTTTCGTAGGTTATGAATGTGCACTTCTATCGCATTATCGCTCGTGCCTTCATCCCACCCATGTAGAGATTGTAGCAGTTGTTCTTTGCTTACGACTCGGCCAGCTTGCGTCATCAATACGGCTAGTAATTTAAACTCGTTATTCGTAAGTTTAAGTCGTACTCCTTGATATTCAACCGCTTGTTCAGCTAACGACAGGGCTAAATCACCAATTTCCATACGTGTATCACAGAAACCGGATTGACGTCTGATCAACACCCGTAACCTTGCCATCAATTCTTCCAATGCAAAAGGCTTGACCAGATAGTCATCAGCTCCGCCATCTAAGCCTTTGACTTTGTCTTCAACATCATAACGCGCGGTTAAGATCAAAACAGGTAATGTATAACCCGCCCGACGCACATTTTTAAGCACAACTAAACCGTCAATATCAGGAAGGGTTAAATCTAAGATGATGGCAATAAACTGTTCGGTTTTTAAAGCCAAATCAACCCCACCACCTCTTTCTACCCAATCAACGGTATAGCCTTGGCGGCTTAATGAAGCCACCATAGACTGGCCGAGTAATACATCATCTTCAACCAACAACAAGCGCATGATTAATTAAGCTCTCCTATTCGCTTTTCTATTTCCTTTTGACGCCCCATATCAGCCAAAGGTCTATCGGGTCTTGCTTTGGCCTGTTGAGCTCGTTTCAAATAAGTCAGAGCATCCACTTTTCGGCCATCTTCAGCTAAAAAATCACCATGAAAATAATTAGAGTCGATACCATCGGGGTTAATTTCTAGCGCTTTTTTGAGCATTTTTTCCGCCATTTCATCGTCACCGAAGCCAATAGGCCACCCCGGCACTTGATAGTATAACGAACCTAAACTGGTATAAGCGGATCCATCTAACGTTTCTGGTGCTTGTTCAATCACTTGCTCAAGCAATACTTTTGCTTCTTTCACTAAAGAAAGCGCGCCCAGCCCACCATTAACGCCAGCTAAAGAGCCTTTATTGATAGCAAGCCAAACTTTTAACTCTGGGCGTTCAGGTTGATCATCGAGTGCTTTTTGATTACGTTCAATAAGCTTTTCTAAACAGTAAACCTGATGTTCTTTATCTTGCGATTGATATTGGCACACCGCCCATTTTTTTTGAATAGTGTTCAACGGATCTGCACTCGATGCAACCACAGGCTGGATACTGCCCATCGTTAATAGTGAAAGAAGTCCTATACAATATGTTTTCATCTTAAATCCCTCTTACTACTTTCCATGAACTTGATTAATGTAATGATGAATAGTGTCTTGTTGCTTGCGGATAGATTGAGAAACCAATGATGGAAACAATTGATTTAGCTTGGCAAACAGTTTTTCAGGCCACCCTATCCAATGTGATGCCTGCTCTTTTTCCAATATTTTAATAGCATGCTGCGCAACGACTTGGGGTGAGTCACTGGCGTTACCCAATTGTTTGTTCATTTGCTCGACTAACGGATCATTAAGGCTGGTGTTAGTTGCGCGCGGCGCAAGATAAAGCACACGAAGACCGGAACCATCAAGTTCACGATCTAACGCTTCGCTAAAGCGCTGTACTCCTGATTTTGCGGCACAATAACTGCTGTAACCTGGAAAGCCAATCGACCCAAAAGTCGACCCAATATTTAAAATAATTCCGGGGCGATTTAACCAACTTAGTGCAGCTTGGCTAAGCAGAATTGGCATCGTAAGGTTTAGGTGAATCTCTTGTTCTATCGACGCACTGCTCCGTTGAGCTAAAAAGCTGAACTGGTTAATCCCTGCATTATTAATCACCACATCAATGCGTTTGAGGTTATCTAGCTGGCGACACATCTGTTTCAGTTTGTCTAACCCATCGGCGGTTGATAGATCCACGCTTAAACAGTGATGGGCATCTGGGTTACTCAGTGATTGGCGAAGCGCTTGTAATTTTTCGATATTGCGAGCAACCAGCAACAACGTTGCCCCCTTTTCTTCCAATGCCAGCGCTAACTCATGGCCTATACCACCAGAGGCTCCAGTTAATAGAACGTGTTTTCCTTGCAGATCCATTTGATGCTCCTTAAGCAACGTTTTGCAAACTACTGGGCATTAAGTCATGCAACATTTTTCCGTAGAGATGAAAAACCATATTGGCAGAGTCAATGATCGCTTGCTGATCTTCAGGGTTGGTGATCTTATTCATCAAATCTTCAAACAATTTGATATGGTCTTGATCGAGCACACTGTGAGAGGTGAGATACGTCATCGCGCTATCCGGTAGTTGCAAAGTATGCTTCACCAACTGCGCCACTTGTCCCCCCACACCAACACTCGTACCTTCTAATACCCAAACCATACCGAAAAAAGCGATAGGATTAGCGCGGTCAATTTGATGATACAAATACGACACCATCAGCTCGATAGGCATACCCACACGGCCAGTTTCTTGGTTTGATCTAACAAGTTCAGCATCGGCACCACATGCTTGAATATCATTCAAAATCCACTCGTGATGACCTTTTTCTTCTTCGATATACTCTCCAATCGCTTGGCGTAACCATTCGTATTTTTCAGGCAATCGTCCTCCACATGCCATCAATAAAGGGACGGTATGCTTTACATGATGAAAAGCTTGAGTGAGAAAATTCACATAAGTCTCTTTATCTATATCCCCACGCTGACAGGCAGCAAAAATAGGGGCTTGGAGCATCGACATTTGCGCAGGTAAAGTTTGCTGTTTTAATGTTTGAAAAAATTGACTCATCATCGGTTCCTCAAGAATAAATTGACATAGGGGCAATAGAAATTCGCTGCACAGAGCTGGGGACGTTGGTGTCGCTTAACCAAGACTCAAAAGCTTGGCGAATCGGCCGCCCATTACTTGTAAATAAGTGATGGTATGAACGTAGATCGCTCACCGTAAGCACATCACCAATGTTGGCGTAATCTGGCAATTTTTGGTTAAGTTGCTCAATGGCTGATAACACCAGTGATTGATCGCCGCCATCAACAACGGCGGTTAGGTGCTGCTGACCTTCACCAACCACAACCATGGTGCGTAAAGGCGCAAAAATTTGCGCTTCAGATTCAACCCATTCCGGCGATACATTCCGGCCAAAACTGGTGATAATCTGGTTTTTCTTACGACCAGTAATAGAAAGGTAACCTTGCTCATCCAGCGAACCCAAATCGCCCGTGGCTAGCCATTGCTCATTAAAAGGTTGGTTGATATAACCCAGCGCAACATTATCTTTAACAAGCACTTCTCCATCCGGCGCAATCATCACTTTTGAATGCGGTAATACTCGTCCACATGTGCCCATTTTCAGTTGTGATGGTGTATTTAAACTCACCACAGAGCCGCATTCCGACAGGCCGTAACCCTCAAAAGCCGGAATGTGCATCGCGTGAGCATACTGCATCAACTGCGGGGCAACACGCGCGCCACCCACCGCGACAAAAACCAGCGAGGCGACAAGAGCAGCATCCTGTTTAGCAACGTGAATCAAAGCCATTAACAACGCAGGGGTAAGCACTAGGCTATTGGGTTGATAGCTAGCCAGTGCATGTGCGAAACGCTGTGCATCAAACTGGCTCGACCCCACTAAGCCCACGTCTTCACCTCGCAGTACCACAGAGCTAGCACCAAGCATGATTGGTACATAGATACCGGTAATATTTTCTAGCAAAGTGGACAGAGGCAGTAAAACCAAGTGAGTATCGCATTTCGCTTGCGTCGCAATCGCTTCCTTTAAAGTCATGCTCACAGTAGCAAGGTGTTGACTGCTTAAGCACACCCCTTTCGGTGTTCCTGTTGAGCCTGAAGTGAATATGACTTTGGCACTATGGGCAAGTAACCGAGCAGGCTGCACATCACAGATTTTCCATACATCCAGCGACCCAATCGTCACGGCTAGCGGCTGTACTAATGATGCTGATAAGGTATCAGGCCAATCTCCCAACAGTAAATCGACACCCGCAGAGTCTAAAGTGTGGCGGATTTGCTCCGCTGTAAAAAACATCGGGATCGGTACAATCGGCAACTTAATATACATAGCCGCAAGGTCTGCTATCACCCAATCCAAACTGTTTTCAGCGCGCAGAGCAATACAGTGAGGCTGTAAAGATTCAAGTATTGACGCGTAGCCTTTCACTTTTTCTAGCAGTTGAGCATAACTCAGTCTCATCACTTGGTCAGAGCTATGCGAACAGCCGATAAAGGCAATACGGTCAGGCGTTAGTTCCGCACGCTGCATTAAGGTTTCAATAATGGCAGACATCACTACTCTCCTATAACCGTACGGCTGTGGTTTACAAATAAGCTCTGCAAATGCGCCAACCCTTGCTTTAAGTTACCGGCAACAATACGCGGTTGATGCTGATAGTAATTTCCCCATATTTGGGTAGCATCAGCAATTCGATTTGGATCCGCTTCTGCTAATATCGTAGGGGTTAAGCCTAAACGGCACATCATGGCATAAAGGGGATCGGTCGCTGTAAAAATGCACCACTCAAAACCCGATGCCACCAATTTTTCAGTCATGAGTAGGAAATGGACCGGTGACATTCCTCTAGAAAATGATGCCAGTTGACCAAACTCAATTAAGCTTTCACGGCTAATAGCTTGGCTAAAAACGTTAGACAAGATAGCTTCCGCTGGCTCATCTAAATATTGCTCAAGAAACAAGGCTTCATTGCTGGCAATGCGAAAACCGCATAAAGACTGGATATGGTCGTGCTCGAGCAGAGCAAGAAACGTTGGCATGAAACTATTGAGTTTCGCGTCAAACGCTAGGGCGTACCGTTCACCGATATACGCTTCGACTTCTTTACGTTTTGGGTGGTCTTTTTCAACCATCTCTAACACTAGTGTGTTTGCTCGTAAGAGATCTTTCATTTGTTCACCCTCTAACTTTGATTTCATAGTGAGAATAAGAAATGAAACTTAAGGGAAACTTAAGAAAGTAAATTTTTTGCTACACGCATAAAAAAACCGCGCTTTACAGCGCGATTTCTAAGGGAAAATACCGAGATAAAATCGTGAACTAGGATGAAAGGATTATTTACGACCCACGCCCATCACAACTGGCGCTAGACCATTTTTTGTTTGCATCTCAAAAGCCACTGAGGTTTCAACCTGACTAAAACATGCATCTTTAAGTAGTGTTTCGATCTGACGTTGGCTAAGACCATATTCAGGATCATCCTCTGCTACTAACCAGTCCCAGTGCACAAATAAGCCATTGTCATCCAGTAAAGAATGGATAATTGTGAGCACTTCACTCAAATTAGGCACAAAACCACAAACAGAAGAAGCAACGACAAGGTCAAATTGCTTACGAAAGGCAGGGTGCTGCGCGACTAAACCACGGGTCAAGAAGTCAACCACAGGTTCAACATTAGACAGTTCTTTTTTGTCTAACTCTTCAATCATCGCTTCCGAGCTGTCTAATGCGACAATATCCTTTACTTGTGGTGACATCAATTGGCTCAATAAACCCGTACCACAGCCAAAATCAAAAACATGTTTGCCATTGAGTGACGCTAACTTCTGAAGCTGCTGAAAAACGTTCTGTGCAAAAATAGTCGTGGACTCATCCTGTTCCCACTCAGCTGCGTACTCATCCCATTCGTTCGCCATCATGGCCTCCGTATTACTTCTTGTATTGGGGTAATATTGCCAAGAGTAAACCAAAACTATGTGACGTTCATAGCGTTACAACGCAATCTTATTCAAGAAATGGGGCGCTTATTTCATTTGGCGAGAAAACAGACAGATAGGCATCCAACTGAAAATTGTTTATGATCCGCTGACTATCATCACTTGTGATTACTATATCTTCGAGTCTTTATGAATCTCTCGCAAATTGAAGCATTTTGTTCCGTCGCAGAAACCGGTTCTGTTTCTGAAGCGGCACGGCAGCTAGAATGTAACCGCACTAAACTGAGCATGGCGATAAAAGCATTAGAGAAAGAGCTCGATACTGCCCTGTTTGTGCGAACCGGTAATAACCTCACGCTTTCGGAAGCAGGTAAAGCGATCTACAAAGATTGTGAAAGCGTGTTGGTGACGATTGCGCGGATAAAGCACACCTGCACTCAAGTCTCACGTGGGTTTAACGCCGAAATGTGGATAGCCCGTGATGACTCACTACCCGATGCACTATGGCAAGATTTTGCGCATCAGCTCAATAATCGTTTTCCAGCCACGTCATTCAACTTAGTACTCGCATCGAGCGGTGACTTAGCCAACTTAATTGCCACTCACCAAGTTGACTTCGCGTTTGGCGTTGATTACGAGCGTATCAATGACCCCAGAATTACCTACCAGCCTTTGGGCAAAATCCGCATGATGTCGGTGTGTAAAAGTGACCACCCACTGACCAAAATCAAACGTGTAACCGATGAAGAACTCCGCAAAGCAATGCAAGCGGTGATGGTTTACCTAAATGAGAAGGATAATCCAGAGCTACAACCTTTTTCACGTCGATACATCGGTTTCTCAAGTTTTGATTACATGCTCAACACCATTTTGACAGAAAATGCATGGGGAGTTTTGCCCGAGCCACTTATTCGCCGTTATTTGCGTGAACAAAAACTAACGGTAATCAAGCATACTTATGGTTTAACCCAAGAAGATTATTGCATGTTCACCGCAACAGGCATGGCGGAACATCCTGGAATGAATTGGTTGGCGGATAAACTCAGCGATTACTTGTTTGATTTTTAATCCAATCGAGACTCAAGCAGTCAGTGTCAAAAAAACTGACAGGCAGATAATTCGTAACTCTTTGTTTTTAAATAAAATAATAATTTCACATTGATTCCACTATCAATTACGCTCACTTAACGATTGTCAAAAATGGGTTTTCAGCCAAAATAACACTATGTTTTCAACAGGTATTATTTTATGTGCGCTCGAACAAGAAATAACGAAAATCGCGTATTAACGATTTCTGCCCTTTTGGCTTCTGGCTTTGCTGGAGGTGGTTTAGTGGTAGGTATGCTTGTCGGCTCATTAGTTATCGTGTTTGATGGTGTCTATTCACTGGTCAGCTTGCTGTTAACATTATTGTCGCTGGTGGCTTCACGTTATATCCGTAAACCTTCAGATTCTCAATTTCCATTGGGTAGAGCCGTTTTTGAACCAGCGGTAATTGCAATTAAAGCCAGCGTGATTTTATTAGTAGTGAGTTATTCGCTCTACTCAGCTGTCGTTGCATTATTTACTGGTGGGCGTGAAGTGGATGCTTCTATCGCAACACTCTTTGGCGCAATCAACGTTATTGGCTGTGGCTTTGCCTGGTGGTTTATTGCTCAAAAAAGTAAGCGTTACTCTTCTGGCTTAATCGAAGCAGAAACGAAACAGTGGCAAATGGACACGCTATTAAGTGTCGTGGTAACCGTAGGTTTCTTAGTGGCTTTTTTAGTGACAATGTCACCTTATGCGGAGTATGCCGTATATGTAGATCCAATGATGATGCTACTAATGTCGTTTTATTTTATTAAAGTGCCTTACGACATGCTCAAATCCGCGATGCGTGAATTACTGATGATGTCGGCGAGCAAAGAAATTTGTAACACAGTTGACCAAGGCGTAATAGCCGCAGGTGAAGAATCAGACCAAGAGATTGAATTGACTTCCGTGACTAAAGTAGGCCATGAGTTATGGGTAAACGTAGATATTCGCCCAGAAGAGAATGAAATGATTGCTATCGAAGATATTGAAAGTACACGTCGTTCGTTACATAAGCGTTTATCGAAACTGCCTTTTGAATTGCAATTAAACATGAACATTGCACGATAGTCACAAACCTTCATAAAAAAGACCTCAACCATTATGGTGAGGTCTTTTTGTTTCTAATAGCCAATTCGCCTAGCTTGCTTGTGTTGCCTCGCTCTCTTTAACAGATGACGATCTATCTTTTGTCGCCCACCAACACATTAATGAGCCAATGGTGACCATCACGACACCTTGCCAAAAACTGACACCGAGCACCACTCCCAATATAACCGAAGAAAATAGCATCGAAATGACAGGAGTGAAATAGGAAAGCGTAGCCAGTAACAGCATATTTCCTCGAATAATCGCGACATTCCACAACGCATAGCCACTGCCCATAACCACACCAGTGATCACTAAATTTAAAGTAGCAGGGAGTGTAAATACTAACGCTCGTTCATCACTGAAGAAATATTGAATCCAAAGTGCGCTGGCTGTGGCGATAAAAAAGACGATAATTGCATTTTGTCCATTCGCTAACTGTTTGGTAATATTGCAATACACAGCCCAAATAATCGCTCCCGCAAACGCCATGCTATAAGTCGCTGGGTTAGTGGCGATGTTGCGAGAAAACTGTTCGATAGAAAAGCCATCATCACCAGCGATCGTCCACGCCACCCCCACAAAAGCTAATACAACGCTCGGGTAAACGAATAAATTAATGGGTTTACGAGTAACAATAACAGCCAACAACACTGTCAGTGCTGGCCATAAGTAATTGATAACTGCCATTTCTAACGCTTGATGACGGTCATTTGCCATGCCAAGTGCTAGCGCTAAGCAAATTTCATAGCTGACAAAAAGCGCGCCACCAATCAGCAAGTAACGTAAAGAAAATTGCTTTAGCTTAGGAAAACCCATCACTAGCACGAGAAATATAGAACTCACTGTGTAGATCAAAGCCGCCCCCCCAATTGGGCTAAATTGCTCAGCCACTGTTCGGGTGAGCCCCATAAGACAGCTCCATAGCAAAATGGCAGCCACACCAAACAAGGTGTGCTTATGTTGTTTCAATGATGACCTTCCTCGCTGTTATTTAACTGGTTGAGAGACTGTTGACTTCTTTTAATGAGCGAATCACTCGGGCTGGTGTACCACCAACCAGTGTATCGGGTGGCACATCTTGATTAACCACAGAATTGGCCGCCACAACCGAACGCGCACCAATGGTGACACCTTGGTTAACAATCACGTTACCGCCAATCCAAACATCATCTTCCACTACGATGGGTTTACAAAACGTCTCCCATAAACGGCGACTGCGATAATCTAAAGAGTGAGAAGGTGTATAAAATTGAGTATTAGGGCCAATAAGAACATGATTGCCAATGGTAATACAAGCACCGTCTAACATAGTGACATTCATATTGATAAAAGTTTCGTCACCAATGTGAATCGTTTCACCAAACTCACAGTGAAAAGGAGGTTGAACAACGCTGTGACCAATGGCACCGAACAGTTGCTGCTGTAATGAATAACGCTGCGACGCATCACAACATTGGTTAATTTGAATTTGCAATTGAGCCGCTTTGCAACGAATTCTATCTATTTCAGGATCGGCACCATCAAAGATTTGTCCATCCATCATTTTTTCCATTTCAGTCATCTTTTCACTCCTCATCGCAATAAAAAGCCAGAGTACGCTGAAATAAAAAAGAAAAAAGAGAAAATGTCGCTCGTACATTTTCCCCCTTTTTACATCGCTCATGGCGAATTAAATGATTTCCCAACTATGGGTCATCACCACACCTTTACCTAACATCAAACAGACTGAGCAGTATTTCTCTAATGAATCTTGAGCTACCTTTGCCACCACGGTAGGGTCAAGGTTTTCTCCAGAAACTTCAAAATGAATGTTTACCGCGGTAAAAATACGCGGTGCTGTGTCGCGGCGCTCTGTGGTTAATTTAGCAACACACGATGTCACATTTTGCTTGGCCGATTTCAAACCATCAACTACATCGACAGAGCTACAACCACCAGCGGCCATCAGAACCATTTCCATTGGGCTTGGTGCACTCGCACCGCCACTACCATCCATCACAATAGAGTGACCCGATTGTGATTGCCCTAAAAATTTAAAATCTTCAACCCACTTAACTTCTGCTTGCATCACTTGATCTCTTATTCATTGGCTGTGAATTATACCAATCACCGTAAGTCAGTGTTCCGAAATAGCGTAGAAAAAATGCTTGATAGCAAGGCGAAATTTTTCGATAAGTAGCTATTCTACAATCAAAAATTCTAACGCTGTTATCGAATATTTAAACAAGCTAGGATGACCAGTTATTTACTACGATTGGTATTACTGTTTATCGGAAGGGAAAACCACTCCGGTTTGACGGCGTATTTCCGTTAATAATTTGGACACCAGTAGTGAACGTTGTTTGCATTGCTCATCAATACTGTTTCGCTGGATTTGCGCGGCAAATTTCTGAGCTTCATAAAACATGCGATTCGTTTGTTGATCAACACTTAAATCTTCACGACAGCCACTGCGACTAATTTTTGTGACACTATTGCAGATAGAAATCATCTCAACTTGCAACGCAGCCTCTTCACCTTGGATCTCACTTGGCAAGTAAGAATCGCTAGTTTTGGAGTGCATTAACACCACATCAAAACCTTTGTATCCTAGAATGACACTGCCATTGCCATCCACCCCCGTATCCAACAAATGAGCTTGGGCTTGAACTGAGTCTGGCTCACCAAACAATTCAACCGCAGAACCTAGACAGTAGTAACCAATATCCATGATGGAACCATTAGAAAATTCAGCTAAGAAAGTGTTTGGTCTTTGGCCATTTAAATATTTAGGGTAACGAGATGAGTATTGGCAGTAGCTAATCATCGCTTTGCGAATAGCACCAATTTGCGATAACTGCTGTTTAATAACAGCAAAATTTGGTAAATGCGGCGTCATAAATGCTTCAAATAAAATGACATTTTGCTGCTCTGCCACTTTATACATCTGCTGCGCTAGTGGGTAATTTGATGCCAAAGGCTTTTCACATATGACATGCTTACCTGCCTCCATCATTTGAATCGACTGCGGACCATGCAGTGCATTAGGACTTGCAATATAGACCGCGTCAACCTCATCGCACTCCCCTAACTGGACTAAATCGGTAAATAAAACCGGAGAATCGTATTTCGCTGCAAATTCTTTTGCTTTATCGAAACTGCGCGAGTAGACCGCCGTCAGCTTAAAAGCACCTGTTTTTAATGCGCCTTCAATAAATTGATCGGTAATCCAGTTGGTTCCAATAACCGCTAAGCGAATCATAATGAGCTCCTTTTACAAATTTCACTCATTATCTGGAGTTACGGAGTAGGAAGCAATCTTACTTTACAAGAATAAAATGAAGAAAACCCCACCAAGCTTTCGCCTAGTGGGGTTCCAGTTCTTACTCGCAGCAATCCAGCTACTAATAGGTGCTCCCTGCATCTATTCCTTGATAGTTGGCTGACTCCTTCAGCGCAATCCTTTTCATCGCCTTCCTAGCGGTGTCCTTAATCTGTCTTCCTGACAGATTCGTGCAATTATCCTTTGCACCGTACATTAACCATCCTTGATAACCATCCTAGTTATTCAGCATCCAGCTAATGTCCTTCGCTTTCCTTGCCGATAATTCTTCCCGAATCATCGAATCTTCATCCTGAAGATGACCTATCCTTGGGTCTTTCCTGTTCCGTGTCCGCTTCCTGCTGACAACTTAAGATTACTTTTTTTACGTTAACGAACAATTACCGTTCTGAAAAAACTTTTCTACACTATAAATTGATTGCAATTATAATGATTTATTTTCAATGAGTTAAAAATACAACATCTCATTCTACGGCATCAATAAACGCTAAAATCTTACAGTCCGTGTAAGAGATCTCGCACAAAGAAAATCCTAAATATGTCCATTGAAGAAATTTTTGTGAAGAAAAAAACGGGATAGAGCTCTCACTCTAATTTAAGAAATATCTTCGCTAAAATAGATTTACTCTAGACTCAGTGCTCGAAAACTAGGATATTAATGCTGATCTTTATCACAAATCCCTATTTAGTCTGGGGAGCAAAGAAAAATCATTAGAGGAACAAAGCATGATTTCGAAATGGGCACAACGCTTTTACCAAATGGCAGAACTTGTTGGCTCTTGGAGTAAAGACCCGTCAACCCAAGTGGGTGCAGTCATTACCAAACAAAATCGCATCGTTTCCGTTGGCTTCAATGGCTATCCACACGGCATTTCAGACAGCGCAGGAACCGATGATCGAGATATGAAATATCTCAAAACCTTGCATGCTGAGGAAAACGCGATTCTTTTTGCTAAGCGTGATTTAGATGGCTGTGAGATTTACGTGACTCATTTCCCTTGCCCAAACTGTGCGGCAAAAATTATTCAAACCGGTATTTCTGCGGTTCACTGCCCTGAACAAACGGAAGACTTTTTGTCTCGCTGGGGTGATAAAATCAAAGTCAGCCAAGATATGTTTTTACAAGCCGGAGTAAAAGTAAACTGGCTACCGCTAGATAGCCTAAAGTAAGTAACAACATATTCAATACTAAACGCCCTCCGATATTGGAGGGCGCTTTACATTACAGTTGAATCTTTTTGACCATTCCAGCTTCAGCGTGGCCTGGAATGTTACAAGCGAACTCTATGTTTTTGTCAAACTAGGGAATTGCACTAAATTATCAAATTCTTTGCGCAAAGATTCCGTCGTTACCCTTTCACGCTGTTGATCTTGAGGTTTCAGTTGAATAACCGTTTCTGTCATCGTCAGCGGAGCCGGATCGGTCGCGGTTTCTGCTCGACCAATTTTCCCCCACACGGTTTCTACTTCCGGAACTGTTTTGATGAGTTTGTTGGTTTGCTGTAATAGCTCACGAGCCTTACCGATAGAAATGCTCGGATAAGTGGTCGGCATATACATTAAATCCCCTTCATCTAAAGGAGGAATGAACTCGCTGACTAGTTTGCTCAGTGGATAATAAGCTGACGCCATCAAAGATGCACTCGACACCATTGATGATGTGATCAAAACCACGACCATCAGCACTGAAAACCAAATTGTATGCGTTACTTGTTGCATAACAACATCACTCTAGTATTAAATAGCTTGAATAGACTAAAGTATCCCCTAGGGGCAAGGTCAATAGCTTATCGGTTATATATGATTCAAAAATGAGAATAGGCAACATAATTTTAATTAAATGACTGCATCTCCAAAGCGTTACAGATACAGCAACTACACTCTAAACATAATGCTTTGAAGTGAGCTCTAAGTTTGCACTAGCACCATCGTTCTAACCCGTTCACCTTAAAATTAATCGTTAGTTTGGCTAGATAACGCGGAAATTTATATGATAATGCTTAATAAAATTGATAAAAAAATAGCCTTCTCATTGCTTATCACTGCGTTCTATTTTGCTTCTGTTAGCGCAATAAGCTTCACTTTACTCACCGAACATCGTGCAGCCATAAACATTTACCTTTTGTTTCCTATCGCCATGGTCATCGCTCGATTACACCGCTCAACATTGGTCAAACGTTTGACTAGCCTAATTGCAATCAGCACCATTTTGATCGGAAGTTATATTGAACCGCTTGATATCGATGCTATAGAAGAAACATTTATTCTCATTCCGTTATGCTACATCGTCATTTTCCTAGGCTCACTATTACCAATACTTTCTGCGGTATTACTGATATTCAGCTATCTGCACAACTTACCTGCAGAGCAATTTATTGAATTTAGGGAAGATGCCATTGAACTAATGACCATTGCGATTTTCGCTACCGTCATGGTTTACTACCAACAAAAGTGGCAACGTCAAATTACTCAGTATAAACAGGATAGTCTGACCGATTTCTTAACCGGATTAGCCAATAGAAAGGCATTTACCTTAGATCTTCAACAGATTGCTAAGGAAACACCATACAGCGACGGCTATGCACTCATTCAGCTTGACCTTGACGATTTTAAGAAAATTAATGATAACCTAGGTCACCACTTTGGCGACCTCGTGCTCATAGAGTTTTCTAACCGTTTAAAAGATCTTCCTTTTGAGCGGATAAATATATATCGCCTTAGCGGTGATGAATTTGCCATGATTATCAAAGATAGAACCAATATTCGTCACACCGCCGAGTATGCTTCTAACCAATTGAAAGATATATCAAATCAACAATTTTCATTGGAAAATCGATCATATTCGATGACATTTAGTATTGGCATTGCATTATTAGAAGACGCACTTAATGCCGTCGATATTTGGTGTAGAAATGCAGATATTGCCGTATACCGCGCTAAATCGCGGGGGAAAAATACCATTCAGTGGTATGACGAGGCGTTAATTGACGAGACGATTCGCAATTATCAAATAGAACGAGAGCTTATTTCCGCCATAGAAAGAAACCAATTGCTGTTGTACTACCAACCCAAAATCAACATCAAGAGCAATCGTATACAAGGTGCGGAGGCACTAATCCGTTGGCAACACCCTGAATTGGGAATGATTTCCCCAGTTGAATTTATTGGTACCGCCGAAAAAAGCCAGCAAATCATCGCTATTGGACAGTGGATTATTCAAACCGCCTGTCAACAAACCAAGCAATGGAGTGATCAAGGATACCCAATTTGTGTATCAGTCAATGTTTCTGCGGTTCAGTTTGTATTTGATGATATTTTTCATATCGTCACAGAAGCATTAAAGGTCAATGAATTAGATCCGAATTTACTTCAATTAGAAATAACAGAAACGACTTTAATGGAGCATCCAGATAAAGTTGCGCAAACTTGTAATGCGCTGCGTAAATTGGGAGTTTCCGTTGCCATTGACGATTTTGGTGTTGCTTATTCTTCACTCAACTATCTGAAGCAACTTCCCGTAGACGTATTGAAAATTGATAAGTCGTTTATTGACGACTGTGTAGATAACCACAATGATCACATGATTGTAAAAACCATTATTCAGCTTGGTCATAATATTGGTAAGCAAGTCACCGCAGAAGGCGTCGAAACGGAACAACAGCTCTCACTATTAAATACTGAAGGTTGTGACAACTACCAAGGATATTTGTTTTCCAAACCGATTCCTGCGAAACAATTTTCCAAACTACTTCTTCAGTATTCGGCAACATTCAACTCACTAAAGATATCAAATAGTTGCTTAGATTTATAAGGTTTAGGTAGATAGGCATCCATCCCTGCGTCAAAACAATTCTTAATATCTTCTTCAAGTACACTGGCGGTTAAAGCAATGATGGGCAGCTTATTCTTACCTTGTTCTTGTTCCCATTGGCGAATTTTTTTGGTCGCTGTTAGACCATCCATCACTGGCATCATGCAGTCCATAAGCACGGCACAGAATTGACCGCCTTGTGTGATCGCATCCAGTGCTTCTTGTCCATTATTCGCCACCATATAATCCAGTCCGGCTTTTTCAAGAAAGAAACTGGCTATTTTTTGATTCATTAAATTATCTTCCACGATCAAGATTCGCTTCCCGTTTTCAATGATTGAATCAGCCCTTGCCGATAACAAATCTTTCTCACTCTCCCATACCGAAGCCACTAATAGCTCACGCATTGCCCTTTCAAACCGCGATCCTAAAAATGGTAAAGTCAGCATTGGCTGTGCGAATCTTACAAAATCTTGATTGATGAATAGATGATGCTGTAGCACAAGAACTTTGACTCTAGGAAATTGATCATGCAGATCAATAAGATCTGACTGGAGACTAGCGGTAAGCGTTTGACAGTATAAAACACATGAAACAGGTAACTTAACGTGCAACGCTTCTTCTGCATTTTTGACCTCACTGAATTCGACACCGATTCGCACACAATCACGTTTTATTGCCGCCGAATAGTTGGATGCATTGGTTACAAGTAAAACATGGGTTGCCAATAATTCAGTCTGTGGTTGCTCTAACGGAACTTCAACTGGCACGACAAACTCAAAACTGCTCCCTAGACTTTTGGTTGACTGAACACTAATACGGCCATTCATTAAATCGAGTAATTGACGACAAATAGCCAGACCAAGACCTGTCCCGCCAAAACGGCGCGTAATTGTATGGTCTTCTTGAGTAAATGGTTCAAAAATGGTTTCTAGCATCTCTTTATCAATGCCTTTACCAGTATCCGATACAACAAAACGTATTGATGGCTGTTCTCCAGCCTGGAAAGTCAGCTCGGTATTCACATAACCATCGTTGGTGAATTTAACCGCATTAGATAGTAAATTCATCAATATCTGCTTTAGACGATATTCATCTGCAACGACAATACGTGGCAATGCTGGATCTAAATTTATATTCAATTCAACATGCTGGCTGAGCGCTTTCGCGTTGACTAAATGAACAGTGTCATAAACCATCTCAGCCAGCTCAAAACGGTGCGGAGCAAGTTCCAAATTGCCTGACTCAATTTTCGATAAGTCTAAAATATCATTGATCAGAATCAGCAAAATTTGTGAAGAAGTGTCTATATCCGACAAAATTTCACGCTCTTTCACTTTGAGGTCACTACGTGAAAGCATCTCAGTCATACCGATAATGCCATTGAGTGGCGTTCGTATCTCGTGAGACATATTGGCAAGAAATGCACTTTTTGCACGGTTAGCCGCAATTGCCGCTTCTTTGGTTTCAAGCAACGCAATTTCGTACTGTTGTTGTTGTTGGATAATCTGGTTGAGATTTCTTGTAAAGTGAGCGAACTCATCATTACCTTCAACGGAGATTTGCTCTATTTTATCTTGCTGCTGAGATAATCGTCTCATCGTATTCAGAATGTGGCTTAATTTCGATGTTACGCGATAATAAGTGTTAGCACCTAAAATATAGAGAAAAAACAGCACCAAAATAGCCACAGCAGACATCACAAACATTCGAATTTTTTCTTGCTTAACTTGTTGCGCAAGTAGCATGGAGAAATTCGTAGTCACCCCTTGCAGATGTATCCTTACAGCAATATACCGACCTTCAGCATTTGCCACATACAACGGCCACTGCTGTGGGTTAATTTCATTGCGAATAATGTTGTCTCGAATTAGAGCGCCTTGTCGAAATTTCGCTTGAGTAAACAAAATCGCAAATGGTTCAAGTTGATAGCTACTTTCACCTGAATCCAACAGATTCTCTAAATATTGCTGCTGACGCTCAGCAACTTGCAAATATTCAATTTGTAAATTTCTAGTAAGAGAACCAACTGCAGCAACTTGTTGAATTAGCCAAGCTTCCTTTTGCATCCAAAACGAAAACCAATGCAAATCACTATAAATTAGATCTAACGAGTGAATATAAAAAGGTGCCGTCAAACTGTTGGTTTTTTGTAATTCAGCCATCAATTGGCCTATCAAAGCAAACCCACTATTGCCTATCTCGAACACTTCATTTTTTGTGGCATTCGGAATGGTGTCTACAGCTTGACTCAACTGATTGATGATATTTTCTATCTTGACGCGATCACTTGTACCATGAGTCTGATGCTGATCAACACTAATATTTTTGCGCACCTCCGCTAAGGCTCGCTTGAACTCATCTAAGTCTTGATCATTGCTTTCCGAGCGCAGTTCTGCGCTCAACGCCTGGTAAAGTAAGTTAGCACTTTTGGTCGTTTGATTTAATGACTCAACTTTTTGATTAAGTACCTCATACGTATGCAGACGTGCATCGAACTGAATGAAGAGGCCTAAAGCAATGACCGCTATGACCAGTGCCGGAATCAAGCACAGCATCATTAGTCGTGCCTTAATCGAAAGTTGAGATAACAATGCCATTATTATCATCCTTGAAAGCGATGGCTTGATGGATGATTAAATGATAGACGCCATTCTATGCAATTTCCTGCTTATTTATCCCTAAGAAGTAAAATGTCTTTGATAGCGACATTATTATTTAATTCAGAATTTTTAATTTCCACTGCATGTATGTGATAAGGAAAAAGTAAACGTTATTTGAAAATAACGTTTACTTTTTGCGGTGATAAATTGACCTTGAACTCATTTTATTGAAAGAGATTAAATCGGGCAGGCAAAAATATGCGACTTAATACGTTATCGTCACAAAATAAGGAGGCAACTTGAAAATTGTCAAGAGGCATAAAAACGGCCCAAATAGGGTTAGATACCCTGCTGTCTCGATGTTTTTTAGTAGTAAATGTCGCCATTATTTTTCCTAGCAGAATAACCAATGTGCATTTACAATTCCGCCACATAAAAACAACAATAGTTTTCCTCGTATCCAAACTCCGTTTAAATGGTGTGTGATACACGTTCACGGCCCTACACCGTGAACATTCAAGCTCAATATAACGTGAAAGGTCCCAACAAACATGAGTCCAGAGAAACACCTCCTCGACTGGCAAGTAAGTCAAACCATTGCAGAATCAATGTCACCTCTTATCGGCCAACTCTACCGCCAACAGGGAGTTGAAATTATCCTGTTTGGTAAAACGCTCATCAACGCCACCACCATCGATATCATCAAGGCTCATCGAATCGCGCGTCGCTACACTGGTGAATTCCTATCTCCAGTTCAAACCATGCCGATTCTACAGCAATTAACGCAAATGACTTTATCACCATGTCGTATTGATATTGGCCAACTAGCTCATCAATTTTGGCAACACCATGACGATGAGCATGGACTGAATGATTACCTACTCACGGCACTTCATAGTGCGTTAACGGGTGAGAAGTTGGCAGTACCTAAAGACGTTGTACTGTATGGTTTTGGTCGCATTGGGCGCTTATTGACACGTTTGCTGATCGAAAAAAGTGGCCCAGGTTACCCATTACGACTTAGAGCGATTGTGGTTCGCGGTGGTAAAAAAGGGGACTTAGAGAAGCGAGCAAGCTTGTTACGACGTGACTCCGTTCATGGACAATTCAATGGCAGTATTGTGGTTGATGAAGAGCGTAAAGCCATTATTGCTAATGGGAACTATATTCAAATTATCTACGCCAACAAACCAGAAGAAATAGACTACACCGATTATGGCATTCATGAGGCGCTGATCGTCGATAATACGGGAGTCTGGCGCGACAGCGAAGGACTTAGTCAGCATGTCGCGTGCAATGGCGCAAGTAAAGTACTACTCACAGCGCCCGGCAAAGGGGACATTAAAAATATCGTGTTTGGCGTTAATCAGGCAATTATTCAGCCAGAAGATACCATTATCTCGGCTGCAAGCTGTACCACGAATGCCATTACACCGGTGCTCAAAGCCATTAATGATAAATTTGGAGTTATTTCCGGACACATTGAAACCGTTCACTCATTTACCAATGATCAAAACTTGATTGATAATTTCCATTCTGGTGAACGCCGTGGACGCAGCGCGTCACTGAATATGGTATTAACATCAACAGGTGCGGCTAAAGCGGTAGCGAAAGCCTTACCAGAATTAGCAGGAAAACTGACAGGGAACGCGATTCGGGTTCCGACTCCGAATGTTTCAATGGCAGTTGCGAACCTAAACTTAGAGAAAGGTACTGATAAAGAAGAACTCAATACTTATCTCAGAGAAATGGCTCTTAATTCTCCACTTTCCGCGCAAATCGATTACACCGATTCCACCGAAATTGTTTCAAGTGATTTGGTGGGTTCTCGTCATGCAGGAGTGGTTGATGGTGCGGCAACCATCGCACAAGATAATCGCTGTGTGCTCTACATTTGGTACGACAATGAATTCGGCTATAGCGGTCAAGTTGTCCATTGCATGGAACAAATGATGGGCGTGCGTTATAACACTTATCCCGCCACTTTTGCTTAAGATCAGCTCAAACACTTTACCGTCATAACAACTCCACAGCATAATAAGCACTGGATAAGATCTCTAATTACCACCCGTAACCGGGTGGTTTTTTTTGTTCATGTTTGATTCATCTTGATTAAGTTAACCTGATCACAACTAAGAAAGAGGTATACATTATGAACAGATTTCTCATCACAGCATTGACGCTAATTACTGGCTTTTTTGCTTTGATTTTCAGCCTAATATTGGCGATCCCTCTGACTATTGCAGCCATCATCACGGGTAAACGTTTAGAGAAACAATTGAAAGGTCACTCGTTCTATCAAAGACGCAGTAACGTCATAGACGGTGAATATGAAGACGTCACAACAAAGCATTCTCATCAAAGCCATTAACACGTAAAGTAGTTCCATAGGCCATATTAAAAAGGGAGCAATTTATTGCTCCCTTTTGCATGTCGATACTTTACACCGTCATAATGACCCGTATCGCTAACAGAATAAGTACAATCCCTGACAATCTATCAATCAGCACCGCACGTGCACGAAGCTTATCTAGAAGCCTTGGGCTGGAAAGAATAAAGGTAATAAATGTGTACCAAAGCCCATCCACCACAAAGGGCGTTAACACGATAATCACTTTGCTGGTTATCCCGTCTCCTACCGCAACAAACTGACTGAACAAGGCAATAAAGAACAAGGCAATTTTAGGGCTCAAAAGTGAAATAAGTAACCCTTCTTTCGCTGACTGCCACACGCTCACTGTTTCGCCTGACTCCAACTTAGCTGCCACACCACCTTTTGATCGCAGTGCGTTAAAACCTAAATATGCCAAATAAAGAGCACCCGCATAACTGATGGTTTTAAACACCAAGGGGGATTGATGCAGCACAACCGCAAGGCCAATCAGGGTAATAAAAGCATAAACTCCAATACCAAACGCATGAGCCCAAGCGGTAGCGAAACCATTTTTTCGCCCACCAGCGAGACTGTGTTTAGCTACCATCGCTAAACTTGGGCCTGGCGACATAGCCCCTAAAATACAAATCGTAAAAAGTGATAACCACACGGTAATTGTCATGCTTGTCTCGCTATTTGATCCTATTAAAAATTCATTTTCCCCAAACAACTTGCAGTTACAGCTAGGCGGCCAGTGAATTCATCCCCAGTCGCATAGATAACTATGTGATTGGGGTAAGCGAAGGTAGCTAGCACCACTGTAACTTCAAGTAGGAAGGTATATCGATAGAGAATGAGTTGCCTATAAGTCACTATCTCATTGATCGCATAGTAATTTGACACAACTGATTAAAATTAACCACCGCTTAACCTTAACTCCGGGGAAAAAATGGTGCTGTGGTCAAATGACGGCCTTAGGCACTCTGAGTGGCAATATTTCTCAATTTTGTTTAATGCATCCAACTTCGCTTCAGAGTATTCTGCAGTACATAACTTTATTCAGGAACGGAAGCCGTGAGCGAGTTAAAACAGGACATCACTTTATTGTCTGGGATAGGGCAACTCTCCACCACATTAATGGGCACAGGGTTGTTTATGATCCCAGCGATTGCCGCTGGTATTGCAGGTCACTTATCGCTCTGGGCGTGGCTGCTGCTTTTTGTTGCTATCTGCCCTATTGCATTAACTTTCGCAGCACTCGGTAAACGCTACCCGAATGCCGGTGGTACTGCCTACTTTGTGCGCAAAGCCTTTAATGCAAAACTTGAACGCTCAGTTGCTTGGCTCTTTGTCAGCGTGATTCCGGTTGGCGTTCCTGCAGCAGTAGCATTAGCGGCAGGTTTTGCACAGCAATTACTTCCTGAGCCACTCAACTCTTCAATGATTGCACAAACACTGACCGTATTGCTTTTGGTAGCGGTTAATCTTGCTGGCACAAAATCCTCGGGCAGTCTGCAAACCATTATTGCGTTGAGTATTTTTACCTTAGTCGGTGCTTTACTCTGGGTTGGAAATGTAGGCTATACGGATTTAACTATGCCGCCTCTTGATGCAGAAAGTATTTGGCCAATAGGTGCCGCCCTTGGCGTAATGTTTTGGTGCTTTGTTGGTATTGAAGCTTTTGCCCACATGGGCGAAGAGTTCAAAAATCCACAACGCGATTTCCCGATAGCAATTATTGTTGGTTGTTTTGTTGCCGGAGCCACTTATTGGGCTTGCTCAGTGGTGATTCTGAAGTTCGGGGCATTTGGCAGCCCTGAATTTGATAGTACATCTATCCCTTGGTTAAGTGACCACATCTTTGGTTCTGGTCTTGCCACCCTTATCAGTATTGTTGGTTTTTTTGCTTGCTTCGCCAGTATCAATTTATACACACAAAGTTTGTCTCGTATGGTTTGGGCTCAAGCAAGGGAATACCGACCTAAAAGTGCCATTGCAAGAATATCGATTCGAGGGGTACCAGCAAACGCAACGCTTGCCGTTGGCGGAGTATTATTGGCGTCATGCCTACTCGGAGAACTGTCAGGACTAGACTTAGAATTTTTTCTAAAACTCGCGAATGGCATTTTTGTACTGGTATATTTGTTGGCGATGTTTGCCGCGTATAAATTGTTAACGGGCATCCATAAAGTATTAGCAACAATCTCGCTTGTTCTGTGTAGCGCGGTTTTCATTTGCCTTGGTTGGTCAATGCTTTACGCGCTCAGTATTTTTATTCTGCTGTCATTGCCTTGGAGCAAGTTGGTGAAACGACAACAGCCTAAAACAGAGCTTTAGTGATTCTATTAAGATTGAAGATCGATCAGAATTTTTTTCCAATCGGCAACCTCATTCTGAAAATGTTGTATCTGGCGATCATTACTTAGCTGAATAATTTGCACTAAATACCGCTCTGATAAGGCATGATTGTATTCCACCTTACTAGCAAGTACTGGTGAGTAATAACTTTCAGGCTCAAACAATAGTCGATTTAAACGCGGAAGAAAGAGACTGAGTTCATCACGCTGATTGAGCAAAACTTCTACCTCGGTTCGAATTTGAGCTTGATAGTTGATCCAATCATAAGCGGTAATCTGCATGCTATCCGCCCATTGCTGCACTAATTGCTGTTGGGCTGGTTGCAAGTCACCTAACCAGTCTTCAACTCTTTCTTCAATACGACTTTTGTATTTCCCATGGATTTCAGTATCCGTTAATCCTTGGTAACGATCTGCATACTTATTATGTTTTTTTTCCAAACCTAGTATTAATGTTTTCACTTGCTGATCGCTAAGCTGCTGTGCAAGTGAATAGATATCAGGCTCAATTTTTTGCAGCAAACGATGATAATGTGCTCTCATCTCTACCTCTTGTTCATGAAAGAGTTCTACAGTCATCGTGCGTGGGGTTATTTGTGATAATTTATCAAGCTGCTGGACATAAAGGGGGATCTCTTGCTGCTTATGCCATTGACTAATATTAACAATACGCTCACTCAATATTGTTTTTTGCTCCTTGGTCAAATCAACATAATCTTCAATATAATCAATTACAAACCAGTCAAGGTTATGGTAGACAAATTTAGTTCCACATCCAACGAGCAAAGCTAAACTTAAGCCCATCACTATCCATGTGCGCATTTAATCGTCCTTTAATCACTCGCCCTAATAGCCTGTACGTAAAAATATAGCATGAGGTTCAATATCCAACGAAAATGAATGCCACTATCAGCTAAGGACTGCTATTTTTAAGGTTAGATAACTAAATAAAATGCATACCCAAACAACTTGAAGTGCAGGTGAGCAACAAGTGTATTCATCCCCATGAGCATAGATAAACAATGTGATTGAAGTGAACGGGTGTAGTCAACATCGCAGTTGCTTCAATTAGACAAGAGATACCGCAAAAAGTGAAAATCATGAATATTACCTACCGCTCGGCAACAAGCGAAGATTATCAATTTACTTTTGAGCTGAAAAAAGTGGCTGAAATGGATGCCATTACCGCTGTTTTTGGCTGGGATGAAGAGCTACAACAAGAGCTACACCGTCAAGAGTGGAACTCTGGGCTTCCAACCATCATCTGTCTGGATGGCAAACCTATCGGGACTTATTTACTCGAAAGCAAACACGACACTTTATTTTTTTCACGCTTTTTTATTCTTCCTGTATTTCAAGGTATGGGAATTGGTAGTCAAATTCTACAAACCATCATCAAGGTTTCTCAGCAAACTCACTCCCCTTGTAAGCTCTGCTACCGACAAGGAAACCGTGTTGGAGAACTGTATAAACGGTTTGGATTTATAGATTATGAAACCGATGACGTGTTCGTACATATGCAATTTGTGCCATCATTCACCAATTAAATAGATGCACAAAGCAAATTAATGGGCTGCTATCACCTAAAGCTAGGCCTACCATTCACACCAAACACAATCTGATACAACAATATCACTACATTTATTCACACATATTGATTACTTAGTGAATAAAATGCGTGAGCATGCTCTGATTAATATCTTTTCATTTTTGCGGTTAAAGGTTGTGTGAACAAGGTTTGATCTTTTTCCTAGTGATCATTAGACAATCGTTCTATTCAATGTTTGTTATAGGGAATATTTATATGTTGTATGTGGAATTCCTGTTCCTCCTGTTAATGCTTTATATTGGTTCGCGCTACGGCGGCATCGGACTCGGTGTTATTTCTGGCATCGGTTTGGTTATTGAAGTTTTCATATTCAAAATGCCGCCCACTTCCCCACCTATCACCGTCATGCTGATTATTCTTGCGGTGGTGACTTGTGCTTCAATTTTAGAAGCCGCGGGAGGATTAAAATACATGCTGCAAGTTGCTGAACGCTTGCTACGTAAAAACCCTAAAAACGTCACGTTAATTGCACCATTTGTCACCTATGCAATGACCTTTATGTTGGGAACTGGTCATGCCGTTTATTCCATCATGCCAATCATTGGTGATGTAGCACTGAAAAACGGTATTCGTCCTGAACGCCCAATGGCGGCGGCCTCGGTTGCTTCGCAAATTGCGATCACGGCTTCTCCTATATCAGCCGCTGTTGTGTTTTACCTAGCTCAACTATCTGACATTCAGCACGACATTACCCTGTTCTCTATTCTGTTAGTCACTGTACCTGCAACTTTATTTGGTACTTTACTGATGTCACTCTACAGCCTACGTCGTGGCAAAGAGTTGGATGATGATCCTGAGTATCAACAACGCTTACAAGATCCTGTATGGAAAGAGAAAATTCAAAACACGACAGCCACTACGCTGAATGAATCTCTACCGTCTGCGGCGCGTAATTCAGTGCTGATTTTTATCGGTGCTATTTTATCAATTGTTGTTCTCGCTATGGTGCCTGAGATCCGCACTGTCGTTGAAGGCAGCAAACCCATCAGTATGGCTGTGGTTATCCAAATGATGATGCTCTGTTTTGGCGGTATCATTCTTTTGGCGACTAAAACTGACCCACGCAATGTACCAAATGGTGTTGTGTTTAAATCTGGGATGGTTGCTGCGATTGCTATTTTTGGTATCGCATGGATGTCAGACACATACTTCCAATATGCCATGCCACAATTTAAATCAGGCATTGTTGAGATGGTCACCGATTATCACTGGACGTTTGCTCTTGCTCTGTTCATCGTTTCTGTTGTGGTGAACTCACAAGCTGCGGTTGCGGTTATGATGCTACCTGTCGGTTTAGGTTTGGGTCTAGAGCCAGCGTTATTGGTAGGTTTGATGCCTGCGCTCTACGGCTACTTCTTTATCCCTAACTACCCTTCAGATATCGCTACGGTAAACTTTGATAATACTGGCACCACTAAAATTGGGAAGTACTACTTCAACCACTCGTTTATGGCAGTAGGTCTCATTGGTGTTGTTAGTGCTTGTTGCTTAGGCTACGTTTTAGGCCAAATGATTATCGGCTAAAAAAATAAACCCCAGACTGATGAAGTTCTGGGGTTTATTCAAAGTAAAATCAAAGCGCAAACAACTAAGCCTGAAGATGTTGTTTGCGCTTTTTCTTTCTAATCATGCTTAATAATGTTGTTATCGAGCAATGTTCCAACGATATCAATAGACGTCATACCATCAAAGCTGAATTGATTAGCTAAATCTTCAACCACAATGGTTTGGTGTACGTTATTATCTGTGGTGATATCGAGTTCAACATCATCAGTATTGGCAATCACTTTGGCTTCAATTTGATTAGATGCAGCCAATGATGCGAGTAGCTGATCCATCGGCAATTGACTACCCAGATCAGAAACAACGTCGGTTAAATCGATGACATCCCCTTCTGCTGTACTAAAATCCGTGATGGTGTCCGTTTTGTCATCGACACTGTCCAAGGTCCACTTGAATATGTCAGCCCCACCATCACCAGTTAAAATATCAGCACCTAATCCACCGACCAAGATATCGTTACCTGCACCTCCGTGCAAAATATCATCACCTGCACCACCTTCAATATAATCATCACCGCTACCACCAGTCAGACTTAAACCGCTATCGTCTGCAAGTAGTTGTGAATCGTCAGAATTAGAAGATTGATCGATAACCGTACCATCAGCTAACACATCAATCTGAATATCGAGTGGTGTAGATGATGCAAAGCTACCGTCGGTTTCAGTGGAAATAGCCGTCACTGATAAGGTATGGGCACCAAGGCTTAACCCCGTGACCTCTAAACTGTTAATAGCATCAGCAGAAACTACCCATACTCCGCTTTGTTCGACAACACTGCCCGTTGCACTTGAAAGTGTAGCTCCCGATGGAAGATTATGAATTTCCAGTGACAGTACTTCGTGGCTATCGGTCAGAGTTGCAACTAAACCGACTAGCGCAATACCCTGGTTGCTGACACTTTGATTGACATAACTCTGTTTGATGTAGTTGAAACTTGGATCAACCGTCAATGTCGGTGCATTTGCTTTTGGCGTAACCGTAATGGTAAAGGTTTCAGTATCTTCTAATGCCATACCCGAAGCATTATCAGCGTATACACCAACATCATTCGCTTTAACTGTAAGAGCGACAGTATCACCAGCGATGGCCGTTGCATCGATGAACACCCCATTGATAGGATCGGTAGTATTCAATAGTGCATTAATATCAGTCAATGTACCTTGTAAGACAATGTCTCCGTTTAATGCTGGCGTTTGAGTAACACTACTTCCAGCAGGAATAACGACACTCAGTATCCCTTCGGTCACGCTTAAGGTGACACTCATGGTTTGGTTAGCTTGAGATCCGCTGTAATCTACATCACTGACTGTAATGCCTGTGACTTTTTGATCAGCACTTTCATCAATGGTTGTGGTTATCGACGCTCCATCGATAACAGGAGCATCATTAACCGCCAGCACATCTAAGACTGCTTGACCGGAAACAGATTGAGGATCACTAACACCGTTTGTTGTGCCATCATCAGTAATGTCATAGGTAAAATTCACCTGTCCATAAAAATCCAATGCTGGTTCAAAGGTCCATTCACCTACACTGGTTTGAATTAATGTGCCCATCGCAGGATCAACTAACGCCAGGTTAGACACTGTCAATGTATCAGATTCAGTATCGGAAGCATTAGCGAGCAACTGAGACGCGACAATCGTTATTGAACCGGCATCTTCGTCAATATCCGGCAGAGTAACTGATGCTGTCATTGGTGCGTCATTCACTTCTGTCACATTGATTGTGAACTGGTCTGAATTGCTATTTAAAGTGCCATCATCCGTCGCAATGACCAAGCCATTATTACCTTGGTCATCAATAGAGACATTTACGTTCACTGCGCCATTGAAGTCCGTTTCTGGAACAAATTTCGCAACCCCTGCCGCCAGTGCGCTATTAAGATCGGTAATGGTTCCTTTAAGTTCAACACTTGTCGTCCCATCACCCGTCACTATTAAATTCCCCAGCAATGCTGGATCAATCTGTAACACGCCATGCTCAACGTCAATCATTAGGACATATTCGGCATTTGGATTATCTATCGTACTATCAGCGTCAGAAACCATAAATCCATTTAAGGTTATCGGTGTATCTTCAGCTGTTTCTGTATTGGTTATTCCGGAAAACTCTGGACGATCATTGACCGCAGTGATATCAACCGCCACGTCAAATTCTTGTACTGGTCCTAAATGTTCAATGCCATCTAGCCCAGTGTCTACCGATTGCACTTTAAAATGCAGTGCATCAGTCCACGCGCTGTTATTCCAATCACCAGAATTGAAAATAAGCTTGTCCAAACTTTGGGCATCAACATTAAGCAACCATACCCCAGCGCCTAAATTCGTCCCTAATGTACCGTCAGCTAAAGCAATGCTTGCTCCATCTGGCACACCCGAAATTTCCACTCGCAAGGTCTCTGGCGAGTTTTCAGTGTAATTAGCTCCGGCCGAAATAGAATCTATGTTGTCGATGATTTGTGCTTTAATGTCGATCGCAATGTCTTCACCTTCGTTTCCGGCAACGTTATCAACAGGTTCAACGTCAATTGCATCCCCGACAGGAACAACATCAAATTTAAAGCTGCCAGTATGCTCTACAGGAACACCGAGTAGTGATTCTTGAGTAAAGATTTTTACACCAATCTCAACTTCACCACTGAAATTTTTCGCAGGTTTAATCGCAATATTAGACAAATTGAGAGAAGTCTGGGTGAGATCTTTCAACTGGATACTCCACTCACCACCACCATTATTTTTGACGACATATTGATTGGAATCGAGAGAACTCACAATAAAGTCGGTCGGCACTCCGGTAAGCTTAATAGATACAAACTCTTCCGAACCGTCAGTATCGGTTAAGTCAATATTGAATTCAGATCCTGGCTTCGACAGGACAATCCACTCATCTTCTAAACCTTCAACTTCAGGGGTACTTGAACCACTTCCAGAAATAACAATGTCATCGACGACTGGTTTTACTTCAAAGCTAACATTAGTAGTGAATGTTTTATCTGCATCAGTATTGGCAATGCCAACAACAGAAGCTGGATTAACTTCATCAAATGTTGTGGTATCGGTCACTTTACCTGAAACACTAATATTAACAGTGTTATCATCATTGCCCGTTGGGTAGTTAGGTGCCGGTTTGAAATAGACGTTATCCAGAGCAGCAGGTAATTGGCTAGAGTTGAAGGTGATTTGGGTACCAAGTTCATTACCATCAGCATCAACAAATGTCCCAATATTTGTACCCTGCACCGTTAACGTTACTTCGGTTAAAGTTTCTTGCCCTTGCGTTAGGTCGTTACGAATGTCAGCAAGATCAAGATCAAGCGTTAAATGGATAATGCCATCTTCATAACCAATGCCATCATTAGTTGGAATATCGTTGGCTGGTGACGTGGGTTGATGATCCGCATCTAAACCTAATGTACCTTCAACAGTTAAAGTTACTCGTGGAGTAATATTGCTATCTGCAGGCTGATCGGATCCTGGAATATCAGCGATTGGAGAAACCGCCACTGGGATTTCCGTACTCATGGTTTTTTCATCACCAGAAGCCGTATCTGTGGTTACAAAAGTCACCGGTAACTTGAAGTCGCCAGCGTAATCTTCCGGCAAGTTAAGTTGCAGGTTTTCTAGACCTGAAATAGATCCATCTACATTGACCACGCCCTTGTAAACATATAAGCCATCAACGAAATCAAACTCGGCTCCCGATAAACTGGCTCCAGCCGGCAATAGGCTTTGAGCAATGACGATACTTAGCTCATCAGATACTCCATCAAAACCAGAAGTACTGATCATCAGCTTATCTTGGATCTGTTGTCCTAAATTCACTACATGATCTTCACTGCCTAAGACAATGTCATCAACATCACCAACAAGGTTGATATCTGCGGCCACAGAATCATTACCCGTGACAAAGTCGGGGAACTTCAATGTAATATCCGAATGCACTTCTTTGATAGTTTTCACTTCAGAGCTATCTTCACCTTTATCGAAAACTTGGGCAAAAATGGTTAATGTTATTTCATTGTAACCATCGCCATCAGGATCATTATTAGTACCCAATATCAACCCATTTGGTGCTTTGATGCTGAAGTTATTTTCATCAACAATGGTCCAAGTGCCATCACCATTATTAATGGCCCCAGTGATCAAAAGTTGGTCAAGAACTTCTGGTGTGACATTATTGAAACGCACCACTAACTGATCAACGAGTTCTTGTGACTGATAGCCAGCCGTTGACTGGCTATCCACATTATCAAAACGGATAATATTGGCATCAGTCTCACCGCCTGCAGCATCATTAATCGTAAAATTAATCACTCCTGCTGCATCAGCTGTTACACTGTTTTGCACACCACTACCATCTTCAACACGCAACTCGCCATCTGGCTCTACGATTGGCCGCACCGTCACGTTCACAGAACCTTGAATCACTTTCGATACAATCCCTTCTCCAGGATTTGCCGAATCGACATATTCATGATCCTGCTCTTTCACCACAAGTTCTGTATTTAAGGTAAAATCGGTACTGGAATGTTCTGGTGGTTGCACTTGAATATAACCAACAGACAGTACTTGATTGGAAAAGTCTTGTTCACTTTGACCGACAGCAGGTGTGAGCACTAACTGGTTATTTGAATCTAGTGCTGTAAGGACACCATTAACATAAACGCTGCTTCCTGTAGGGAAACCGGACAAGGTGACTGCTGCAAAATACTCATCGGCATCTGGATTTTGAGCATTCTCAGGCTGCCAGCGAATATTAATCAGGGAATCTTCATTGCCTATCGAGCTTGATTGATAGTTGTCTGCCACATCAATAACAGGTCTAACATTAATGCGGATCTCAGACTCGACTTGGCGAGTATGACCATCATCTTCAGTAACGATAACGCTCGCCTTGATGTGAATATTTTCTGTCGACGATTGAACCGGCTCGACTTTAATGCCTGTAGAGACTTGAGCAGTGGTCAGGTTTGCCTGATAAATTGGATGATTTGAAGAATCGTACCCAACAAACACTAAGTCAATAACACTACCATCACTGTCATATAAATTCACACCATCAGGAATATTGGAAAGCAATACCGTCAAGGATTCAGAGTTGTCTGATGGATTATCTATCTTTTCTCCTGACAACACACTGAAGTCGATGTCCACTGCTTGATTTTCATCAACCGTTGTTTCCACCACTTGAATGCCATTTTCTTCAAACTCAGTCCATGTATTACTACTACCCGCATTGAAATCGATAATAGGAAGGTCAGCGACACCTTTCACTGCCACATTAACCGTTTTTGAACCTAGCGATTGTTCATCAACAATCTCACCGCTTGAAATAATCACTCTATCTTTCACGATACCTTCTACCGAGAAGGTAAAGTCAGCATTACTGTGCTTCGGCGGTAATACTTCAACTTGATTAAGATACTGTTCTGGTACTTCAAAGTACGTATGACCATTGCCATCATTCACCGTCGTAATTTGACTAGCACCTATACCTAACCACACCAAGGTTACTCCAGCCTCAGAGAAATCAGAAATACGCACGTGTAATGACTCAGAGCTGTCGGTATCGGCAGAACCGGTCATGGTGATGACTTCACTGAGTAACAGAGGGTCATGATCTGTTTCTGGATCAACCGTATTTTGTGTTGCCGCGTTGTCTTCAAAAATATTGATTCGATTGACGGAAAAACTACCCATATCCGCATCGGGAGTTACATCAATGATGATTTCTTTAGTTTCTGAACGTGCGCTTTCTTTACCAATAAATGCATTGGACTGTTCGGTTGTAATAGCGGTGATGTCCAATCGAATCTGGCCACCAAAGTTGTCATTAGGGTCAACCTGGACTTGTGCTATTTTGCTGGCATCAACCAAATAGTAATTGCCATTGGTATCAGAACTCACCTGGAGAGGAGTGCCATCAGCATAGACTAAACGCGCGTTCCCTTCCCCCTGAGTAAAGCGAATTTCATACACTATGACTTCTGGTGAACTTGTATCTTGTGTCTGTGCTGCAACATTAAGATTGACATTGCTGCTATCTTCCACCGTGTCATAGTGGAATTCACTACTTGTTGCCCACGTAGCAATATCGGCGACACTTTCGACTTCAATACGCATCTTGCCATTCACCGAATGATCCGCTGAATTGTCGTTCAGAATTTGTACCGTCAGATTTATAGTAAAACCACCATCGGCACTGGCATAGTTACGATCTGGTACAAAGTAGAGGTTATCGACAGAAGCAACCGTTCCATTTAAGCTCTGCTCGACCATATTAGCTGGTAAAACAACCTTACCACCCACTACATCCAGTTTTATGTAATTGCCGCTGCCATCTAGATAATAGAAATCACCATGCGCATTATTAATATTTTTAACTGTCACATCACCAATCGATTCATTACGATCGATATCATTCAGTTCCACTTGTAAATCAACTTTAATCGGCGTCGTTACAAGTCCTGTTTGATTATCTTGAGCGTTGGTTAATTCATTGTTCGGCATGGAAATAACCGAACCATCGCGCCCTGCATCTTCAGTTCCTAATACGCTGGCCACTTTGATCACGGCATTGCGATCGGTAATGATCACGTTTAGCTGTTCTGTTGACGTATCACCATCTCTATCGGTAGCGGTCACATCAACTGTAAAAGGAATCTCTGGGCTATCACTGTGGTCAAGACTAGCGACAGGTTTGAATCTCGCACCACCGGTTGGTGTAATAAGTAAGGTTCCTAGATCTCGCTCCACATTATTAACAATTTCAACAACAGTTACTGTTTTGTTTGAACCATTTAAATCAACAGAATCAACCAAAGTCGGTGAATTGCCAACACGGAACTGAATGTCTCGTCCCGTCTCATCTACGGCAGAAAATCGAGTGATAAGTCCGTTATCTGCACCTTGAGTATCCGGAGAGTTATTGTTATCGACGCTGAATAAATTAACTGTGCGATTATTGTCACCTTCTACCGTGGTAATCGTTTTATCATGCAGTGTTGGTACATCATCAACGATGGTGATCGGCAAGGTGATCGCATTAGACACATCACCATCTCGGTCGGTCGCTGTAACCGATAGATTTAAGATAAGATCGTTTTCTCCGGCTCCCGTCGCGTGGTCAAGCGGTTTAAGTAACTCAAATTGATAGCTGTCTGCTGAGCCATTGAGCGTGATCCTAAAGACCGCCTCATTGCTGCCTTGGATCTGCGCTTCATATACTGTGATGCCATTGAGGTTAGACACTT
>NZ_SJFM01000110.1:0-1569 GCF_029478545.1 Vibrio sp. 1180_3
GCATATAACAAAGCGTTTAAGACGGACTCCCAACGCTTGGCGCTTTCGGCTTTCTTCAGGTTAAGTGTTTATGTCACAATGGTTTAGGTAAGGTGGTTGGCGTTGCTCGCCACTTAACGCGGCGTTAGCTGGGGTTAAGAAAAACGGTGAATTTAGGGTGGAAAGGCTTTCGGTTTTCTAGCTACACACCGGACAGATTTCAGCTTCTCAACTATCTCGCCAGTGGCACTTTTCGGGAAGTGTTTGAACTTAACGAAGTCTGCTTACGGGAAGTGTTGTGTTTGTTAAGTTCGTTGGCGCGGTTTTTTGATGTTGAAATTTATGCATTCTTAAATTCGTTTCGTGTGCTTTGTCGTTGGCTTTTTCGATAGAATTCTTTGCAAATTACCATGCTCAGGAATGGGGGATTTCCTCGGTCATTTCTTCTTTGCCAAGCGCATTTCGTGGATTAGGTTTTAATTTCACAGCTGTCCGTTTTACTTTGCCGTTTGAAAGCAATAATGTGTTTCAAATTAGGCATTTTGGCGTAATTCGCTAGCTAAAGTGCAGCAGCTAACTAGGCGTTTAAGACGGATTCCCAACGCTTGGGAGTTTCGGCTCTAGGTTGAGTGTTGTGTTTAAGGCGCAATGGTTTAGGATTGTGGTCGCGTTGCTCACCACTTAACGCAGCGTTATAACTCAATGATATTACGATCTCATTATGACAAACACTGTTTACATATACAGTTGTTGATGGTAGGTTTTAATAAATCTGTTTCATAGGGGTGAGATATGAGTTCTAGGGCTAATGACGATTCAATTTCAGTAATTGCATTTATTGTTGTTGCTGTTGGTGTAGCTGCGGTTTGGAAATTCTCCCAAGTGTTTGGTTTACCTTGGGAAATTAGTGCCAAAGTTATTGGATATACGGTTCTTTCCATTGTTGTTATGGGTGTATGGACATACTTTTCAAGAATGAGCTTTAATCCAGTTCCAGTATGGCCTTTGTTTTTGGCTGCTTTATATTCTTCCTGGTTCCCAGCTTTTGATCATTGGGGTGTGTCTACAACGGCTTATATGACTTTATCCTATATCGAAGATACGAGAACTCATACTGAAGTTGCATGGTATGCCTTGTGGTATGTTAAGTTGCTGATTAACTGTACTCTTGTCTTCGGTGGTTATACTTTGGACCGTAAGTGGAAAGAGTTATAACAAAGCATTTAAGAGTGATTCGCAACGCTTGGCAGTTTCGCTTCGCTCAAGTATAGCCAAGCGCCGCTCACACCTTAATGCGGCGTTATGCAACTCAGGTAAATTTAGGGGTTCAATCTTTTGGGATTTCTCCGGCCATTTGTTTTGTATTGTCGGCAAATGAGCTTTTTTATCCTCAAATTCTTGGTTAACTCAAACCGTAAAACAGGCAAGTTTCTTTGTTTGCCTCAATTGGTTTTAGCGTTGGCGCGTTGTCAGTTTAGCGGGTGCAAAGTGTGGAAATGGCAAGTTAGTCGATCATTTCGCATTTGCTGAAAGTCTTGCTCGGTGATTTTGTCTCATTCAAAAGCTTGGTTTGTCGTTGAAAGGTGGACT
>NZ_SJFM01000111.1:0-1523 GCF_029478545.1 Vibrio sp. 1180_3
ACCAGCCTTCGTTACATTGTCAGACTCGCTACTTTATTCAGAGTCCTAGGTTCATCTGGTGATACAGATGGTTCACACATTAAGCGGTGAACAGCGCTTCATACGACCTCACGTCGCACGCCCCTTTCCGTGTTAGTACTGATATTTACTTGTATTCATTTCCCATACCTGAGCTAATCTAATGCTGTGATAATTGGTTGTGATGCAGTTATCTATGTGATCATTTTAAACTAAGCAAGTATAGTGCCTCTTAAAGATTCAAGTTTGATCATCATTACGTCATGGAGAGAGTTTAAGTATATGAACTTACTGCACTTAAAAGCGCTCTTGCTAGCGGTTGAAACAGGCTCAATATCGGCTGCCGCCCGTAAACTCGGAAAAAAACAGCCTCAAGTCAGCCAATGGATCTCTGACTTGGAAATTGATCTCGGAGTGTCTTTTTTTGATAGGACAGGTAATAAAATGTCACTTAGTAAAGATGGTGAGCGATTACTGCCTTATCTATCCCACAGCATGAGCCAATTTACAAAGTTGATGCAAAGTGCTGATGTCATTTCGCAAGGCGAATCTACAGTTGTGAGAATCGGAATTGAAAACTACATTCCAGATTTAGCCTTCGCAGCCCCTCTCACTTTAACACTAGAATTGTCCCACTTGTGCATCGAAGTTTATCGAGAAGAAAGGCACCAACTGATGCAGGATCTTACGGAAGGCGATGCCGATATTATTATTGTCCATGAGTCCGATACGCTCCACCATCAGAATTTTGAATATTGCCGTTTAGGCCATTACAAAGAGGTATTAGCCTGCAGCTCAGAGCATCCTCTTGGTAAATTGCCAACAGTAGCAAGTAGTGACTTAAGTCAATATCGCGAGCTAATTTGGGGCGAAACAGATAGTGGTGAGAAATTCAACAATCAAAACGATGATAGTTTTAGTCCTAGTTATAGTCTTTTTTCGGACATTCAGTTACTTATCGCGGTATTACAACGCAACACAGGCTTTGCCTTTTTACCCGCTGAAAGTGTTGAATCCTATATTAAAAACGGTCAATTAATAGCCCTCATCAGCGATTTTGAACCCACAGGTATCGACCGAAGAATTGAATTGTGTTGGCGTAACGGTTTAACGTTATCTCGATACGGTAATCAAATTGTAGAGGCATTCAAAACCAGTCACCAATTGCAAAGCAAGCCTACTGCTTAGAATGACAATCATCTGGTTTCGTATACTCTTGAACTTGAGGCTCAGAGCCAGATGAGACTTCTGTTTCGTCCAGAGAGCTACACTCTCGTTCAAGCCTCGAAGCGGCAATTGAAGTATCCCACCAATCATAGATATATAGAGACACATAAATCGGGAGAACAGCCCATAGCAATGGGTCGTCCCATACTGTTGAGGTAATTCCAATTGCGGCAATGGCTAAAATGATTATCTCAGAAATACCAATAAATAATAACAACTTGGTTAAATGAGCAAGTGAACGCTGCAGTACGTTAGAGAGTAGAGTTTTCTGATAGGTC
>NZ_SJFM01000112.1:0-1506 GCF_029478545.1 Vibrio sp. 1180_3
CTTCAAGGCGGCAATAGACCAATTTTTTTCTGTGACTCTTCCAGAGATCGCAGGCTCTTTGACATCTCGAATTAATGATCATTTTCAGGTTCTCAAGCCTGCATCTTCAAGTTGATTCGGTATAGGTCTTTCTAAAGCCACATTACATCGTTACATAACTAAAGGGATATTCCCTCCGCCTATCAATATGGGAGAGAAGTCAGTTGGCTTTCTCTCTTATGAAGTTGATGCTTATATTGCTGCATCTGCTATTAATGCTGATAAGCTACTACTTGTCAAGAGTTTAATTGCGAAGCGTGCTGACCTAAAAAGTAAAATACCTTCACTTTATGATGAGTGAACGAAATAGAGCAGCCCTTAAGTAGGACTGCTTTTGTCATATTCAATAATAATGAGAATAAAGAAAATGAAGATAAGTATAAGTGCTGACCGCACAATAAAAACATATTTGTATTGCAGTCTTTCAAGTGTTTTATTATCGCTGCTGGATAGTAAGAGTAGTAAGAGTAGTCTTACCACTCTTACTAGCGGAGGTAGACTCTTATGGCTATGATAAATGAACAAGAGTTAGAGCAAGCCTTTAATGCTGCCATGGAAGAAGAGAGCAAGAATCCGAAGGTGGGATTACCATTTTCTGTGTATTTAGCTCCTTTTCTTACTGATGATGCTCCTGCAAGTATGACAGCACTAAGGCAACTGGTTGGTGGTGATCATTCGAAAGCTCGTATAGCTTTTAGGGTGATTAAGGGGGCATTGAAGCCTTCCATAGTTAAGAGAGAAAGGCCGGAGTGGTTCTTAGATGTACAGAAATCAATATATAAAAATGTAGAAGACCTAATGAACCAAGCTTGGGCTTATATCGACCAGGATATTCAAGCTACAGCATTGAAGAAGTCTGAGATCATTGAAGCTGAACTTAATCTAGTTCGCGCTGAAAATGTTGAGCTGTATGCAGCTATTGAAGACTTGGAGTCTGTTGAAACGGCTAAACTTGACGAGCTATCTAAGCTCGAAAATGAAATACGAAAGCTTAAATCTATCAAAGAGGATATCGCTCGACTAGAACTGGAGAATGATTATCTTAGGAAAGATAATGAAAAATTAAATAATAATTTATTAACTAAAGATGAAGAGTTGATAAATCTTTGGAAATTGCAGATTGAATTTAACCATATAAATTCATTATCAGATAAATATGAAAAAGAAATAAGCACGCTTAAAGATAATATTAATCAATTAATAACTAAGATTCCTGCTGAATATTCAAAGGATAATATAGCTAATCAGGCAATGGATATATCTGAAAAAGTACAAGCTGAACTCAACAACCTGAAAGGCATCGAAGTGTAAAAATAAATCGAACAAACATAACGATAAGATCTATACCCGTGATCATTGAAGATGCTTGATTTTCAATAGAATCAGGATCATGCTACAAACCATGAAAATCACACTGACTCCTCAACAGAAACTGCAACTCGAACAGATGCACGACATTGAGCGTGA
>NZ_SJFM01000113.1:0-1480 GCF_029478545.1 Vibrio sp. 1180_3
CGATCAATCTCAGGTTGTTCAAGAATCCATTTCGACCAAGCCAACTTGCCGAAAACACGGAACGAATTCTCAATGAAATCGTAGCTTTGACCTCAAAAACTCATCAAACACATAACGCCCAATTAAGGTGTGAAGCACGCGACCACAACACTTAATTTGACCACCGTAAACACTAAACTTACCCCAAAGCAAAAATGCCAAGCGTGCTGAATCACTCTTAAATTGTTTGTTATATCTCTACACCATAGTGATAAGACGCAACTTCTTGCTATCGGGCTGATATTCAAGCGATACCATTAGTCGTATTACTTCACCAAATGAGTTGGATTTCTCAACAAGAATATTAAATTTTGATACATTGTGCTCCTTCAGATAAGCCAGATTATAAAAATAGTTATAAACTAGTCGTTGTTTAATTAGAATTTCTAACTCACGCCTATCAAAGTGGAAGAGCTCCGACTTCTTCATCCGACCTTTCTTATGCTCTTTTAGATAACCAAGCTTGCTATCTTCGATTTCAATTTCAAGTTCATCAATTGGTAGTAAAGTGGTTGAGATAGCATTTATCGAAAAATCGGTGTCTCGAGCAAAAACACCTTGAACGGGACGTTCTATCTTATATGTAAGAAACACTCCATCTAGGTCTTCGTTAATGCTAACCACAGTATACCCATGTTCTTCAAATGAGTAACCGAGTGTATTTATGTTTTCAGCATCGTCTTCATCTGGCGCATGGGACAATATAATTTTTTTCTTATGTTTGATAAATGACTTAGCTAAAGTAAAAGAAGCATATGTTTTCATAAATGACGCATAAGTGACATCAATATAGCCAGTATAAGGCTTATATGTACTTAACCCTTCATCTAGTATTTTACGCATAGAGGGTGACAGATTATTTATATAAACGAAAAAGTATTGATTACCGTATTGGTAAGTAGAGTCATTTCTTTTGTTTATACTTGCCCAGAGTTCATGACACAACTTCGATTGACTAATCTGACCACCATGATCTAAATAGTCGCCGACTAAAACACTATGGCTACTTCTGGAATCAAAAAACGGTAAAACCTTATCGATCACATCATAACCATACCAATAGCTATCAATTTGCTCACTATCAAATACCAGTATAATTTCTTCTTTGTCCGTTGAAGGCGTTAAACAATTTCTCAGGTCTTTATAGTTAACGTTTTTAGACTTCAATATTTCGACAGTTTTACCCAACAGCCTGTTAATTTCACTATTTATAACCTTTGTATCTAGGTTAAAGGTTCTTTTCATGACTTCGAGCAGAACATGCTCTCTGGCATTTAATGTATGTATTGATTCCACTAAACCTCCCGTGAGATATAACGCCCAATTAAGTGGTGAACAACGCACTGGCCAAGCCACTGCATTGCACCTTAAAGCACTTTACCTGACGCATAGTAAAACTGCCACGCGTTGAGAATCCACTTGAATTGTTTGTTATGTGAAT
>NZ_SJFM01000114.1:0-1462 GCF_029478545.1 Vibrio sp. 1180_3
CTTCGACCGAAGCCAGTTTTAATCGAGATTCAAGTGCGTACAACTTTTGGATTTTGGCTAACGCCACATCCGCTTTACCTGTTTTACCTTTGCCCTGAAGCTTCTTCGCTTCCATGAACTTACGACGTGCATGAGCGAAGCAACCGACATTGGTGACGTTGGTTAATCCATCATAAGCCGCGTAACCATCACTTTGCAGATAGCCTGAGTAATCACCCAAGAAGTTCACGGGGCACACTCTCGCGCGACTGTTTTGATAGTCGAACAAGACGATATTTTTCATGTCAGGGAGTTTAGCTTCAGGGGAGTCGGCTCCCGAGCAGTACAACCACATATAACATTGCTTGTCTTCCTTGAGCACATTGAGCGGCGTTTCATCGGCCTGAACCACCACTTGTTCGAGTAAGTGAGTCTTCAGTGCCTGATAAAGCGGTTTGAACTTTTCACTAACCTGGATTACCCACCTTGCCATGGTGGTTCTCGATAGCTCGATACCTGACTGGGTAAACAGGGATTCTTGGCGATAAAGTGGCATCGCATATTGGTATTTGCCAAGGATGATATTGGCCAGCAAGCTTTCTGTGGCGAAGCTTTTAGGGATGATGCTTATCGGTGCGGGTTGTTGGTGAATGTGGCTTTTTTCAGCCTGTTGTTCACACTGACGACAGGCGTATTTTGGGCGAACATATTCCAACACTTTCAATACAGCGGGCGTGAACTCCAGCTTTTCACTGCGGTCTTCGCCGATTTTATGCAAAATGTGTTGGCAGCATGAGCACTGCTTGTCGTGCTCATCTAGGTCAAGTACGAGTGTTTCACGTGGCAAGTCTTTAGGAAGCGGTTGACGTTTACCACGACGTTTAATGGTCGTCGTTGTGGTGGTGATAACCTCATCTTCCGCTTTCGCCGCTTCACATTCTGCTTCATTAAAGAGGTCACCCTGTGCTTCGTTATATGGCTTTAACGCTTCCGAGCGTTTGGCGAACTGGCGGTCAAGGGCGAGTTTGAACTGTTCGATTAAGGATTGGCGTTCTTGCTGCCACTCATTTTTCTCCGACATCAACGCTTTCACCATAGCTTGAAGTTCGGCGATGTCTTGGCTTTCTGGGTTAATATCGGGCGTCTTTTTCATGGCATTGATTATACTAAAAACACCACGGAAAGGCTTGGTATATCTGACTTTTATTGAAGTTAACTCATTGTAAAGTTGTCTATTTTCATCGGTTTATGGCCGATTATTGTGAAGCCAGATAACAGTCTATCTAAGTCAAATTGAGTCAGGGTGTACGTCTGTTTTTTCTCTTGACTGGGCCATTTGAATTTGGCTTTTTCGAGCCGTTTGTACCACAGGGCAAAGCCCGTTTTATCCCAGTACAACACTTTGACTTTGTCGCGTTGTTTATTGGTAAACAGGAATAGCGCACCTGTACCTAGCGGCAAATCGGTTTCGGACTCGATAATC
>NZ_SJFM01000115.1:0-1455 GCF_029478545.1 Vibrio sp. 1180_3
GGCTTTTTCGATAGAATTCTTTGCAAATTACCGAGCTCAGGAATGGTGATTTATTCGGCCATTTCTTCTTTGCCAAGCGCATTTCGTGGATTGGGTTTTAATTTTACAGCTGTCCGTTTTACTTTGCTAGCGAAAGTGCAGCAGCTAACTAGGCGTTTAAGACGGATTCCCAACGCTTGGCATTTTCAGTTTGGTTCAGCTTTAGTGTTTACGGCACAATGGTTTAGGCTAGGAGGTGGCGTTGTTCACCCCTTAACGCAGCGTTAACTCTCAGAGGTATATATGTACGTAGCATCATCATTATCAAGTATATGGAATTATCATCGTGAGGGGCTCTCACGTGAGGGAGTGATGAAGAGGTATGCTCTTCTTTACGACAATATTATTTTTAATCGTCGTGGTATTGGAATAGGTCCAGGGGAAATTGCTTCTAGTTTAGGTGAAGCCGTATCTATGCTAATCAACCCCGCTCAGACTCTTGCTGAAAGGCGATCTTACGGAAAAAACAAGGCGTTTTGTGACATCTTTATCGACTGTTGGGAATTTACCTCTGATGCAGACAAGTTTGAGAAGAACATTTTTGAAATTGTAGATTCATCTTGCCATAAAAGAATTGGTGAATTTTGTCACTCGGAGCTACAACGAATTCATGGTAAGGGTGGGTATGAATTCGATGACGCCAAAGAGCTATATGGTGATCTAACTGTAGACTTAGGCGTAAATCAACTACTCCAAAACGAGGGAGTTGGATTGGTGTCAAGCTATGCACCGATAATCGGGCGGGCACTTGAACATGAGTATCAACACCAGAGTATTGATACTCATGACTTATTTGGGGATGACTTGTTAATACCAAATTTCGATGAGTTATCGTGGGACCAAATCATCGAACTCAGGGGGGATAAATACATTGAAGCCTTTAGAAGTATGGTATTTGAGACAGCTATCGACAACCCAACTTCTGTAGATAAAGCTTTGGTTTCCAAAGTCCAAAAAGACCTTTGGGATTTAGCTTCAGAAGTTAAGCCGAGTATCACAGAAACATTTTTGACAGGTTTCTTGGGAAACTTGCCATCGCCCTTAATACTAAACCCTATAGCTATTGGTGCTGCAATTAACGACACTTATCAGGCAAAACAAAGAGCTGATAGGTATGGGCACGTATTCTTTATCCAAGGCATCCGAGGAAAAGAGAGTTAACAAGCAATTTAAGAGGGATTCACAACGCTTGGCATTTTTGCTTCTACTTCAAATTTAGTGTTTATGGCACAATGCGTTAGGTTGGGTGGAGGCGTTGTTCACCCCTTAATTGGGCGTTAGCTGGAGTCAAGAAAAACGGTGAATTTAGGGTGGAAAGGCTTTGGGTTTTCTAGCTACACACCGGACAAGTCTCAGTTTCTCAACTATCTCGCCAGTGGCACTTTTCGGGAAGAGTTTGAACTTAACGAAGTCTGC
>NZ_SJFM01000116.1:0-1432 GCF_029478545.1 Vibrio sp. 1180_3
TTCACATAACAAACAATTTAAGTGGATTCTCAACGCGTGGCAGTTTTACTATGCGTTGAGTAAAGTGTTTTACGGTGCAATGCAGCGGCTTGGTCAGTGCGTTGTTCACCACTTAATTGGGCGTTAGGCTTTTCTTTTAGTAATGGGGGCAATATGGCATTAGAAGAGCAATCATATTACGAACTTTGGTTTGAGAGTTTTACTCTTTCAAGTTCGTCAGGCCACAGTAGTTCGGTACAGTTACGACTTATTAAAGGTCAATCTATGCCGAATGAAATAGAGGTTGAATGTGAAGCTAGAAACAGGAAACCATATGAGTTATTGACTGAATGTAGCAAAAAACTATTCAACGATTATCCTGTTGGAACAAAATTCAAATTAAAAGCAAAACTCACCGATAGAGAAGGTGAGGGGATGTTTTTGTATAGTTATTATCGTTGGCAGCCATTGGAGATCATTGAACCATCAGCCTAACAAACAATTCAAGTGGATTCTCAACGCGTGGCAGTTTTACTATGCGTCAGGTAAAGTGTTTACGGTGTAATGCAGCGGCTTGACCAGTGCGTTGTTCACCACTTAATTGGGCGTTATATTATTTGGGGCATTGGAGCAAAAAATGCAGTTGGATGAGATTGATTGGATATTTGTTGTAGCGGTGATTCTTGGTGCTGTTGGATCTGTAATTGGTCAAATAGAAAGCATTATTGGTTCTGAAGCTCTTGCTTATTTTGTGCTCGCTTTAAAAGTTCTTTCGGCTGTATTGAGCATTGCATTTGCCATATTTAAGTTTCTTAGGCTTAGACCTTATGAGGTTGTATTAAGTGATAAGGACTTTTCGCTCGACGGTGACGACTATATACACAAAATTGCAAAGTCATCTCATAAGAAAGGATCTCATCCGTCGGTACACACAAGCCTTTTACTTTTAGATGGCTCCGTCCAAAGTATCGACATTTACGATGAAGTTGATGGGGATGGAAATGTTGTGATTGCACATGCTGGTACATCATTTGATGACAAAGATAGAAAATTAAGAGTTATCATCAAGGCATAATAATATAACAAACTGTTTAAGAGTGATTCGCAACGCGTGGCATTTTCACTATGCGTTGTTTTAAGTGATTAAGGTGGTATGCGGCAGCATCGGTATTGCGTTGCTCACACCTTAACAGGGCGTTATGTGTTTGATGAGTTTTTAGGGTTAACTCTACGATTTCATAGAGAATTCGTTCCGTATTTTCGGCAAGTTGGCTTGGTCGAAATGGATTCTTGAACAACCTGAGATTGATCGTTTTCAAGGTTCTCGGGTTGCCTCAATTGAGTGCTGGATCAGGTTTGTGTTGAGTTTCATCAGTTTCAAATCGCTTTAATTGAAATGTCCTTTTGACTGGTTTTCTTGCTGACATTCAGCTCTGAAAATCTGGTGACGCAA
>NZ_SJFM01000117.1:0-1345 GCF_029478545.1 Vibrio sp. 1180_3
CTTGAAAACGATCAATCTCAGGTTGTTCAAGAATCCATTTCGACCAAGCCAACCTGCCGAAAACACGGAACAAATTATCAATGAAATCGTAGCTTTGACCTTAAAAACTCATCCAACACATAACGCCAAATTAAGGTGTGAACAACGCTACCACCTTACCTAAACCATTGTGCCATAAACACTAAACTGACTTGAAGTGACGGCGCCAAGCGTTGTGAATCACTCTTAAATTTATTGTTATGTTTGTGGTTCTTACACCCACGAAACAGACATTTTGAAGTACGCTACATTTGATTTGTAAAACTCTTCACCTTCAACACACAACCCAAACTTCTGATAGAAAGACAGTGCTGAAGTTCGTGCGTCACACCAGAAATAGCTCACATTTTCTCGCTTCAAATCACGCACCAGCTTCTCGATGACCTTAGTACCAATTCCTTGCCCTTGGTATTCAGACAGAGTAGCAAATTTTCTGAGCCTAGCTTCATGACCATTGTTATAAACGGATGCCACACAAACCAGTTTCCCACCAATAAATACGCCATAGTGAGTAGCAGAGTCATCCCCTTCGACTTCGCAGAATGAAGGCGATTTATTAGGCCATAAAACAAGATGCCTAATGGGTAAAACCTCTGCTGTGGTAACCTTTCGTATATCCATATTTCCTCAAAAAACATAACGCCCAATTAAGTGGTGAACAACGCACTGGCCAAGCCACTGCATTGCACCGTAAACACTTTACCTGACGCATAGTAAAACTGCCACGCGTTGAGAATCCACTTAAATTGTTTGTTATGTGAATTTTACCGTGAATTCAAAGTAAACCACCGTAGAAACGAAGGAATTTTAATAAGTTACGTGAAAAACCAATGCTTACCAAAACCTAAATTTCACAGCGATCTTAGCCAAAGAGAGCCACTTGCAGAATCAACAACAAAGAAAGCGCCCTTTCAGCTACAACAAAACCTTTTGCTTCACCAGATTTTCAGAGTTGAATATCAGCAAGCAAATCAGTCAAAAAGACATTTCAATTAAAGCGATTTGAAACTGACGAAATTCAACACAAACCAGATCCAAAACTCAATTGAGGCAGCCCAAGAACCTTAAAAACGATCAATCTCAGGTTGTTCAAGAATCCATTTCGACCAAGCCAACTTGCCGAAAATACGGAACGAATTCTCAATGAAATCGTAGCTTTGACCTTAAAAACTCATCCAACACATAACGCCCAATTAAGTGGTGAACAACGCACTGACCAAGCCGCCGCATTGCACCGTAAAACACTTTACCTAACGCATAGTAAAACTGCCACGCGTTGAGAATCCACTTGAATTGCTTGTTATGT
>NZ_SJFM01000118.1:0-1275 GCF_029478545.1 Vibrio sp. 1180_3
ACATAACAAGCAATTCAAGTGGATTCTCAACGCGTGGCAGTTTTACTATGCGTTGAGTAAAGTGTTTTACGGTGCAATGCAGCGACTTGGTCAGTGCGTTGTTCACCACTTAATTGGGCGTTATATTCTCCCTCGTTCCGTAAACTTTCCGTACGAATTGAATGTGCTTTAAGTTTGGACTATAATCTCTCAGGTTACGGAATGTATCTGTACGCAGGAGGGGTTATGGCAACGGCACGTTTAGATATCCGCCTTGATGAAGAGATCAAGGCAAAAGCTGAAAAAGCATCGGCTTTACTTGGTTTAAAAAGTCTCACTGAATATGTAGTGAGACTTATGGACGAAGATGCGACTCATGTTATTGAGGAGCACGAAAGTATTGTGGTTAAAGACAGTGTTTTTGACGAGTTTATGGCTGCGTGTAATAAAGTAAAAACACCGAATCAAGCTTTGCTTGAAGCGGTTAAATTTACAGATAAGAGTGGTATCAAGTGAGTTGGGGTAAAGAGTTTGTAGAACTTAGTAAATCAAAGCATGATCGCGACTCATTTGACTGTGGTGAGCAAGAGCTAAACACATTTATCAAAACTCAAGCTGCAAAGCACATGCAAGCAGGTATTAGCCGAACAATGGTTTTACCTAGTGCTCAACCATTGTTAAATCAAAAATTCGCTATTTGTGCATTTTATAGTGTTGCACCGAGTTCAATCAGTCGAGAAACATTGCCAGCACAACTAGCAAAGAAACTTCCTAGGTATCCAATCCCTGTTTTTCTTTTGGCTCAATTAGCTGTGCACAAAGAGTTTCATGGCTCAGGGCTCGGAAAAATTAGTCTAATTCGCGCACTGAAGTACTTGTGGGAAGTGAATCATCACATGAGGGTATACGCAATTGTTGTGGACTGTCTGACAGACTCCGCTCAAGCGTTCTATACGAAGTTCGGTTTTGAAGTGTTGTGCGAACATAATGGGCGTATTCGTATGTTCTTACCAATGAAAACGGTAGAACAGCTTTTTAATCAATAGGCTACGAATATAACAAACAATTCAAGTGGATTCTCAACGCGTGGCAGTTTTACTATGCGTCAGGTAAAGTGCTTTACGGTGCAATGCCGCGGCTTAGCCAGTGCGTTGTTCACCACTTAATTGGGCGTTATGTACTTTGGAGGTCAAATGAATTTATCCTCAAATTTCAGAATGTTGGCGCTGTATAATCAGCGAATGAATAAGCAGTTACTTGGTGTTTGCAGTCAGCTGACTCATGAGCAATTGCATC
>NZ_SJFM01000119.1:0-1260 GCF_029478545.1 Vibrio sp. 1180_3
AGAAGTGGACCCCGATGGTTGGACACATAAGCTCATTTCTTAAGTGATTGACCCAGCTCATGCTGCGTATCTTTGCCTACCGAAGTAGGCCTCATCAGGAGTGAGGTTATTCAGTCCTTGATGGTTACGCTCTTCATTATAAAACACCATGTAGTTACCGATTTCAAGTTCGGCTTCACGGGGCGTGGTATAAGCCTTTAAGTAAACCTCCTCATATTTCAGGCTTCGCCATAAGCGCTCAATGAAAACATTGTCAACCCAGCGGCCTTTCCCGTCCATGCTTATACGTATGTCATGTTCAATTAACTTCTGTGTGAACTCTGTGCTGGTAAACTGGCTGCCTTGATCTGAGTTAAAGATATCAGGTGGCCCATAATGCTTCAGCGCTTCCTCAAGCGCTTCGATACAAAAACTCGTGTCCATGGTGTTGGATAGTCGCCAAGCCAGCACTTTGCGACTATACCAGTCGATAATGGCAACGAGGTACAGGAACCCCTTCGCCATTGGGATATATGTGATATCAATCGCCCAAGCTTGGTTTGGGTAAGTGACTTCGATATCACGCAACAGGTAGGGATACACCTTGTGTGCTTTGTTCGCCAGCGTCGTTTTGGGCTTGGGGTAAATCGCCCCAATCCCCATATCGCGCATGAGTCGAACAACACGCTTACGATTAACGCTATGGCCATTTTTAGCCAGCTCAGTTCGAATGCGCCGACTGCCCATGAACGGATACTGCAGATGAATTTCGTCAATCATACGGCGCAACGCAATCTCCTCAGCAGAGAGTCCGATGGGTTGATAGTAAGCGGTAGAGCGAGCAATATTGAGCAGCTCACATTGGCGCTTTATCGGCAATGGGGTGGATTTAACCAGCGAACTCTTTCGCTGGGCTCGGTCTAACGACCGAGCACTTTGGCCAAAAAATCATTTTCCATGGTCAATTGACCGATTTTAGCGTGAAGTTTGTCCACTTCTTCGGAACTTTCTTTTCCTGAGTGATTTTCGGTGGCAAAAATCATGGCTGCGTTTTCAAGCAGCTCCTTTTTCCATGTCGAGATCTGGTTAGCGTGCAGGTTGTATTTCTGAGCTAACTCAGCGACGGTTTTATCGCCTTTAGCGGCATCGAGAGCCACCTTAGCTTTAAACTCAGGAGAGTGATTTCTACGTTTTCTAGTCATAATCTGTCCCTGTATTGTTGGGTACTATCAAAACAGATCGACCACTTAAAGTCATGTCCGAAAATTGGGGACCACTTCT
>NZ_SJFM01000011.1:0-132324 GCF_029478545.1 Vibrio sp. 1180_3
ATGACCAGCCTTCGTTACATTGTCAGACTCGCTACTTTATTCAGAGTCCTAGGTTCATCTGGTGATACAGATGGTTCACACATTAAGCGGTGAACAGCGCTTCATACGACCTCACGTCGCACGCCCCGAAATGGTTTAGTGTAAATGCCCATCGAACTCTTGACTCCATACCTATTAATTAGCAAAACTTATCCGAATTAACTGGCTGAAGCATTCGATAGAATAACTCTAGAGTATCAAGGTCAATGCCTTACAACGTAGTACTTCTTTTAACCAATTTGACCGGCACCATCATCTTCACCAAGCTACTGTTTTTATTTTTTATTTGATCAACGATGATCTTTACACATTCACGAGCGAGACGACGGAAGTCTTGGCGGAAAGTGGTCAGTTGGTAGCTCAACCATTCCGTTTGTGGAATGTTGTCGAATCCGATGACTTTCAGATCTTGAGGTATGCGAATACCACATTCGATACGCGCAATGTCCATAACAGCCATTGCAAGGTTGTCTGTCGCGCAGAACACGGCTTCCGGACGATTCTTATCGGCCAGCATGGCACGTACTTTATCCAGTGAACCTGCATAGTCGTAGCTTGCTTCAATGATGCGCGGCGTTTTACCTGTTAGATCTTCAAACTCTGAGCAGAAGCCACTTTGGCGTTCGTCGTTGGTAAACGTTGGCACTTCACCTGTCAGGTAAACCGCATTTTCCACACCGCTATCGTGTAACACTTGTGCGGCCTGTTGGCCCGCTTCGTAGTTGTCACTGATGACGTAACTGCTCTTGGTGCCTTCTACGACGCGCGCGTACTGAACTATAGGGATATTGAACTCTTCACACTCTTCATAAAGTGATTTGTTGAAGGTGGCCGAAGCGGCGATCACACCATCCACTCGGTATTGGAAGATGTTTGGGATCGAGTGGTTGTCTTCATCATCCACTTGCCATGGAATCAACACCGCTGAGTAGCCTTGCTTCTGCAATTCACTTGAAATTAATTGAAGTGTTTTCATGTGGATAGGGTAGTCCGCATCTGGGAATACCAAACCGATCAACTTAGATTCGTTTGTGGTCAGGCTACGTGCAAAAGCATTTGGACGGTAGTTTAGGGCTTTCGCGGCTTCGAAGACCTTTTGCTTGGTCTTTTCTGACACTGAGCTGCCCGGAACAAACACACGCGATACAGTAGATTGAGAAACGCCAGCCAGTTTGGCGACGTCCTTCGATGTTACGGTTTGTTTTGCAGGATTCATGTGAGTTGATTCATAAGTCAGTTTAACTGTGACTAGGTTAACACAAATAGGTACGTAGTCATAAGTGGAAATAAGCAAGATTTAAGTAAATAATGGGTTAGTTTGCCTTTGGTGGTGTAATTTGGGTAGAACCCAAGTCACATTTCATATTTAGTATACGAAAAAAGCCTTACCCAAAAAGGTAAGGCTTGCTCTTATTTCCCATTTCCACTGAATCGGATAAGTTACGTAACCGGAATAACTTATCTCGTGGTTATCAGAAGTAGTAGCGAATACCAGCCGCGAATTGGTCATCGCGGTTTTCGAATTTGCTGCCATCGTACTGATCTTTACCTAGGTCGAACTGGTATTCAGTCCAAACTAGGAATTTGTTCTTCTGGAAGTGGTATTCAAGACTAGGAATTAGTAAGTTACGTTCGTAACCTTCCGTCTCGTCACCACGATCTTCCATGTAGTTGTAGTTCAACGTTGGGCGTAGGCCGTTGTCGAAGTGGTAGTAAGTGTAAATTTCACCACCTAGGGTATCGAACATCACCTCCGTACCGCCTTGGCTTACTGCTTCCCAGTTTTCGCCCACATGGAAAGTCGCACCCGCATAGAAGCCGCCGTGGCTATAGTTTGCACCCAATAGCATGATGCGCATGCTGTCGCCGTTTTCTACGCCAACCACGCTTGCGTCTAGATCGGCAACTTCATTTTGATGGTAAGCCGCCCCAAGTGTTACGCCATCAACTGGTTTGTAAGTGATCGACGCACCCATGCCGTTTTTCAGTGAGGCTGTCGCATTGCTTGCTAGGGCAACATCTTCACGCGTGGTTTGGTATGTAAAGCCGTAGCTCACTTTCTCATTGATCGAGTTGCGGTACGTAATAGAGTTTTCTGCACGACCAGCACCTGATGCGATACCCCAGTCTGCTAGGTTGTAAACACCTGAGCCGCGAGTACCAAATACACGACCTAAGTCGGTGTACCATGCTACGTCGTAGAAGGTAGACCACTGCTTAGTACCCGCAGCAATCTTGCCGTATTTTTCGTGATCAACACCTGCGTATAGCAAGCGATCGTAAATGTTGTCGCCGTTCGCGCCAGAGTTGTAGCCCCATTCCGCGTGACCGAAACCAGTCCAGCCGTTATCCAGACCCATTTGGCCTTTCAAACCGAAACGTGAGCTGCCGCTGTTCCATTCGCCGTTGTCATCACCGCCACGGTCTTGGTAGCGAAGATCGAAACGACCATCGATGGTTAGGCTGTCGCCAGCGTCATTAACAAAAGTGTGTGCAGCAAAGGCTGAGCTAGAAGTAAGCGCTGCTAAAATCACTGCAGAAAGGGTCGACTTTTTCATCATCAATCTCATTATTCAGGGTGCAGAAAGCCACCGTACGTTCATGCCCGTTTTGAATAAGGGTTCTATCTTGAGGTTGTGCCCCATCCTTGAGGCACGAGTTGGGAGCATGTCACCTGAACCGAGAGGGGATTCAGGCAACATAAAGGCGGGTTGACAATCCGCCCCTAGGACTTCTTATAGAGAAGGGTTTAGGATCTGTTGAGTACGCTCGAACACGTCTAGACCTTGCTGTTTTAGCCAATAAGGAAGGTCGATCAGTACCCAGTTCTCAGATAGCTTGTCGCCGTCACGGTAGTAAACGTCAACCACTTGCATGTCTGCACGTACTTCACCACCTGTCATACCTAGGAAACCACCGATTGGCGTGTTAGATAGGTTTGGCCAGCCGAAGAAACAAGAGAAGTTACCTTCTGCGAAACGACATACGTGGCCGTTAAACTTCTTGTCTTTTAGGTTGTTACGGAACGGCAATTGGTGCTGCTGTTGGTAACGAGGGATTGTGTAAGACGCACCGATACCACATGGACCGTACCAGATCATGTCTTTAGACCAGCTCTTCGCTAGTACTTCTGGTGGGCATCCCATTGCGCCGCTGTCGTTTAGTGCAGATAGGTCATCAACCATCTTGTTCACTAGTGCTAGTGTTGCTACGCCTTCTTCTGGTGCTGCGTCTTCGAACAGCAGACCGTCGTGGTTACGAGGCCCAGGATATACGAAGTGCTTACCTGTTGATGGTGGTAGTGGGTAGCAACCCGCTTGATCCATCGCACCAAGTAGATCTAGGAACAAGCCAGTTTTAGTGATTTTGCCGTTTTCAACACAGTTAAATTCTGCGTAACGGATGTTCATGATCTTGCCTGTTGGGCGCATGCCTAGGTATTCAGCGTCGAATAGACCCATGAAGTGACCCATGCTCATTACCCAAATTTCACCTGATGTTACTTCGTTCTCACCACCGATGAAGATGTCTTGACGACGCTGCATGCGAGTCATTGATTTCATCAAAGGAGCCCAGAACACGTCAGCCGCTGCTTGAGCGCCTTGTTGCTCACGGAATGGGTAAACACCACGCCATAGGTAATCTTCTGAAGTATGTGCTTTTAGTACTTCTGCCACGTTCTCGTGAGTTGCATTTTCCATTGCGCTGAAGTATTCACGTACAACGCGTTTCGCTTCTTGATATTTAGACATAATAATTTCTCTTTGTGTTGTCGAGTCAACATTCGGAACAGGACTCGATTTGGATTTTGTTACCGGCTGACTATTCAGCCGGATTGATGTTTGTTTCTTGCCTGAGAGACCTTCAACCAAAGGGGATTAAGCTTTTGTTGTTTCCGCTTTTTTGTTTTTGTCGAAGATGCCGCCTTTCAGTGTTTCTGGTAGAGATAGCCACAGTAGACCAGCAACAATCCATACGATTGGTGAGCCCCACATTGCTGTCGCAAGGTCGCTGCGCTCTTGGATGAATACCAACACCATTGGTGCCCACATGCCGATGATACGACCGCCGTGGAACAGTGCTGCACCGAAACTACGTAGGTGAGCAGGGAACAACTCAGAGAAGTAACCACCCCATACCGCAGAAGCCGCTAGACCGAAGTTATAGATAAGACCTAGGATAGCCAGCATGTTTAGGCTGCCGATCATCACGTCGCTTGGCGCTACGAAGAATACTGAAGCCATTACACCCGCAAGGATGAAACCAAACGCGTTCACTTTACGGCCGTACTTATCCGCGATTGCGCCCCATACCCAAGCACCGAATAGAGAACCGAATGCAGAGATAGAGAAGATGATACCGATAGTTGAACCGTCAAACTGGCGAACTTCTTTTAGGTAAGTTGTCACGAAGCCAGAGAAGAATTGGTAGCCGTAGAAGTTAAGGCCCGCCAGTAATAGACAAGTGATGGTTAGCTTGCGGTAAGGCGCGCTTAGCATTTCGCCCCAAGAACCTTTTTGTGCTGGTGTGTTTGACGCTTCAGCTTCTGCTTGTCCTTCTTCGCCGTAAGCGATCACTTTCTTGTCGCTAGGCAGGACGAAGATCATTAATGCAGCGGCAACTAAAGGAGGAATACCACCTACCCACATTAGGCTCTGCCAAGGAGCGTCAATGCTAGAGATAAACGCTGCGTACGCACCCATTGCCATCAGAGCCACAGAGAACATAGAAGAAGCAAATGCCGTTAACTTACCGCGAACCGTTGGTGTAAAGAGGCCGATCATCAAGCTTACCGCTACCGTGAAGTAACCACCTAAAGAAATACCGATAATGAAACGCATCGCTGCCCACATAGCGTAGTCAGTAAACATCATGTTGATGATGGTTGCACCGCCGTTCAGTGCTGTGATGACAATAAGAGTCGACTTCTTACCAAAGTTTGATGCAACCCATGCACAGCTTAGAGCACCAATAAGTGCACCAAGCGACTGCCATGTATAGAACTGAGCGGTATCCGCCAAGTTAATACCATCATACGCATCAACGATGTATGGGCGTACGTAGTCAATAATTACAAAGTTATAACAATAGAAAAAGTAGCCCACTAGAATTGCAAGATAAGCAGCTACCCTTTGAATCATAGGAACTTCGCTCATGTGTTTTTTAGTTGTCATGGCCGATAAACCTTAATTTTATGGGGTGTTTTAAGTTTTGAGTACTGTGTAGTGGTAATTGATGTTCACCACACGATCTTCATTTCGAGAGGGATAATAGATTTTTTATGGTTATTAGATCCGTGATCAAAGTCAATTTTGGAATGAATACGCACCCATTGAGTGTGCGTTGGTGACCTTGATCTCATAATATCGCTAGATTGCGATTTATTGGGCGTTTAATCATCTATATTGGTGATGATAATCACATTTGTTGTGATTTTTTGGGGATTATAGTTATTTTTGAGTAATATTGGTGCGGAATGAATTGCGAAATATTATAAACGGAATCCCATGTATGGTTACGTGCTCAAGCCTTTTTGTTGTTGCTCTTTATGTAATAACCACTTTATTTATCAGTTATTTAGTAAACAGACGCTATAAAGTTGGTGGTGATTTTTCAACGGGTGGAAAACAATTTGGTTGGTTTACGGCAGGTGTGTCGATTCTTGCAACTTATATCAGCGCGATGACATTTGTGGGTATGCCGGGCTGGGTTTATAGCTCTGGCATGGAAGCGATGAGTATTCATCTTAACTATCCCATCGTTATATTTTTCACCGTTATTTTCTTTGTGCCCGTCTTCTACAAGCTAGGGCTGACTTCGATTTATGAATACCTCGAACATCGATTTGGGGTGTATGCAAGAACCATTAACTCGATTGTTTTCATTGTGATTCAATGCATTTCTGCAGGTGTGATTCTGTATGCGGTAGCGTTGATATTAGTGCAAGTTTTGCCAATAAGTATTTCGGAGGCGATTATCTATATCAGTATATTCACCGCTTGTTATACCTATGCCGGTGGGATTTCTACGGTTATCTGGACCGATATGCTGCAATCCGCAGTATTGGTTGCGGGTAGTATCGCCATCTTCGTTATTCTGATGACAGAGATTAATGCGGCAGATTATTTGTCGCCAGATTACCTCAATATCATCAACTTAGACTTTGATTTTGGGGTAGATACGACGCTTTGGGCTGGAGTGGTCGCCGTGAGCTTTTTGCATTTAAGTGTGTACGGCACCAATCAATTGATCATCCAACGTACGCTGGCGACGAAGTGTGAGAAAACCGCACAAAAATCGATGTTGCTTTGTGGCTACGGTTCTTTTTTCATTTACTTGTTCTTTGCTGTACTTGGAGTATTGTTGAGCGTCTTTTATCAAGAGCAATCGTTTGAGAACAGCAATGAAGTGATCTTGGATTTTGTCTTCAACCATACCAATCCAATTGTGGTTGGCTTGGTTATCTCTGCACTCGCAGCGGCAGCGATGTCGACGTTGGATTCGACATACAATTCAATGGCAACCGTTGCCACTTTTGATATCTACAAACGGTTTGTTCGTAAAGGTGCAAATGACGAGCACTACGAGAAAGTAGCAAGGAAGATGAGTCTACTTTCTGCTGCACTGGTGGTTGTGCCTGCACTTCTGGCGGTGTCGAATGAATCGGTACTCAAAACTATCGCAAGTTTGACCTCTATTTTCGTTGGTATTCGCTTGGGTTCATTCGTGCTTGGCTTATTCTGGGCGAAAGCGAATGAGAAAGGCGTCATCGTCGGCAGTATCATGAGTGTGATTGCGGTGTTTACTGCAATGTACCTAGATATGGCTTGGCCGTGGTTCGCGCCAATCGGTACGTTTGTCTTCCTTTTGTTTGGTGTGTTGGTGAGTCGTCGTTGGGGCTCCGTGACTGCCGAACAACAAATCTTTATCAATAATCAAAAACATCTTTTTGCAAAGCCAACTGCAAGCCATTACGGGCTATTGGTGTTCGCCGTGGCGACCATTGCTGCTTGTATGGTTCTCCCTGATTGGCTTTATGCTGTATTGTCGTAATAGGTAAGTTTATGCTGTCCATCTTTGATATTTACAAGATTGGTGTTGGTCCTTCTAGCTCTCACACTAATGGTCCAATGATCGCGGGTTACCGCTTCACACGTTTGATTGAATCGAACTTGGCAAAAGTGGTTCGTATTCAAGTCGATTTATACGGCTCACTTTCGTTAACGGGGATTGGTCACCATACTGACCGTGCAACGATTTTGGGTCTGTTGGGTAACAAGCCAGATACCATCAAAATTGCTTCCGCGAACAGAGCGATGCGCAAGGCGATTGAAGAGGGCATGATGTCTGTCGATGGCCGTCATGAAATCGAATTCAACTACAAAACGGATATGTTGTTCCATGAAGAAAACCTTCCTTTGCATGAGAATGGCATGACGATTACTGCGTTAGATGCGCACGGCAATCAGGTTGGTTTTGAAACTTACTACTCTATCGGTGGTGGTTTTATCGCAACGGCGGATGAACTGCAAAATGGCAGTGCGACTGCACCCGTAGAGGTTGAGTTCCCATTCTCCAGCGCAGACGAAATGTTGGCACAAGCAGAGAAGAACGGTATGAGCCTAGGCGGCATGATTCTGAAAAACGAACAAGCGTTTCAGGATATGGAAGCCACCAATCAGCGCGCAGAACAGATCTGGCGTGTGATGACGCGTTGCATGGAACGCGGTTTCGAAACGGAAGGTATTCTTGATGGTGGTTTGAATGTCACTCGCCGTGCGCCAAATTTGTTGAAAAAGCTCGAAGCAAACGCTGCGGTCGAAAACGACCCAATGGAAATCATGGATTGGATAAACCTGTTTGCGTTTGCCGTAAGTGAAGAAAACGCCGCTGGCGGCCAAGTCGTGACGTCTCCGACCAATGGCGCGGCGGGTGTTATTCCAGCAGTGCTAATGTACTACCATCGTTTTATCAAAGAGCTAGATACAAAACAGTTAAAGGATTTTCTCGCCGTGTCTGGTGCGATTGGCATTTTGTACAAAACCAATGCATCGATCTCAGGGGCTGAAGTAGGGTGTCAGGGCGAAGTGGGGGTCTCTTCTTCTATGGCAGCAGCAGGCTTGACCGCACTTCGAGGTGGTAGCAATGAGCAGATTTGTATTGCTGCTGAGATTGCCATGGAACACTCATTGGGTATGACATGTGACCCCATAGGGGGCTTGGTTCAGGTGCCGTGTATTGAGCGTAATGCCATGGGAGCGATGAAAGCGATTAACGCCTCTCGTATGGCACTCAAACGTAACAGCAAATGCCTGATCTCTTTAGATAAGGTAATTGAAACCATGTACCAAACCGGCAAGGACATGAACAAAAAGTATCGAGAAACGTCATTAGGAGGATTAGCACTAATTCATCTGTCTCCACCTTGTGATTAGGGTGTAATTATTATCTGACATCTAAAATTTATCTACCGTTATGACAATTATGTAAGAATTGCTTACTTAACCCAAGTAGATAAGTAAAAGCTATTTTTCAATACTTAAAGTTATAACTGAACCTCTAATTTAGCAAACTCATTGACGAGGTTCTGTCCAAATCCCTGTTAGTTGATGCGATACTAATAGAAACCCAACCAATGAAGAATTCGTGATTGCTCAGCGGACAGTGGAATGGTTGTAAGATTCAAAGAATATTGAACATCGAAAGTGAGCTGTTAGATAGCTCGCTTTTTTTGTGGGGGGATTCGTTATTATTAGGGTGTTGGTTTTTATCACTAGCAGTGAATCTTTTGAGCATGAGAATCACTGTAAGATGTCAACGCATCACCTTTATGTGTAAGCGAGCTTGTTATGCCTGATACTTCTCATCCTACCGTTGTTCCATGCCTTCTTCAGACTTGGCATTTAACGGAGTCTGAGCTATTTCATTGGCTACTTAAGCAATGTGGTAACAAAGAGCTAGCCTTTGATCTTCTTCAAGAGACATTTTTACGTGCCTTGCTGCAGAAAAAAGCATTTTGTGATATCAAAAATCAACGTTCCTGGTTGTTTCGTGTCGCCAACAATTTACAAGTTGATGAGTGGAGAAAGACGAAAGAGGTAATGTTTGATGATGACGCAATATTGTCATTACATGGCGAATGTGATGAAGATCCGCACGTAATTGATAGCCTCGCGCAATGTTTACCCAAAGCGTTGGATCAACTTTCTCAAGCGGATAAAGCAATCATAGAAGCGTGTGATCTCAATGGCGAACCACAGCAAATATTTGCACGAAAACATGGCTTAACTTTACCGGCAACCAAGTCACGTATTCAACGCGCGCGTTATAAATTAAAGCAGATTCTGAAAATACAATGCCGGATCCGTTTTGATGAACAGCAGCGAGTTTGCTGCTTTTTTCCTGAAAAATAACTCATCCATCTTATATTTGGTCAATTAATCCTAAAACTTTGCATCTTTTTAGCTCGTCTTTCGTCTTATGACAAAGCGATAAGTCGATGTATCAGGTTATCGGCTCAACAATAGCCATATGGGAGCTGTCATGTTTGAAGTATTCTCGCTGCTTGCAGATTGGTTGACCTATTCAGTCTTTTCTATTACGCCCAATTCAAAATTGGCCGATGGCGTACATTTCTTCATTGAAGACACTAGTAAGATCATGGTGTTGCTAGTGGTCATGATTTACGTAATTGCTCTTTTTCGGGCTTCGCTAAATGTAGATAAAGTCCGCCATTACCTTGCGGGCAAAAGACGTATTTTCGGATATGTAACTGGTAGTTTCTTTGGGGCTATTACACCATTTTGTTCATGTTCTAGTATCCCGGTGTTTTTAGGATTTACAACGGCAGGTATTCCGTTAGGGATAACCATGGCTTTTTTGATCACATCTCCATTAATCAATGAAATTGCGGTGTTGTTGTTAGTGAGTTTACTCGGGTGGAAGTTCATGCTGATGTATGTGTTTGTCGGAATGTTAATTGGTGTTACTAGCGGATGGTTTTTAGATTCGATTGGCGCAGAACGTTGGCTTCAACCATTAGCAATGAAAGCACTTCAGCGTGGTCAAAATGTTAAAGCACAAACGTCAATCCCGACTATGACTGCACAGATGACATTGGCAGACCGCCACGCTTTTGCCAAACACGAAATGGTAGTTATTGTTTCGCGAGTTTGGATATGGGTATTTATCGGGGTGGGTATAGGCGCGGGTTTGCATGGGTTTGTGCCCGATGGCTGGATAGAAGCTCACCTAGGGCAAGGGCAATGGTGGTCTGTTCCTGCCTCTGTTTTGTTGGGCATTCCACTTTATTCTAATGCAACTGGAGTGATCCCCATCATGGAAAGTCTGTTGATTAAAGGATTGCCGATTGGGACGACGTTGGCATTTTGTATGAGTACTGTTGCTGCCAGCATTCCGGAGTTTGTGATGCTCAAGCAGGTCATGCAATGGCGTCTATTAGGGCTACTTTTTTGTTTGTTGCTCGCTGCATTTACGGTCATGGGGTGGGTGTTTAATTTATCTATTTGGAATTATTCCCTTCCTACTTGAAGTTGCAGCGGTGTTGGCCACGTTCACTCACCCCAATCACATAGCTTATCTATGCTCATGGGGATGAACTCACTTGCCGCCTACCTGCAACTTCAAGTTGTTTGGGTATATTAGGAGTCGATGATGAAAATATTTAAAGTGCTAGGTTCAGGTTGTGCTAATTGCCTCAATACAGCGAAGCTTATTGAAAAAGTGGCAAATGAGATGGGTGTCACAGTCACCGTTGAGAAGGTGACGGATCTTGAAACGATTATGGATTACGAAGTGATGTCTACACCTGCGGTAGTTTTGGATGAAACGGTTGTCCATTGCGGCTCCATCCCAACAGTGCAAATGATATGTGGCTGGTTGGAGGGTTAACTAGGTTCGCCTAACACACTTTATGCCAGCGATGATGTTAGGCGACCCCTACTAAGTTTTGTTACTGTCACAAGTTTCTCTTTGTGTCGTTCATATCTCATGTTTTGTATATACCATTTCGGTAGACTGAGTTTATCCATATCCTTCCGACTTGAAGTTGCAGCTGTGTTGGCTAGGTGCGCTCATCCCAATCACATCGTTTATCTATGTTCATGGGGATGAACTTACTTGCCGCCTACCTGCCACTTCAAGTGGTTTGGGTATATATTGGTCTATATTTAAGGTTCAGCAAAGTGATGCACTATCAATATCGTGGCGACAATATTATTTTCAATATTCCAATTCAAGCGAGCAATAATATCTTTTTTGTCGGTAACGCAACCAATTGGAAAGTAAAAGAGGATTTTAAGTTTCACCGAGAGGGCGATTCGCTGACGCTGATTAAACCCAAAGAGCTAGCACTGCACATCGGTAATTCTGGTTATTGTGAATACTTTTTTTGGGATCAAGATTTAGAACAAGCGTTACCTTTCGACCACTGTCATCCGCAAGGTTATTTTTTCAACAATCAGTTTAATGGAAGTTTCAACTATTTGCTGTTGGCTGAAAATCCAAGCCAGAATGAATTGGTACAGATACATCAAGCAAGTGAAGCCTCTTTTATGATTAAGCAGCAACGAGAAGATTATTCGAGTGAAGAGTCGCTAGCCAACTTTAGATCAGTATTAGGAGGAGCTTTAAAACCCAAGCGCCTATATCGTTCTTATCATCCGATTTCACCATCTCGATCTCATATAGCAGAACTTAAATCGCTCGAAGAACTCCGACAAATAGCGGTACGTAAACTGCTCTCACAGTACCAGATCGCCAATATCATCAATTTGTCTGAAACGGATCACCAGCTTAAACAAGAAATAGAACAACAGGGGGCCAGTTATTATCAACAGCTCTGGTCTCAAGGGTGTGTCTATTCAGTGCCGATGTCTTACGAGACGGTTTATTTTATGTCGCATCTTAATCAGGCTTTTAATGATAATGAACTTGGTTTTCAAGATGGTATCAAACAGATCATCACGATCATTGCAAACGAGCAAGCACCATTCCATGTTCATTGCCGGTTAGGGTCTGATCGTACTGGCGTCGTTATTGGTTTTTTACAACTGTTTATGGGGGCCACTAAGTCTGATATAGAAAGCAATTACTTGTTGACCAATCAGCTGGGTATTGGTGAGTATCGAAGCTTTAAATTGCTTGAAGTTGCGCTCACCAACGCGCTTGGAGAGAATTGTTTTGATGATGGTCGTCAGGTTGTGTATGGCTATTTATTAAATTTAGGGCTTGAAAAATCAATGATTAATAGTGCGTATCAAAAGTTGAGTTAGAGAATCAGATGGGCGGTTAAATTTTGGTGGTTAATTATAAATCAGGAGTCTTACCTTTATCTGTTTCAAGCTTTGGTTTAATGCTGACATTTTTTCTACATCGTTGGTGGAATACTCAGCGAATTGATACAAAACTTGATGTTAGTGCACACGAAAGTAAAGAGTCTTTAGGAAAAATGAGGAACTTATTCGTTTTAGCTATGCCATACAGTATCATCCACTAATTCAATCAATAATAATACGTCTTGAAATTTATGCTCAATAAACTAAAACCTTACTTCGGTCCCTTGTATCCTATCGTTGCCGTTTTCCTTATGGGGATTGCAATATTTTTCGTATCTCGCTTAGGGCTCGCGATCTGGCATTTTGACAGAGTCAGTGACGCTCACGGTTGGCTGACCATTTTCTTTAGTGGCTTGCGAGTCGATATTGTATCGCTATGTTATCTACTTATTTTACCCGCGCTGCTCTCTTGTTTATTGTCTGGTGACCACATTGTTGGACGCGCCTGGCATTGGGTGTTAAGAGTCTGGATCACACTGGGTCTATGGCTTATCGTGTATATGGAAGTGGCCACTCCGCCATTTATCATGGAATATGATTTACGTCCAAACCGCTTGTTTGTTGAATATCTTATTTACCCGAAAGAAGTGTTCAGCATGCTGTGGACGGGCTACAAGTTAGAGCTGCTTATTGGCGCGGTCGTTTCTACTTTGACGGTTGTTTTAGGTTGGAAGTGGAGCAAGCAGTTAGTTGCTAACTTAAGTTTTCCTAAATGGTACTGGCGACCGCTATTGGCAGTGTTAGTCATTGCTGTGGGGGTGCTAGGTGCGCGTTCTTCATTGGGTCATCGTCCTCTAAACCCAGCCATGGTTTCATTTTCCAGTGATCCATTGATCAACGATTTAACGCTTAACTCATCATTCTCTGTTATTTTTGCGGCTAAACAGATGAAATCTGAAGCGAACGCATTTGAGTTCTATCCCAAAATGGAGAAGCAAGAGGTGATCGATGAGATTCATGCATCGATGAACATTGATGCTCAATATTTTGTTTCAGATACTCAACCAAGTATGGCTAAGCATCAGGCAACATATCAAGGGAAACCAAAGAACATCGTTATCTTACTACTTGAAAGTCACGGTGCACGCTATGTCAGTCGATTAGGCGGGATTGATGTCTCACCTAACATGGATAAGCTGATTGATGAAGGATGGGCACTTACTCGTTTGTACGCAACAGGTACACGTTCGGTACGTGGTATAGAGGCGATGACAACCGGTTTTTCTCCAACACCAGCACGCTCTGTTGTCAAGTTAGGTAAAAGCCAAACTAACTTTTTCTCGATAGCAGACTTGCTAAAGTCGCGTGGCTACCATACTCAATTTATTTATGGTGGTGAAAGCCATTTTGATAATATGAAGAGCTTCTTCTTAGGTAATGGTTTTGTCGACATGCAAGACTTCCCAACCTTTGCTGATCCTAAGTTTGTTGGTTCTTGGGGCGCATCAGATGAAGATCTATACCAAAAAGCAAACCAACAATTCACACAAATGAATGAAGAAGGGAAACCTTTCTTCAGTTTGGTATTTAGCTCATCCAATCACAGCCCATTTGAATATCCTGACAACGTGATTGAGCCATATAATGAGCCGAAACAGACGGTTGAAAATGCGGTGAAATACGCTGACCATGCGTTAGGGCAGTTTGTTGAAGCGGCTAAAAAATCGGATTATTGGGATAACACCATCTTTATTGCGGTTGCAGACCATGACGCAAGAACGCAAGGTAACCAACCAGTACCAGTTGATTACTTCAGAATCCCTGCGGTGATTTTTGGTGGTGGAATTGAACATCAGATCGATGATCGTCTTGTAAGCCAAATTGACCTAGCACCGACGTTGCTTTCACTAGCCGGTATTAGCAGCCAAAACCCAATGATTGGGCATGACTTGACTCGTGATGTTCCTGTTGAAAAACAGCGTGTTATGATGCAGCGTGATAAGAATTACGGTTATATGACAGCTGATAACCAAGTGGTAGTTATCCAACCTGGACAGGGTATCTCAACTTATGAATACGATCGAAAAACAGACACATTAACAGAAAAAGCGGTAGATCCAGATGTGGTGAAGCGAGCTCACGCAAATGCCATGTGGGGAAGTTTAGCGTTTAAAGAAAACTACTACGTTGCTTCTGATAAATATTAGTTTTTAGCGGTTTAGTGAATAATAAAGTACAAGGCGAACCATTGGTTCGCCTTTGTTATTTCTTTCATTCAATGTTTACAATATATCCCCTTCCTACTTGAAATTGCAGCGGTGTTGGCTACGTTATTTCACCCCAATCACATAGTTTATCTATGCTCATGGGGATGAACTCACTTGCCGCCTACCTGCAACTTCAAGTTGTTTGGGTATAGATGATGATTGAAATAAAAATTACCATTTTCTTTAACATAAGAATGACACACTTGAGTTTGTCAGATAATTTATTCATTTATAAAGACATAAAAATCGTATCAATTGAGCTGATGTGAGTATTTGAACTGTATTGTTGTGAACAAGGTATCAAAATTTCGATAAATTAAGAGAGTTAATGGATTTAACCTCTGGGATTCTATTCACTATTTTCGAATCATTCTTGTGCTAAATATTAATTAATCTAATTTATTCCTAGAAATGTGGATAATTAGTCGTTAAGTGACTATTTATCCGGTTTTTTATGGTCTTCTAGAAAATGATAATTTGTACTATGTCACATTTACACCGAGTAAATTTACTTACCATTGCGCCACTTTAATCATTCTTTCCAATACGATCTATTAAATATAAATACGTATTCCTGCAATATATAATAGGATAAATTTCGATATGACTGGCGATATTGTAAAAGTTTCAAGAAATACAGACAACGCACCTAAAAGCACAGTATCTACTCAAACTGTAGCTTTTTCTCATTATAATAATATTTCAGCTCAACTACCTATAGATCCTACAACAGGTGAAATTGTAGTGGGTTGTGTAAAGGACCAAGCCAAACAGTGCTTAAAAAATCTTAAAGCGATAGTGGAAAGTATTGACCACGTTATGGACGATGTGGTGAAGATTAATATCTTCGTTAAGAATATTGCCGATATTGAGGCTATAGATGAAGTTTATCCAGCCTTTTTCCAAAGTTCTCTTCCTACCCGCACGACTGTCGCGGTTGCCGCTTTACCGATGAGCGATGCTTTAGTTCAAATGGATGCGCTTATTTCAAACGGTGAAGGCACTGCTCCACAAGCTCCATGTGCACTTATTAAAGTTTCAAGGAACACAGATAATGCACCACAAGGCTTGTATTCACAAACCGTTGCCTTTTCTCATTACAATAACCTTTCATCTCAATTGCCTATTGATCCAACCACAGGTGTATTGGTTGCAGGTGGTGCTAAAGAGCAAGCAAAACAGTGTTTAAATAACATTAAAGCCATTCTAGAAAGTATCGATCATGTAATGGGCGATATCGTGAAAACAACGATATTCCTTAAAAATATCTCAGATATTGAAGTGGTCAATGAAGTTTGTGCCGAATATTTCCCAAGCTATGTTCCGGCACGCACTGTTGTTAATGCAGCCGCTTTACCTATGGATGCGTTGGTGCAGATTGATACCGCAGTGTCACACGGTGACGGCACACCACCACAATTGCCAGAAGATACTCGTCTACTTGTGATTGAAGCAAATAATACAGAAAATGCACCACAAGCGCCTTACTCGCATACCGTGGCTTTTTCTCATTACAACCATGTTTCTGGTCAATTACCTGTTGTTCCACAAACAAGTGAAATAGTTGCCGGTGATGTAAAAGCGCAAGCGGAACAATGTTTGAAAAATATTAAGGCTATCATAGAAAGTGTTGATCATGTTATGGATGATATTGTTAAAGTAAATATTCAACTTAAACATATTGAAGATATTGACGCGGTAAACGAAGTTTATACTACTTTCTTTAAAGGTGAGCTTCCTGCAAGAACAGTCGTTGGTGTTTCAGCTATTTCTATGGATGCATTAGTACAAATTGATGCAGTTGTTTCTAATTGTGAAGGAACTCCTCCGCAAGAATAAGTAATTTATTGTTATTTACGAAGGTTAAACTATTTATCCTAATTAAATAGAGAATAAGCAGGTCTATTTGTTTGTTGATTTCAGTATCAGTCAAGTGATTATTCCTGCTTTTAGTTTTTAGTTTTTAGTTTTTAGTTTTTAGTGATCAATATAAAAATGTGTGTAATTTAAAATAACTCACTATAACATTTATGTTCGTGGTGGGTTGATTATCGTCTTCATATAAGCACTTGCTGTTAAGCCAAAATTTAGTGCATGGTTCATCCGTACTTCAGACAATAGCTCTCGGTATTGTGTCCCTTCCTGTTTCAATTTACGTATCAACGTCGTCAGACCATTCTTCAGGGTGTGTGATTAGGGTTTTGCCGGCAAAGGTTTCTGCTCGAATATCTTGCGGGTTGTAGATAGCGCATGATTCCATGGATAAGCAACCGCAGCCAATACAGCCTCCGAGATCATTTTGTAGTGCCTTTAGCTGCCGAATACGATGCTCAAGCATAGCGTTCCAATTTGAGGCCATTTTTTCCCACTGCTGACGACTTGGTGCCTGATGTTTTGGTAAATTAGCCAACGATTCTGCTATTTCTTCTAAGGTAAGACCAACCATTTGCGCTGCTTTGATCACCGCAATTCTGCGCAACACATTTCGATGATAGCGACGTTGGTTGCCTTGATTACGCCAACTATAGATAAGCCCTTTCTGTTCATAAAAATGTAAGGTGGAGACTTTAACACCAGCTCTTTGAGCGACTTCACCAACTGTCATTTCCATATTTTTCTCCAATCGACCGAGCTTTGTCCCTAATTAAATGAAAAAGCGCTTTACCTAAAGTTAACTTGAGGCATTAACGTAGCATCAAATTGGCAATCGATGGAATACAAATATGGAATTGAATGTAATAAAAACTCCCACACAATTTTATCTGGCCGGACGCTTTTTTGATGGCATCTCCTCAGGGCTATTTATGATGGCACTACCTTGGATCATGCTATCTACGCCTAATATGGGTTCTTTTGTTGCTATGGTTGCTTTAGCTTGCACAGGTCTTTCTTTTGTTCTGACACCATTTTTCTCAACCTTGATTGATCGTTGTTCGAGAAAGCGACTGCTGATATTGGTTCAATTATTACAAGCAAGTACTGCCGCATTAGTCGCTTTGACTTATGGGTTTGGATATCAATCTCATTGGTTACTCGCCGCAGCCCAGATGGTGTTTTGGACTTCTAGCAATTTAGCTTGGTCAACCAATAATGCTTTTACCCAAGAGAATTTTTATCAACATGAATATGCTTCGATTTCTGGAAAACAAGAGATCATCATGCAGGGAACGACTTTGGGGGCAGGGGCGTTGGGTGTTGTGCTACTAGAAATATGGGGGATGTTTGAATTCTCGTGTTTCGCTGCGATAGCTTCTGCAATCGCGAGTGTTAGCTATATATTGACACCTTATCGCCGACAATTACGTCAGTCAATGTCGGTCTCTTTTATGGCGCAAATGAAGGCGAGTAGAGAGATATTCACGCAGCGACCACACTTTTATGCTTTTTTAATGCTCTCAGCGTTGAGCTACCCAATACTCACTTTTCTCACTAAGTTAGTGCCTATTTGGTTTTCAGAAATAGGCATCTCGGGTGAGTGGTTTGCAGGTTATAACATCGCCTTTGGAATGGGTTCATTAGTGACTGGTCTGTTTGTCGGAAGGTTATTAGGTTTAGGCTCTCATCGAGTTATTATGATTGGCTCAATGGGGCTAGTCGCTATCATGCTCATTGGCATGAGTTTATCATTTTCTCCGCAACTACTACTGATGTTTACGTTCTTCTTTGGCACATTTAACGCCTTAAACCGTGTTGCTCGTACAAACTGGATGCATCACAGTATTAGTATTGCTCAACGTGGCCGAGCAGACGGAGGGCTACAAATGTTTGCAACCTTAGCCCAAAGTATCAGTTATGTCGCCATCGCCTTTTTAAGTCATTTCGATATAACTCAACTCGGTTTTTTGCTTGCAGCCGGTGTTATGGTTATGGCGGTCTTGATTATGATACGCCTGAACAAAGGGCCAGAGCTTACAACGAGGACGATTATTCAACCGAGCGTAGGCTCATAAATGAGTTTGGTTACTGAGGCTGGAGACGGAAGATTTTTCCACTATCGGTTGAAAAGTAAATATAACCATCGGGGCTGATGGTGATGTCTCTTACACGTTCGCTAAGGTTTTTCAGCAACCGACTTGATTCTGTTAGCTTACCGTTTTTAATCGATACCACATTAATGTGTGCTAATTTCAGTGCACCCGCTAATATTTTACCATTCAATTCTGGGTACTTTTCACCACGATACAACACCATATTACTTGGTGCGATCGAAGGAATGTAAACCAACATTGGATCTTCCATGTTCGGCAGAGATTCGGCTTCACCGACATCCAGTGGTCCCCAATATTCTTTACCGTGAGAGACTCTTGCCCACCCGTAATTTGCGCCTTTCTTAATCAGGTTGATCTCGTCACCCCCACGAGGTCCATGCTCGATAGACCATAGTTGTTTGGTTGCTTCGTCATAAAAGAGACCTTGAGGGTTTCGGTGACCGTAGCTCCAGATTTCAGGTTTGGCTTGGGCTGGATGAAAAGGGTTATCTTGAGGAACAGAACCATCGAGATTAAGGCGCAAAATAGCCCCCGCATGCGTTTGGGTATTTTGTCCGTTGTCGCGATTGCCTCGGTCACCAATGGTGAAGTAAACCTTATCGTCGACAAACGCAATGCGGCTCCCATAGTGCCGGCCAGTATCAGTTATCGCGTCAGCAACAAATAGATCTTTCCAGCCGAGCAGAGCATTGTTTTGTAGTGTTGCGGTGGCTAATGCAACAGTATTACCTTTGTCGGTGCGTTTAGTATAAGTGAAGAACAGTTTCGGATTTTGTGCGTCTGTATTAGGTGAGAGTGCAACATCAAGTAACCCACCTTGGCCGCTAGTGTTAACATCTGAGACGCGATGGAGCATTTCTTTTTTTCCAGACGCAATATCGAGCAACGAAACCGTGCCATTTTTCTCTGTCACAACAACGTGTTGATCGTCAAGAAACTCAATTCCCCAAGGGATCTGGAATCCATTAGCCACTTCTTGAGCTCGGTATTCTGCTGCCAAGGTTGAGAGGGATAGACAAATAAGTAGTGTTGTGACAACTGTTCTCATGGTTCTTTCCGATCTGAAGTATGCCTGTATCTACAAATTAGCATCAAATTCGGCTAATGGCAGGGCATCAGTTGTGTATAAATGTAAAATATTCGATATGAACTAAATCGGCTAGTGCAGAGCATTGCTGTTGTAAAACTCATTTTTATCGCTTAGTCGATTTCGATAAACCAAAGCCAAATGGCGATGAACCAAAAATAAAAATCCAGTATCTTGCCGACACTGGATTTTTTATCATGTATTGATCCTAGAATAATTAGATAACGACTTCAGCCTTACTTACAAGTCTCTTTTGACCAACTCACACCATCATTTGAACACTCAAGAAGGCTTGTTCCATTCTGGTAATAATGACCTCTACTCCAGTTACCTTGAGAATATTTAGACGTTATTATTTGAGTATAATCAAACGGAGTATTTTCAATGTACGCACTTTTATGTCTGACCCAGCTATCAGAGCCATATGAACTATTGTCATCATAATCTAAACCATTTTTCTTCTGGCTATTACGCTCAATATGTTTATTTAAAACCAGTTCAGTATTTAGGTCTGCTGAAACTTCATGTTCGATATACCCAAACAACTTGAAGTTTCAGGTAGGCGGCAAGTGAGTTCATCCCCATGAGCATAGATAAACTATGTGATTGGGGTGAAATAACGTAGCCAACACCGCTGCAATTTCAAGTAGGAAGGGTATAACAATCAGCTTGTCAGCGGTCATCACTGTTTTAACTTTATACCACTTATTAATTTCAGTTTTTTTAGAGTCATCCCAATGCTTCCAGTAATAATCAACATAAGCTTGCTGGGCTGTTGGGTTCTCTTTTTGAATGTCTTTGGTCTCTTGATACGACTTTTTGATAGCTGGCATCATTTTCTGCGCTAACTCATAGAGCTCGGTATTTTTGTACAGCACATTGTGCCTCTTAGCATCGGTGACTAGTCACATAGGGAGGGTATCGTCCTGCATATACGATTAACTTGATTCCCATCACCGCAATAGACTATTGAAGTGTAAGATTAACGCAAACAGACATATGGCTTCTTTGGTAAAAAAAATAGTGGGTATATCAATCTGTGCGTCGCTCCCTGTTTGCAATGTTTTTGCAGCGGAATTTACGATTCAAGGGTTGGCTAAACCATTAGAGAAAAACCTCGAATACTATCTCTCGCCATTGTCTGAAACCCCTGCTAAGAACATTTCTCAAGGGCAACTCAGAAAGTTAGTTAATGATGCACTAAACCCATACGGCTATTATCACCCCAAGTTTAATGTATCTAAAAATGCAGATGAACAGGTGTCCATTGATGTGGACGTTGGTCCAGTAACGCTTATCTCGAGCTCTAGCATCTTGATCACGGGAGAAGCAGCCCAAGATCAAGATTTTATTAATTTGACTGATGCCGCCAAGCTTCAACAAGGGCAGCCCCTTTCTCATTCAGACTACGCTTCATTGAAGCGAAACTTATTGTCCCTTGCACAACAAAAAGGCTATTTAGAAGGTCATTTTGTGCAGTCAGTGATAGAAGTGATCCCAAGCATGAACCAAGCGAATGTAAAGGTGCATTTTGATAGTGGTGTTCGTTATCACTTTGGCGAAGTTTCTGTGGTGAGCTCGGTTATAGAAAACGATCGTATTGAAGCTTTAAGTCCATTTGCTAAAGGGGATGGATTTAATTCCATCAAACTGGGCGAATACCAATCTAACCTTTCACAGACTAACTGGTTTCGCAGTGTCGCGGTAAAAGGCAATTTTGATCAAAAAACCGAAGACAACCAAGTGCCTATCGAAGTGTCGACAGTCCCTAATTCGCGAAACATAGTCCAAGTTGGTGGTGGTTATAAGACAGACTTAGGTCCTAGAGCATCACTTAAATGGACTAAGCCCTGGTATAACAGTCGTGGGCATAGTTTGAATGCGGAAGCATCGCTCTCTCAACCTGAACAATCGCTTTTGATGGGTTACAAAATACCGACCAAAAACGTTCTAACGGATTACTACGGTATTCAGTTTGAATCTACGCGTGTCGATTATAGAGATACAGCGAGTTTTACCAACAAACTTACGTTCGAAAAGCACTGGCAGTTAGAACGTGACTGGCAAAGTACGATGCATGTGAGGTATTTACGAGAGCAATATCAACAGGCATCAGAAGATAGTCAGTCACAATTGCTAATGCCAGGCATCACTTTTTCTCAGCTTGAGCGTAAAAATGATCAACTGGAATTGAATCATCGGCATATTTATTCTTTAGAATACTCAGAGCCTTACTTACTTTCAGATTCTCGGTTGCTTCATTTTGAAGGGAACAGCGTGTTATCTTGGGATATAAGCGAGAAGCAAAAATTTCATTTTCGTTCAAATGTCGGCATTAATATTGTTAATTCACTTGAAGATGTTCCTTCGTCGCTTCGTTTTTTTGCTGGTGGTGACGAGAATTTACGTGGGTATGATTATGAGTCGATCTCACCACGAGATGAAAATGGTGCGTTAACAGGGGCTCGTTATATGTTTGCCGCTGGTTTTGAATATCAGTATCAGGTTTACCAGCAAGTTTGGTTGGGCGCGTTCTATGATATTGGTGATGCGTTTAACGACGATATTGCCTTGAAGCGTGGAACAGGCTTGAGCTTAATTTGGAATTCCAAGTACGTACCAATGAAAGTTGATTTTGCTTACGGATTAGATGCACCTGAGGGCGATGAGTTTCGAATCCATTTCTCAATTGGGACTCAGTTCTAACTTAAAATTGTATTAAAAAAGGGCTTAACCAATGGTTAAGCCCTTTTTTGTTGTCGGTTACAGCTCGAACTCAGCGTCCATTTTCCTAAAAATCCAATCGATAAACTCGTGTTCAGCACCATAGTTAGGGTTATCAACGGATGTTTCACTAGGGGATGACCATAGAGGCTCACCTTGTTCATCCAGTGTCACTTTCCAGAACAAGTCTTTGTCTCCCAGTAGATACTCTTGCAAGTGTTTGGCAAAAGCGTCACTGCGGATAAACAATCCAAACTCCAGATTTAAAAAGTCTGATCTGGGGTCAAAGTTGGAAGATCCAATAAAGCTTAGCCTGTCGTCAAAGATTAGCGCCTTGTTATGATAAAAAGTATCACCATGATAGAAATGATCTTCGTTGTGGGCCGTATCTTTATATTCGTACAGGTCAACACCTTTATTTAATAGTGTGATGCGATGCTTTTGGTAATACGCTGGAATAAACCCAGAGTCATTCGATGCCGAAGAGTTGGTGAGTATAGTCACCTCTGTCCCTTGCTTTTCGAGCTGTTCTATTACAGAGAACTTACCTTGCGTCGGCACCATATACGGGGTTGAAATGATCACATTTTTAGCGGCATTCAACTCAGCTTTGATGGTTCGCTCGGCTCGCGTACGAAAATAAGGCTTGTTGTTTTCGAGTTTTTTTAACGAGTCGAAGACAGGAGTAACCTCAGCACTAATCAAATCAGGCTGTTTCAATTTGGCGACTTGGTCATAGATATCTTGGATGACCGGTGTATTGCCTTTGTTTGCCTTTGCCATTGTTTTATAGAAGTCAGCATAACGATGATTCTCATCGACTTCGATAAGTTCTTGGATGGGGGTCACATGCTTACTGTTCCACATATGGTTGTAGTTGGCATCAAAGGCTTTGATGACATCACCTTGGAATAGTACGTCCAAATCAAAGAAATTTGCTTTTTTGTTGTAACCGAAATAATCGCTACCAATATTCCGCCCACCTAAAATCATGTTCGTATGGTCAACATTAAAATATTTCTCATGTAAGCGGTTGTCTAATCTGTCTTGATTCGAGGCAAAGTTAATCGCACGGCCAAGCCACCCTATTTTTCGAGAATCAAACGGGTTGAATATACGGATTTCAATATTTTCGTGGCTATCGAGTTCGGCAAGCCACTTTTCGTCGAATATCATGAGGTCATCAAGGGTGAGCCTTACTTTTACGCCGCGGTTGGCAGCAAATTTGATTTCGCTTAATAGCAAGATGCCTAAGGTGTCTTTCTCCCAGTCGAAATACGTCATATCAATCGATGATTTTGCGTTGCGAACCAATTGGATACGTTTGGCAAAAGCCTCTGGTGCACTGGCGAGCAGGGCAAGCTCTGCATGATAGCTTTGCGCCTGCCAATCTGATTCAAAGTCTGGTTCTACTTTGGGGTAAGGCTGTGCGCATCCTGCGATAAGCGCCACAAGTAGCAGAGAGCAAAAGGTACGAAGTGTTTTAGTCAACATAGTAACTCTCATCGTAAACTGTTGAAATATGGTTATAAAAAAGGCCAGCATGCTGGCCTTTATTAATCAGTCTTGAAGATAGTTCATTAAAATACCAAGATTGTCGAGGCCGGTGAGTCGACCATCACGAAGCGCAGGGTCCACACCTTTATTTTCTTTGCTATCCCAGTCTTGCTCAGAAAGGTGAACGCCGTTTTCATCAATCAGTAATATAGAATCTTGAGTCGCATCATATTGATAATCTGAGAACAATTCGTCGCTGAACCATACACGTGACATTTCGTTCATTAGTTGCTTATCTTTTGAGCTAGGGTGAGTTTCTGTACCATCCATTTTGACTGCTTTGTTAAACACAAACGGAAGTTCAGAACCGTTACAAGCACCAGTGATACAGCTGATAGATTTAAGTAAGTCACCGAAATCAACTTCACCATTCGGCCCTGTGTTGTAAGTCCAGACATTAAAGCTCGGGTTATGAGCAAAGTAATACATGGTGGCAGCTTCACTTTGAGCCGCTTTCAATCGAGCTGGGCCTGTGAACAAGGTATCGTTCATGATCGTGCGGTATTGCCCCATGTTGTCAAAGGCACCACTTAACTCGTGCTCATCATTTGGATAGAAGTCAGCTAGCGCAAGCAAGTTGCTGCCAGTATCGTTCTTCAAACCAAAGAAAAGAGGAGTGATGGCTTCATAAGCTGACTTTGGCAATTGCTCAATCAAGTCTTCGAGAGCTAGTTGCGCACTAAACTCATCACTGTTTGCCAGCATTTGCATACGTGCTTCAACAAGTTGTTTGTTTTCGTCAACAGATAACCATTCCGCAATACGTTGCGCTGTGTATTTAGCATCACCCATGTCTTCACCCATTAGGTCAATGATAAGTGGTACTAAAGACATTAAGTTTGGTAGAAAACTCATGCTACCCGAGTCTTTCGTATTAACACCAATAACGGTTGGGACAACGAAGTTCTCTTGACTGGGTTGTGGTTTTCCCATTCCATCTTTACAAGTGTCTGTCTTACCACCCAAAATTGAATCTTTAAGCTCAGAACACTCCAAATAGGGGGCGTACGGCATCAGCGCTGCCATAGGGGTATTGTCGGATTTTGGACTCAGTAAAGGAATATTAAGTGCCGACAATAGCCAGTTTTCAAGCTTCTGCAGTGGGTCTAAGCTTACACTTTGTGTTTCAAGTACTTGCTCCATAGAAGTACTACGTAGGCTCTCTACATCAGCCGCTTGCTCTTTCGCAACGTTATAGCTCTTGAACTCATAACCATATGGCATACTTTGCATGATGGTGCGTTGGAAGTAAGACTCGTCAAGGTTGCGCTCTGCCACTTTTTGTTGCAATAAAGCGATCGACATAGCACCTGAGCCTTGGCCCATCAGCGTGACGTTACCAGCGTTACCACCAAAGTATTGAATGTTGTCTTGCACCCATTTTAATAGGGATTCTTGGTCACCAAGACCATAGTTACCATTTACGTCGGTACCTTTTACCCAGTTGGAACCAAGTAAGCCCAAGCGGTAGTTAAACGTCACGGCAATAAATGGATTACCTTCATCTGCGCCTTGCGCCACCACTTTGTCACCGTGGATCATCGGGTTTGCACCTGAGCCGTATTCAAAATCACCACCGTGAATAAATACATAAACAGGTAGGTCTTCACCTTGAACGGTGCCTTCAGGGCGCCAGATGTTAAGGTTTAAACAGTCTTCGCTCTGTGCTTGAGTCGTTGCTTTGATTTGTGGACAAGCATCACCAAATTGAGTCGCATCTATATCACCTGAGAAATCAACGGTTTTGCTGTGATCAAACCGTGTGGCCTCAGCAAAGGTAAGACCTTTGAAAGATTCAACAGAGCCAAGCTTTTCTTCACCTTCAGTAGTTGTGATAACTAGAGATTCTTTCATTGCTTTAACGTTGGCATTGCCAACTGCAACATCAACCGTTTGTGCTGGTTGAGGCTTTAATGGTTCAGGTTTCACTGGCGCACCAGAGTTTCCAGAGTCATCGCTGCCACAGGCAGAAAGTAAAGCTGCAATAGAGATTGCAAGTATTGAGCGTTTAGTGATTTGCATTGTCATGTCCACAGTTGTTTGTTGTTATCAAACAAGCGGCTCCATGCGCTAGTTTCATCCTGAAGTATTGCTTGATATATTTATTTCGCTGATGGGATGTATCTTAAAGCTATTTCTTATATCGATGTAATCGCATAAAGAGGACTCTCTCCTACAAGAGCAGCCCGCAGGTGATTCTTATAGGAGAGTCTGTCTATCACAACGGATTAGAATCGATATCCAAAGTTAATCGTGAAGGCACTTCGAGTTTCACCAGTGTTATACAAGCCAGTGATATTGTAGTTTTTGCCAATTTGCTTGTTAAAACCGATTAAGTAAGCCCATTGGTTGAGATCTACACCGATATCGTAATCAAACTCAACATCACCAGCGATAACATGACCATCCATACGGGCATCAAGACCCTGGTATTCTGCACCGACGAAGATTTGTGCGCGGTAATCAACCAACTGATAGCCCAACATAGGTTGTACGGTTACGATGCCGTCGCCCCAGTCTTGACCGCCTTTGATACGTGTTTGCGAGTATGTGCCTGTGACTGATGCAAAGAACTCTTTATAACCAATCGATAGCGTAGTACCTACACCGCGTAAGTCGTATTCCAAGTGTAGTGGCACATTTAAGCGGCCACGATTACATACTGCCGATAAGCCACCGCTGCAGAATTCATCGCCTAACCCAGGGAACTTATTGTTTAACTTGTCTTGAAGGTACTCTCCTGCAGCGCCAGTATATCCGGCGTCAATATTTGCTTTCACATCTATCTTGCCGACGTAGCCGAAGACATTCCAAAATGGCAGAATGTTAATATCACCACGAATATTCATACTTTCTGCAGAGACAACACCAACCGTATCTTCGGGGTCAAACAGGTCATTTAAACGCACACCCTGAATGGTAAAGTCGTTAAACGGGATGTTCATTTCTTGGTTACGGTATGCGACAGAAACGCCAAATGGTAATGGTAAATCAATACCTTGACGGCGGACCATGTCCCCCATTAGTGGAAAGACGCGGTTAAGTTCGACACTTTCTTCACGCATACGCGGATCAGAGACTTCTTTAAGTTTCTCTTCGTTCATAATTTGTACGTCGACACCTTCATCATAAAAGGCCACAGGCTCTATTTTGGTGATGATCTCAAGCGGTTTCTTTTTATGTTTACCAAGCAGTTGTGTATGTTTGGTCTCGATAATGACCTTACCTGACTCCAAGGTGCTAAAGGTGAGCTCTTGCTTATAGGATTCGATATCATTGCCATCAAAATTGAACGGCTTTTTGTTGGTGATCAGCATGTTTTTAGGCTCACCGTCGACCAAAAAGATTTTGACTGTCAGAAAGCGGAAGTAAGCAATATCTTGTGGCAAACCATACTTAGAGTAGTTAAAGCTAATCTCAACATTACCTTTTCCGTCATCTTTGGCTTCAACACTTGATGAGTCATACGCCTCAGCATAGTTTCTTAGGCGGTATTCATTACGTGTTAAGGTTTCAATCTGATCAATCACATTTTCATGTTTATCCAGATGACTCGGATCATACTTTATATGAAGATCGATATTGCCTTTGGTATCGGTATTTTTAATCAGATACACGGATGACTCTTGAACGTCTTCACCGATAGTTACTTTTCGGTAAGCGTGCTCTACGAGGTGATCGCCTTGCATCAGCGAACTCAGAGCAAGTTTAGGTAGGTCATGATCAATACCATATTGCTCAAATACTTTTTTACCATGAGTACTGATTTCAGAATACGTGGTTAGAGTTTGAGTATGCTCTTCGGCAGAAACAACAGGTGATGTTGCTAGCAACACTGAGCTAGCAATAAGTGACAGTGTCGCCATTTTTGTTGAACGGTTAGGTGTTTTAGTAAAAATCATGTCTAAGTCATTTCCAGTATAAGATTTTCAATACTATGAAAACTCGGCTGTTAATTTATCGCTGGACACCCTGTCCCACATTTTTATTAATGAATAAGTTTCTATTTAGCGTTTAAATGTGAGTTTGAATTTCACATTGGCTTGGCTGATGGATTTATTTTAGGTAGGGAAGGGCAAAACCAATAATCGGTTATGGAGGACAATATCCATCAAAAATTAGATGAGGTTAGTGATAAACGAAAAGTGTTGAGATAATAAAGAGTTAGCTTGTGGTTTGAGACGGATTGAACAACGAACCAATGATTTGGGTTACCGCTAAAACAATAAACAGGACAGTGATCATGACAAACGACGTAGTTATCTCTTCTCTGATACTGACAAAATCATGGTATAGCGTTGGCAGAAAATCCTGCATCACATGAAATAGCTCATTCTCTGCATCTTCAATCGCTATTGGTAAATGACATCGTAATGCTTTAATGGACTGAGTGAAAATAACTCCGTACTCAGCCGCGAGTCCTCTGATTTGGTTGGCCAGTGCAGTTCCATTCTCTACTAAACGGTTATTGATGATGTCATCCTACATTCGCGAGTACTTAACCAAATAAAAATCCGATATGATTAGTGAGGTTAATATTATTTGAGCAAAATTATGAAAGGTATACTTTCGATTCAGAGTCATGTCGTTTATGGACATGCAGGGAACAGTTCTGCTGTATTTCCCATTCAGAGAATGGGACTGGAAACATGGCCGATTCATACCGTCCAATATTCTAACCACACGCAATATGAACAGGGTTGGAAAGGGCAAAGGTTTAATGCTGATGATATCACAACCATTGTCAACGGCCTTGATGATATTGGTCAACTTTCCAATTGCGAAGCGGTTATTTCTGGATACTTAGGCAGCGCGCAGCAATGTCATGTTGTCGCCGAGGTTGTAGAGCGAGTGAAAGAGAACAATCATTCAGCACTCTATGTTTGCGATCCAGTTATGGGTGACCCAGATAAAGGCTGTATCTTACCCGAAGGCGTAACAGAAGAATTGATTCAAACCTTAATGCCAATCGCGGATGTTATCGTACCCAATCAGTTTGAACTAACCCAATTTACCGGTGTGAATATAACCTCTCTCTATGACGCGATTACGGCGTGCAAGAAAGCGATAGAGCTTGGTCCAAGGTTTGTGCTGGTAAAACATTTGAGCACCTTATCTGAGGGTGTATTTAGTTCGTTGCTTGCCACGCCGAAAGCTTGTTACTTGGTTCAGCGCCCTGAAATTGAATTTGATAAGCCACCGGTTGGCGTGGGTGATTTAATTACCTCCGTGTTTACCGCTTGTCTAGTGAAAGGTATGTCGCCAGTAGCCGCATTCCGTCATACCAATAATGCCGTTTATGGGGTGCTAGAGGTCACACAAGATAATGGTGAGTGGGAATTGCAGACCATTTTAGGCCAATATGAGTTTGTAGAACCCACCCATGATTTTGAACCGAAAAAAGTGGCTTGATCGAAAATGAAAGCCTAGCCATATAGTGCTGGACTCTACTGATATTCGCTTCTTTCCGTTGTGTTAAGCTGACATCCCATATCTATTGTTTGGGCACCATCAGACAGTGAGACGGAACTCTTTTCAGCATGAGCTCTGAGGCTGCCTTTTACTCTTGATATCCTTGTGGAAAATCGACCAGTATTTTATCGACGTCAAGTCCCAATCGTTTCGCCAATACAATGCGCTGGTCAAGGCCGTCGTTTTCCATTGGGTTGCGTTGCTCTGGTTGACTGGTCATGGGATGATTTTCTTGTTGAATGAATGCTGCTAATAGAATAGTAGCAATGAAAGACAAAACCATCATCATAGTGTGCCTTCTAAATATTACATTTACCTGAATAATCATAGCGAGTGAAGGTTATTGGTTTATACAATGATTGAAGGGCAAAGTCCTACATATGTGAGTTATGTATCTGCAAATTACAGCTTAAAATAGGTACATTCAGTAACCAACTCACCTCATATTGGTGACAAACTAAGAAGACACAATGAAAAAAATTCAGACGCTTTTAACGACTTTTTCTATTGTTGCAGTACTTGCAGGTTGTACTTCAACTGCTCACCAAATTGAAACGCGAGTGACGCAAGACAACTACCGCCAAGTAGAACTGCCAATTGAAGAGCATAACCCGACCGCGGAACCAATGAGAACTTGGATGGGCGATGGTACACAATATTTTTATTCAGAAGAGACGCAGACTACACCAATCCGTGTTACTGGCGATCAATTAAATGTGATGGTTCTTTCAGGAGGCGGTGCCAATGGTGCCTTTGGTGTGGGTTTTATAAATGGTTTGTATGAACAAGACAAATTGGATGACTACTCTATCGTTACTGGTATCAGTGCCGGGGCGCTCATGGCACCTTTTGTCTTTGTGGGTGGTGAAGAAATTCCTAAATTGAAAAATACCATTTTGGGATTGGATGACAAAATGGTGCTCGGTAAGAAAAACTTCTTAAATGCCATTTTTAAAGATGCTTTATCCAAAGGTGACAGCTTTATGTCGTATATTGCAAAAGTATATGACGAGGAGCTAATCGAGAAGATTGCCATTGAGCACGAGAAGGGGCGACGTATCTTGATTGGAACGACACAATTTGACTCTGATGAATTAGTGATCTGGAACCTAGGTCAGATAGCAGCAAGCGATTCTGAGCACAAGGTTGATTTAATCCACCAAATACTCGCGGCGAGTTCGTCTATTCCTGGTGTATTTCCACCGCAGTTTATTGATGTCAATTACAAAGGCCAAAAATTAGAAGAATTGCATGTGGACGGAGGGCTATCGGCTCAAATGTTCCTCCAAGCTGTAGATATCGATTTTAAGAAAATTAATCAAGCATTAGGTCTAAAGAAGAAGCCTCAGGTTCATGTAGTAAGAAATGGCATGTTCAAAATGCCGTATGAGACTGTTGAAGATAAAGGTATCAACTTGCTCAGTCGAACTCTTAAATCAATGACTACCTTACAAAGTCGAGGTGATTTGTATCGCATGATGTATTACAGCGAAATACAAGGTTTCGACCTCCAGTTTACTTACATCGCTGATGACGTTTCTGCGACCAAAACAACTAAGAAAATGTTTGACCACAATTACATGAACTCACTTTACCAATACGGCTATCTTAAAGCTCAAGGCTTAACACCTTGGACGCAAGATGTCCCATTTTAAGAAGGCTATACCACAACTTGATCAAGAGATGGCTTCGTGACAAACATCAATCGCTGAACAAGGTGTTATCTAGGTTGATTTTGATTCAAGCTATGAAGCCGCAGGGTATTCTGGTGATGTGGTTAACCTATACTGACTACAGTTCTAACTAAACATGCCCGCTAATTTTAGCGGGCATGTTTAGTTTTACTGGACGCCAACGTGCATATGAGCGATTCTTCTACTAAAGTATTGAATATTAATACTGAACATTGATCCTAACTCGCTCGGTAATAATTGCTATGAATTTTAGTCTAGAACAACTCCTCGCTTTTGTTGCGGTATACGATGAACTTTCGTTCAGCAAAGCAGCCGTTAAACTCAATAAACATCGCACGACAATTGGACAAGTGGTAACGAACCTCGAAGACCAGCTTGCGGTGACATTATTTGATCGTATAGGGCGTTCAGTGGTGCCAACCGAAGATGGTGAATTGTTATACCATTACGCTAAACAAATTATTGAGCGCGCTCGTACACTGGATAAAATTGCATTAAGCCTCTCATATGGTGGTTTAGAAAATGTTACTATTGCTTATCCGAGTTTTGTCCCTCACCGTGTTCTGACGGATATCAGAATACAGCTAGCAAAAGATTTCCCTCTAATGAAAGTTAACTTCCTTGTCAGAGGAAAAGCGGAAATCAAGCAAGGAATGGAGTCTGGTGATATCCACTTTGGTATCGTCAATTCTCATGATAGTACTGCCATACACAGTGTTGATGGAGTATATATAGGACATGTTGAATTTCTCCCCTTCGTGAAAAAAAATGGTCGTTTTTCTCACTTGTCTCCCGACAAAGCGTTCTCTGAATTGTCCAGTGCGCGCCAATTTGTTTTAAGAACCTTTTTTGAAGAGGGAATCGACGAGAAAGTTGTCCTGAGCTCAGAACATGAAGTAGTCGATCAGCTTGCTCTGGCCATAAAGTTTGTAGGTGAAGATTTAGGATGGTCGCTGTTGCCTAAAATGCTGGGAGAGTCAGAGTATTTAACTGATAAGATTGAAGTGCTACAAATATCCCAAATGAAACAAGGCTTTAAGTTTGGCGTTGCGCTGTGGTCGCAACATTCTAAGCAAGTGAAAGAAGTCAAAAAATCGATTGTTAAAGTACTAGACGACTATATTGAGAGGGTTAAAGTTTCGTAGAACGGCGCAACTGTGATGGGTTTGGTCCTACATAACCGATTATCACTTCTCTCTCTTTATGCTTAATATAACTCTGTTGTCAATAATTACTGCAGCATAGTGTTTTACATATTTATGTCCTGCATGGACGCAATATTTAGCCGGATTAATCATCCGGCTCTTTTTTTAGAGAGATGACTGTGAAAATAAAATCGATCGCTTTTCTTACCATGTTAAGTTCTTTTGCGTCCTATGCTAGTGACATTTCTTTTACGGATCCTGTCGATCAGCGTTTTGACATGGGTGAGTACATGGCCGAAAAAGCAGTCGGATTTTTACCTGTTCCAATTATTATCACTGAACCTGCTGTCGGTTATGGCGGTGGTATTGTGGGGCTGTTTCTTCATGAAACCGAAGAAGAAAAGCAGCAACGCAAGGTAGCTTCATTATCCGCGATTGATGGTGGTGCACAGCTTGTTCCAGCGGCGATGAGTGTCGTTGGGGCGCTAGGTACGGAAAATGGCACTTGGTTTGCTTTTGGTGGGCACCGTCGTTCTTGGAAAGGTGATTCTATTCGCTATACTGGTGGTGGTGGCCTTGGGGTGGCAAATATCGATATTTATAAAAACATTTCGACGCCTGAAATTGAAATCCCCGCATTTCCTGGATTTCCTGGATTTACCATAGGTCCTATAGATAAGACGTTTTCTTTTGGGACTAAAACAAGGGTAGCAGCTTTAATGCAACAGGTGCAGTTCCGTGTTTCGAATACACCATTGATGCTGGGCATTAAACAGGTTGCTGCGATATCTAGCGTTGAATCAGATAACGAGTTCGTGTCAAAAATAATGCAGTATGCGCTTGGTGATGAAGCAGTTTCATCAGGGTTAGGAATACTGGCCGAATACGATACGCGTGATAACTTGTTCTACCCAACCAAAGGTTTTCAATTAAGCGCTGACTATATGATTTATGACGAGGCGTTGGGGAGCGATTATAATTACGATCATTTCAACTTTGATGGACAAGGCTTTATTCCATTAGCGTCCAAGTGGACCTTAGGTTTGGCGGGGAACTACCAATACTTTAAAGAAAAAGATACGCAAGTGACCCCAACGTCAAAACCTTACGTTAAGTTACGTGGTGTCTCTTCTTTTCGCTATCAAGGTGACGAAATTAGCACCGTGCAGAGCCAAATTACCTACAGCATTGATAATCGCTGGAAGGTTTCTGCATTTTACGGTATTGGGAAAGCGATCAATGATCATGATGATGCTACCAGTGACTCTGTACAGGCCGGAGGCGTGGGCTTCCGTTACCAAATTGCTCGACGATATGGTCTACATATAGGTATGGATTACGCGAGAAGTAAAGATGAAGATGCTATTTACTTCAATGTCGGAAGTGGTTTTTAGACTAATAATTGAATGGACAAAAATAATCGTCAGTAAAAATCCCTAGTTGTGGCAATACGGCTTTCTAGGGTTAATCAGCTTCAGTTACAAGTCACATCAATTAAAATAGCCAGCACAAAGTTGCTGGCTATTCCAAATTATCGAATACTCACTACATCTTAGCAAACAGGTAAGTACGGTAACCACCAAGTAGGTTGCGTGCTTTATAGCCGTTGTTCACTAACTGACGGTATGCCACGTTTCCGCGCAGACCTACCTGACAGTAGATCACAATCTCTTTGTCTTTTGGTAGCTCGTCCATACGTTGACGAAGTTGGTCAACAGGAATGTTAACTGCACCTGGTAGGTAACCATTTTGTAGCTCACCTGGGTTACGAACGTCTAACAACAGTTGGTCTTCGGTTAGGTTATCAATCTCATCAAAGTGAATTGCTGTTGAATCACCTTTGATTAGGTTGTTCGCTACGAATGCCGCTTGGTTAATTACGTCTTTCGCACTGCCGTATGGTGGCGCGTAAGTCAGCTCTAGGTGTTGTAGTTGTTCTACTGTCATGCCTGCACGTTGAGCTACCGCCATCACGTCGATACGCTTGTCGATGCCGTCTTTGCCCACTGCTTGCGCACCGAAGATTTTGCCTGATTTTGGATCGAACAGCATTTTGAACGACACCACTTCAGCGCCCGGATAGTAGCTCGCATGGCTGGCGGTGTGTACGTACACTTTTTCGTACTCAACGCCTTCGCGTTTTAGCTGCTTCTCGTTCTTACCTGTTGAAGCCACCGCTAGGTCAAAGATCTTACAAATAGCAGTACCTTGAGTACCTTGGTAAGTTTCGCTGCGGCCAAGCATGTTATCTGCTGCCATACGACCTTGACGGTTAGCTGGCCCTGCTAGAGGAACCATAGTTTGTTTGCCAGTGACGAAGTCTTTCTCTTCGATGGCATCACCGACCGCGTAGATAGATGGATCGCTGGTTTGCAGGTATTCGTTAGTATAAATACCACCAAGCTCACCAATTTGCAGACCAGCTTCTGAAGCTAATTTAGTCTCAGGGCGTACACCAATCGCCATGATTAGGATATCAGTAGTGAGTGTATCACCATCGCTTAGCGTCAACTCAAGTTCGCCATTAATATGTTGGTGTTCTTTCTGACCAGAATCCATGCTTGCTAATGATGTTGTTGGCTTAAATTCTACTGATTTCAGTGCTGTAGATAGGCGTAAATCAATGCCTTTTGCGCGAATTTCTGCGTGAGCAAAACCTGCCATTTCACGGTCTACTGGCGTCATCACTTGGTCTGCCATTTCTAGCAAGGTTGTTTTAATGCCAAGTTGGTGGAATGCTTCCATCATTTCCAAACCGATAAAACCACCACCCACAACCGTTGCGTGGTCAACTTGGTTGGTATTAATGGTTTGGATAATTTTATCCATATCAGGGATATTGCGCAGTGAATGCGTCAATGGGTTATCTAAACCTGGGATCGGCGGAACAACTGGGCCGGCACCTGGGCTTAGAAGTAGGAAATCGTAGCTTTCAGTGTATTCACTTTGGTCTAACAGATTACGAACCGTAATGGTTTTCTTATCGCGGTTGATACGAAGTACTTCATTCATCACACGTACGTCTACATTAAAACGTGCAAGGAAACTTTCCGGCGTTTGAAGTAGAAGATTACCGCGTTCTTTGATGTCTCCACCGATATGGTACGGCAACCCGCAATTGGCGAATGACAACTGCATGTTATACTACATATATTATGGTCAGGAACGTGTAAGAAAAAATGAATAAGTATCATCTATATCAACGTGTTAGTAAGCAAATTCAGGCTGAGGAAGGTCAGGGTATACAAAGACAAGAACAGGCTTGTGAGCATTGGATTTCTGATTACAACAAGCGCCTCTTAAGTGAGGGGAAATCGGCTTACTCAAAGGGATTAATTTATGAAGATCGTGGTAAGAGTGCTTACACAGCCGCGAACTTTAAAAGGGGTGAACTGGGTGCTTTGATTAATGATATTGAAAATGGAAAGATCGAGAAAGGCGACCTTATTGTTATTGAGTTAATAGATAGATTTAGTCGAGCTAATGTTGACTTTGTCAGAGGTGAATTTCAAAGGATTCTCGATGCTGGCGTTAAAATTGCAATTACGAAATGGAATCTTGTTTTTGAAGAAAATATGGAATCTGTATCTAGTGTAACAGGAAGAATACTACTTGAAATCGGAATGTACTTAGCATACCAAGAATCAAGTCAAAAAAGTGCAAGAATAAAAGCCAGTAGAAAATTGCTTGAAGATTCAGGAAGGAAATCTATAGCGAAACCACCATTTTGGTTAGCTAGAAACTTAGATTTAAAATCTTATACAATAATTGAAGAGAACGCAGAAATTATTAGGAAAATATTTGACTTAAAACTTAATTTAAATTATGGGCCTCAAAAGATTATTAAGAGTCTCGGTGATTTGGATATCTACAGATACAGTATTGATGAAAATGGAAACCTAATAAAAACAACAAAAAATAGTCCTCTTAATGAATCATCTATTAATGCGTACTTCAGAAATACGAATGTAATTGGAAAGTTAAAAGGTAAGGATTACTATCCTAGGATTATTGATGATAGAACATTCTATGCAGTTCAAAAAAGAACTCGTGAAAATACAGGTGGAGTTGGTGAAATCTTCCGAAATATTTTTGTTGGTGTTGGTAAATGTGGTTGCTTAATACGGCAGGAAAATGAGAACGGTTGTGGTGGTTTAGCTAAATGTGGCTATATAATGGCATTCTCTAGTAGAAAAGTTAAGAATCCAACTAAAGGTATGTATCTGAAATGTAACAGAAAAAGAAAAAGCACAAGATGCGAAGCTGAAAATATAAATTATTACTTAGCTCAGAATAAAATTTATAATGTACTTAAGTCTCTAAAATTTGATATTGAGCAAAGTGTAGACATTTCTCACTTAGAAGAGAAAATTAATGCGATTGATAAGAGTATGTCAAAGATACGTGAATATATGACACAATATTCTGATGATGAAGAATGGGAAAATCAATATAATATTAAAAGAATTGAAAGAGAAAAAATTGAAAATGAAATCAAGGCTAGTAAATCACGTGTCACAGGAAAACTGTCTAACCTTGATATTAATTTTTCTGAAGAAAAGGATAGAGTTTTATTCAATCAGTTTTTGAAAGATAACCGTATAACGGTGTACTTCACAAAAGAGAAAATGGAAATAATTATAGGCTCTTTAAACAATTTTTCAATAAAATGTGGATATGATGATAATGAACGTGAAATAGATCAACTTGTTGAATCTATTTCGCAACAAGGTTTTGTGGGATTAGAAGTAAGATCTAGGAAATCAGAAGGTAAAGAATTACTGAGATTTAATCTACCCACAGTATTAGATTCATAGCCGTATCAAAATCAATCAATATTTTTTAGTCCTCAATTTTTGTTGCGTTAGAGCTGGATATTGTGCTTCCCAAAGACTGTATAATTATCAGCTGACTGGATGAAAGGGTGTGGGTAGAATAAATCGGATAAATAGGCGTTTTATTCTACATTTTTGCGTTTATATGTTCATCTAGTGAAGACAAAGATTATACGAATTGCAATTATACAGAATTATTTACAGGGTCTTACGACTGGATTTCAGCCGCTTGTATATCGTCCGTTTTACTACGTAGAACTAAGTATAATAGCCAAGTTATTATCGCATCAGCAGTAATGCCCAAGCCAAACATTATGGCGATTCGTTCAAGAGTTGGGACAAAGATACCGATTTGATAAAGCACAAAAGTACAACCGTAAAACAAGGTGTTTACGATAAGTGATTGATACAGCATTAAATCCGTGCGTCCAATACCATAAAAGTAACTGTCGATGACATTGTTTAAACTTAAAATGACATAGAACCCAACCATTAGCCAAACTAGACTGGTGATTGATTCTGGGTTCTCTATCCCCATGATATTGGCTATAAAGCTGTTCCAAAGCGGTGCGGTGAGTATCCAGACAGCAATAATTCCTAACGTTATCCAAAGGTAGCTATTGACTCGCTCAGATGTTAATCCATTGTTTGTCGCAGCATCTTGCTTAACCAGATATCCTAATGTCAAAACGGGGAGTAGTAGCCAGCCCCAAATAAATTGATTAGCAACCCAGAATGTTCCCGCTTGTTGCACTTGGTTAATAAGCTGAAGAATCATGACAATAAAGGCAGTATTTCGCACGAGTGACTCAAGCCCTGACTTCCATCCAATCTTTGCCCATTCTTTGAGCCATTGCGATTGATCTCCTTTAGAAAACTTGAAGCTCAGAGTGATCCCTGATTTCGATAAATAAATCAGGGTAAACAGTGCGAGAAGACTATTGACTACGATATTACTCAGAGCAATACCATTCACTCCTAACTGAAGGGAGTAAGGTAGTTGACTGACGAAGATGCTGTCACAAATGACAGTCATGAGCATTTGTACTATTAGGAGACCATACAGCGCCTTTCGTTCATTTCTTAGGACGAGAACCAAAGACAAAAAAGCATAGAAGCTGGAGAGCAAAATAGCGGCAGATTCCAATCGAATGTATTGGATCGTTTGGGTCAATAATTCAGCCTGTTGCTGCATAGCATCTACAAAGTTCGGGGCTAGCCACAATACCATTACGGTCACCACAAAGTAGCAAGTTAAGGTAACCAAAAGAGATAGACTGGCTCGTTCGCGAAAAGCTTCATTACTATGAATAACTCTGCCTAGAATAAATGCTAGAGGGATAAGTAATGCTTCGCTGAGGACTTCATATCCTACATTTAGCCATGCAACTTGTGCTGCAATGCTAAAAGTCCATGGGCTAGGGATGCTGCCCAAGAAATGGATTCGTGTAGTTGAGTAGATTAATGGTATTAAGCTTGTCAGAATCAGCACTAGCCACAGTTGGTAGTTGATTGTTTTTATTTGATGATTTTTCAATTTTTAAGCCTTGTTATCTTCGCTAGGGATCTCATGGAGAAAGCTATTCTCCACAGAGAAATAGCCATTACTTTTAATCAGTTGTTTCTTTCTAAGCCGTTCGAACAGTGTGATTAGGTACTGATAAAGTTCAGTATATTGCACTGTACTGATATGAGTTGCTGAGCCTTTAAATACTTGCCATGGGAAGTCAATCAATGTTGTAGCAGCGTGCTTGGGAAGGTAGTTGTGTTTAAACTCACTTAGCAATAAATGTTCTAGCTGAACACAATAGTGCTGGATGATAGAGCAGTGAAAGTGGTACTTGTAACTGTCTTTGTTAGCGATAAGGTTCGGTAAGGAGCAAAATAAAAAGTAAACCTGAGCGGCCAACTCTTTGGCTTGCTTTCGCTCGCTTGTATGTGTTTTGGTAACGGCGTCTAATTGTTCTGCAAGGCCAAGCTCATCCTTTAAAATAGTGAAGTGAACGTTGTAGATTTGTGACTCGCGATAATAAAGAGAAATGTCAGACAACGGTTGGCCTATAACGATTTCTATAAGCAATCGGTCTTGTGTTCTAAGAGTGATTTTCGACCCCAAAATATCGGTATGAGCCAATTGTTCACCGAACAATCTGAGGAGCCTTTCATGCCAACCCTGAACCGAAATCGATGACTGAATAAATAAATCGATATCAGAGCGCTTTGTTAACTGATTAGCCCCCAAGCTTCCGTAAAGTAGAGCTGTAGGTGCGCTTGTATCTGTGAATAATACTTTATTCAGCTTACTGACCCAAGTGTGTTGAGATAATGGGAAGGCCGACCAGAAGGAATCAAAGTTATCAGAGAAGTCAAAACTGTAAGACTGCCAAATCTGTCTTTGCCAGTGACTTTCTAGTTCTGTCGGTATGATTTTATCTTTCAAATATCTAATAGTTTCATCAACAGATTGCAGTCTTTTGTAGGATGATGGGTAAGGGATTTTTGAGTATTTCTCATCATCAATTGCATTGATGCTCTGCTCAATATCTCTAGTGCAACAGATTAATATGCCTGTTTTCCTATCTAATTGATTGGTAAGAAGGCTAGCTGTTTGACCGTATCCTGTAAATTCAACAATCGCATTTTCCTGTTGTTTAACCGCAGCAAGGAAATGCTCACAAGCAAGTTGCTCACCTTGCTCGGTTCCATCGCCAAAGCGAATTCGATACTCATCTAATGATAAATAAGTGAACTCAGGCAAACGTCCTTGCATTTGTTTGCTTAACATTGTTTTGCCTGAATTTAGGTTACCAAAAATATAGATATGCATTGTGATATTCTGTTGTTAATCAGGCTAAAATTGGCCAACCTAGCCCAATAAGGGTTATGCTAACTGATAAATCTCTGCTTCCAACTAAGAGATTGACACTAAATATGGTTTTTGTCTGCCAAAGCAATTTTTACGATCTCATCAGGACGCCAATCATTTCAAAAGGTTTCATCTTCAAAAAATAAATAATATCAATTTCTTAGATACCATCGTACTTATCCAATAAACTGCTAAATAATGGCTGATTCATCTATTGTCTCTTGCTTCTTATCTACATCATGCCAGTGTTTACGAAACCATCCATTAACGTCATCTTATCCTGCATTTTTGAGCGAAGTAAGAATGGATCTCGAGATAATGTCGGATTCAGATAGTTTTGATTTGTCTAATGTTGATTTCATATGATTAGCCAGCTCAGTACAAATTCATTTCATAAGAATATCAAAGAATGCATAAAACCGAAAAGGTAATGGTTTGTCAGTGAATTAGCTTACGATCTGTATCGCTTGTGTACGAGTTTACACTATATTTAATTAAATGATTGGGAGAATGAAAGATAGTGTGGTGATCATTTTTCAATGAGCAATTCAATTGTTAGTTATTTTAACATAGAGTGCGTTTGAAAAACTAACGGCTTATATTGATCTTGTGTTGAAAAATCAATCTACAGTCACTCTAAATTAATTAGTTATTAATTATCAGTGAGTAAATTATTTTCATCATGAATGTGAAATAAATCACTCGTTTCTTATACTATAATAATAAGACATTGAACAACAACTTAACTTTTAAGTATCTTAGCTTGTTTTTTACTTAATCAGTAAGTAGGCTAAAAGCAATAATGCATTGGGGTATTTGTAACTGACTGATTATTATGTGTTTATTCAATTTTCATATGTTGATGCTTGTTTTGTTTTTTTAATGATAACTTTAAATATACAAGGTTAAAAATATTTGTTGAAATTAATGGTGTTATAAAGTGATAATATAAAAAATGGATTTTGAAGCAAGCTGTGTCTGCGCGTTTATTTGTCCCAAATAAAAACTCCGACAAATACTCCGCCCATTCTGGTTGGTTGCACTAACCCCCTTCGGTGTTAGCGCTGGTTTATCATATGCTGTTAGTCTTAGATCTTAATAGCTATATCTAATTATTTGAGAGGTGAGTATAGATACAATAAAAGGTAATAATTATGAACAACGATATGTTAGACATTTTCAGAAATGTAGGTGCAAAAGATTTTAGAGCTATTGAAACTGCCATTAAGACAGTAAAAAAAGAGAAATACAAATCTCGTAAAGAACCTGCTGATTTGCAGATTAAATCAGTAAAGACAAATCTCACCGAAAAAGAATATCAAGAGCTAGTTAAAAAGCAATGCATGGCTGGTTATTCAAAGCTTTCAGCATTTACTCGTGACGTCATCAATAATGCTGTAAAAGTCAAACCCATCATTTTAGAGGCATCTAAAGAGTTCTTCTCAGAAACTTCAGAACTCAGTGATCAAATTAAAACAATTGCCACCGATATTGAGAATAGTAAAGCTCTCACAAGAGATGAAATAGGAAGTACTCTTGTAGTACTAGCGGGACTATTAAGAGAGTTTCAGGCAACTCGTCACTTGCTAGTGAATAGCTTTACTCAAGAATCGGCTTATGAAATAGCAAAACAGCATTTAAGTGAAGACAAGCTTGTTCGTGCACTGAAAGAATTAAGAGGGTCAAGTCATGATCTATAAGGAACCTGAACAAAAAGGCGGTAAGCACACTGAGCAGACCGCAGATACTCTCATAAAGTATGTGGCTGGTGACGATGAACGAGTGGCTAAATATTTAGTAAATTATGGTGCAGGAGCCACTAAAAGCGCTGATGCAGTAACAGAATTTATTTATGCAAATAATATTATACATATCCCTGTAAATGCTAAAAATGCACCAGGGGAGATGTTAGATATGACACTTTTGATCAGGGAGATGCAAGAGTCTATAAGGCTTAATCCAACCGCCAAACAGCAGTTTAAGCACATGATTGTAAGCTTAGATACTAATGAGAGTTTAACTAATTTCCAATGGTGCAAAACAGCTAAAAAGTTGATGAACCATCTAGGTTACGCAAATTGCCGATATATTGCTTTTAAACATAATGATACCGATGAACAACATATACATGTAGTCACATCTACCATCGATATAGTGACAAGAAAGCGCGTCAAAGACTCATATAGCAAGATCCGAGCGCAAGAAGTTATGAGAGAGCTAGAGAAAGAATTTGGACTTCGAGAATTAGTAAGCAGTAATGATATTGGTTACGATACCTATGCTGATATTAATGACGCTAAAAAATTTAACAAAAAGGCTCAAATCGCTCGGCTAGTAAAAACAGGTATCAATAAGTTAAAGCCTGGCTCTAATCTTGCAGAGTTTGTCATTGCTGTTGAGTCAACACATTCAAGTCTCAAAGTAGAACTACAAACAAAGAAGGGGATTGCGGTGGGTATCGTATTTAATCTCGACGGGGTTCGAATGTCTGCCTCTCAACTAGGCGGAAATCGAAAATATACACTCGGAAAGCTTATTTCAAACGGTATTCTAGATGATGCCTGTAAGGACCTGAGTAACTATGAAGAAGAACTTGAAAGAGCGGCTGCGCACGCTCAAGAACAATCAGATAATGCGCTTAGAGTTTATGAAAGTAAGCAAGAGCAAGATATGATGACTTATCTTGTGATGCTTTCTGTGAATGTGAGATATCGCACGGAAGTGGAACAATTAATAGATGATATGAAGTGGAAACTGAGAGCACGTAAAAGATTAAAAGGCGCTTCTGATGTCGTGTATGTCGTTGAGATGATTTCTACGCTTAAAGATGTTGAAATGGGTTTTGAAACTGTCATTGAAGCGCTTTTCTTGGATACGATTGATAAGGCATTAAGTTGTTTCACTAAGCGAAAAGCAATGGAAAACGTCTTTGAAAATTTAAGCACAAAACACATTTCCGAGAGTGACTATAAGACTTTTATTGCTAGTGCTCATGTTGAGTTCTTACATAAGAATGATAAACCACAACGAAGATCGGTGAACAAACTATTAGAACATATCATTAGCATGGTTCACAAAGGTATAAAGAAGTAGCCTAATATTTATAGCCGTAATTAAATGTAATGATATTACTTTTATATATAATTCCCTAGTCATTGTTTTTTAATGCCTCGTTGATTATTAAAAATCAATGATTCGGTCATAGTTAATAAATATTTTATAAAATTTCCGCCAATAATAATGGAATATTAGTTAGTTTGTATTAGATAGAGATTGAAAATCAATCTTTTAAAATTATCTCTTTGGCAAATTTCAGTTTCTTTACTTATATTAATTTGACTGGTATCTTATATTAAAAGATAAAAATAAATGATAAGGTTTTAATCATGGCTAATAACGCAGATGCAATTAATGTAGCAGTAGATAAACAAAGAGATAACAAAAATAATGATGGTATGTATTATACGCCGTATCGACATAGAAAAGGTATGACTCTTTATCTTCGATTAAATATAAAGATAAATAATGAAGATTCTAGAAATAGATCTCCAATGACCATGGTGATTAATGTTGCTCAAAAACGTATTGATGAGTACCCCAAGTATACATTTGAAGAATTTGTAAGTAACAATGCTTCTGAATGTGTCAAGTCGGGGGAGTTCGAGATTACGCGGGGTGCATATGAGAAATTTTTAGCTAAGCATAAATACTATTACGGAATATATCAAAAAGCAAAAGTGAATGAATGTCGCGGGTACTTCTCTATTGACAGAGCTGGAATTAAGAAAGAGGCTGCAAAGATATCAAAGCCAGTTCATGATGTCGCAGATATGGCTGAAAAGCTTGCTTTAGATGGTCTTTTGACCGCTGTAGAAGCACAAGATCTGTATCAGTCAATGTACAGAATTAAACAAGTATTAGACGCATACGTTATGCCTGATATTCTTTTTCAGAATATGCTTTTCTATGATAAAAAATTAACTGATAAAATTAAAACCTACAATTATTTATCTAACTTCAAAATTTCAAGTAAAGCAAATGCTGATCGTTTTGTTAAACACATGAGTAAAATAGACAGTTTTGAAACTGGTAATAGAGTTAAAAAATTAAGCACTGAAAGAAAGATATTAGAGTCTTTGTGTTCCAGTCTTTAATAAAACCTCATTGATATCTGCCAGATCAACGATCTGGCTTTTCATATTATATGCAAGTGTACACTTTGTAATCTAATAGATGAATAGTATTGTTTTCCTGAACATCATGGATTAGTATTCAATCATATTTTCTACCGACATGTAATAGGGATGACTATGATAGATGATATTCATGAACAACTTGGCGTCAATAAGTCCTTTCTTAACGAAACATTTGCAATGATCCGTGTGTCAAAAAACGGCGAAGTTTGGGTGCAATATCAAGATAAGATGGATATACCATCAGGCACTAATGCAATTAATATTACTGCTGATGTCCTGAAGCTTATTGCTAGTCATCAAAGTAGCGAATAATGAGAGAGTGGTTTAAAGAAATTTTATATTTAGGTTTGAGAAATATTCTGTAATTTCTCAGAATTATCACTCTTTTTACTTTAAGTTAAAGGAAATTATTATATTGTTGTTAACATGGATAAACTATGAAAGCTAGAATCGGAATAGCCTCGGAAGAACTCGTTCGCAAGTATATATTGGATGTTGCATCTGGTAAAATAAACCATGTCGAAGATATGCCTAATATCTGGTTTGCATCTTTAACAGAGCTGTCTCAGGTTTTAACTAACGATAATATTAAGCTCTTGAAAATGATGGCTTATGAGAGACCAAATAGTTTAGCGAAGTTAGCAGAGATAACAGATCTTAGTGTCGAAGAGCTTGAGGTTTCTATTGAGAAACTTACATCTAAGGGTTTTGTTCGTATTGAGATATGTGGAAACGAAGAGCGTGTTACTGCTAATTATACCTCTTTTGAGATCAGCATGGGCAAAGAAGTTGAAACACAACTTCTACAGCTCATCAATTTTTAATACAAGCTTCTGATATTTAAATTCTGATGAACTACTCATTTCCTTGCTATAAATGTGGTAAATGCTGTTCTAACGTCCATCACTAACCCATAATCTATGCCTAGATGATAATGGGGTATTTCTTTGCTAGAAGATGCCAATTGTCTCGATTCTAAGTTCTGACGGGACAAATTGTCCCTCTATAACGTTGATGGACAGAAATCAGTTTCGCAAATCAGAACATCAATATGTCATGAATTAAGTGGAGTATGGAAAAATCGCTTAACTTGGTGTCTAGCATTGATGATGCGGGTCACACTAAGTGAGCACACATTGTCTTTGACTTGATAATATTGTGATAATTAATATGAGATTTATTCCTTATTTTGTGTTTTTAACCATCACTATTTTTCCAATGTTGAGGTGTGCATGAGAAATCGTTCTATTTTTGGGTGGAAGCTAAGCGAAAGTAGAGTTGTTTCTGTTGTTGAGCTAGAAAGTGGCACTCAGGATGACGTTATCTGCCCTTGCTGCGGAGACTTCATGGTTGCCGCACATAGTAATAAAGGCATAGCTAGCTACTTACGCCATCAAAGTAACGCAGAATGTCGCTATTCGTATGAAACCCAGTTGCATTTGAGTGCAAAGGAGTTCATTGAACGGGAGAAGCTCATTCCTCATCCATATTCCAGTGGCATCTTTGATTCTAGTGATTGTGAAATGATAGGTGTGAAAAATGTCCGTTTAGAGGTCTATCGAGACGGTAGGATTCCAGATATCGTCTGCCAGATCGGTAGGGAAGAGTATTACGTGGAAGTTACTAATACTCATGAAACCCCACCAGATAAAATAGTGGACTTTCGAAAGCAGGGCAGGAGTGCCCTTGAGTTATTTCTAGTCGGATTGGACTCAGATTCGCTGCTGAACAGCTATGAAAATGTAAAAGTTCAGATAACAGCATTAAATCCGCTTAATCCATTCTGGGATTTTATTGAGCAGCAAGCCGCGATGAGTATCAGCAAAGAAAGAAGTATGTTGTTGAGAAAGATAGCAAGGCATCGCAAACAAGTTCAAAGAATTACTGAAAACATTTCTGAGCGTGAGGAACAAGCAGAGGAAAGGGTAGCCCGAATAAAACAAAGAGTTGAAAAGTGGCAAGAAAAAGAGCGGGAGCAAAAAGAGCTATATCAGCAGATAAAGTCCCTAGCGAATGACCTTCAAGTTGCGATACTGCGACTTGAAGAAGATAAGTCATCTTTAAATCAAGAATTAGAACAACTCAAGCAAACCATCTATCTTAACAAGTTAGAAGCGGGAAGAATCATTAACAATGCAAGAGTTGAAGCAGAACAACAACGTGAAAAGGTCAGAATAGAAGTTAGAGGTGATGTTCTAGCTGAGTTAGCTTCGGAAATAGAAGATGCTAGAAAGAATGCTCAAATGATTACCGAGAATGCTCTAAAGCAAGAGTTATCAGTGGTTGAAAGCGCTCAAAGAACAGCGCAACAAATATTGGATGGAGCACATTACAAAGTCACGAGTGAGCTTGAAGCTGCACTTGATAGAAAAGGTGTATCAAGTGAAGCGTTGACCGAGTTAGAAAACCGTGTCAAATGGTTAAGACAAGAAACGGAGAATCTAGAGGAAAAGAAAGCTGAGCTAGAAAGTGGTGTAAATTTAGATGAACTTTGGAGTAAGCAACAACACTTGTTGGAGGCGATTGACAAGGAAACAAACCGTTTGAATGATCTTAAAGAAGTTGGTGATAAATATGTCAAAATCATTAATGATATTGCCATAGATTTCAAACAACTAGATACTGCGGATTATGCCTCTCTTTTGCCTGAACGTATTCAAAAGAAAATAAAAGTTAATCGAATGATCTTAGAGATGCAAAACTCAATAGAATACGAGCCGCTGTAACTAACTGCATGTGTTATGGATTCTATGACTGTTACATACATTGAGCGCTTAAGTAGGAGTCCTGACGAACGTTAGCGCCCTCAAAAAAGGTGTCCATTATTCCTATCATGTTCACCCCGTAAGTTCGACATCCAAAAAACATCGTTCCTGCGCCTCAAATGCCAGTAGAGCCTTTTGTAAGCTAAAAATCCGTAAAAGGTTTTGAAAGTTTGTGACAACTTTAGGGCGATTTACAGGGCATCGTTCGCCACTGATCACTTGACACAGAAATGCCTTGCTATCTAAAAATAGCTGCCTGCCATCATATGAGCACAATTCAAGCGATTTCGGCCGCTAACGAAAGGCATTATTGTCTCCGAAACTCCTAATGGGGCATATTTGAGCTGGAATTGCTTCCATATAAAAAAGGCAGAATCAAATGACTCAGCCTTCGAACTTGCCTTTCGCTGTGTCTATAGTTTAGCAAGAATGTATTCGTCTTTAAAGAGCGTTACCTTGACAAAGTTTGGGGCAAAAAAGCGTTGAACCGTATGTGCAAAGGTGGCGTTAATACGGTAACTCAAGACCAAAAGCCATTACGTACTTCACCCCCTCTCTCAGTAAAACTTCATTAAAGTTGATCGATAGGCCTGCATCGGTCAATACAATTATTAAAAGTATGTCATCGTCCACCAAGTCGTTCATTAAATGCCAATCGATTTCTGCGGAATCGGTTCGCATCAAAGCTTGACTCATCATATCGAGAAGCTCGACTAAACATTTGTCACTATCCAGTTTTGCTCGATGGATTTGGGCTAGAAGGAAGGTCTTTGTATTCATACCACTAGGGTAGTGACTTTTGAATATCAGTAAGTATAAGATTCGACTGATATATTGTGGCCTTTAACAAACTTCTGTCGGATAGGCAACACCTGTTACCCAGCAACTCACAAAGCAGTGGCGACAGGATCAAACCATGAGTTGCGACCTGTATTTTTCACCTTACTTTCATTGAGAAAACCTTCCCAAAAAGGATCAAACGGATTCGCTTGACTCATGATTTTAACATGTCGCTTAATTAGCACCTTAGCGATGTCAAACAGCCTGATCACGCCATACTTTCCTGCCGTTTTGAACCAGCCATGGAAAGTCCATTGACCTTGCAAGTTCAGAAAATACTTATGTGCGACCCACTTGCGCCCCTTGTTTGGGTGACGCCTAACTGACCATCGCCATAACGCTAGAAACATCTGATGACCAACATAGCCGAAGGTTTGTTTAGCAACACAATGGCGATAGTAATTCGCCCATCCTCGTAGCTTTGGATTTATCATCTTGATGAGATCGGCTACTGGGATTGTTGCGTGTTTTCTAATGAGGTCACGCATGTTTCGTAAGAATGATAATACGTTGGACTTGCTCGGTTTAATGAGCAGTTTCCCTTTGTACTTTCTGGCGTTAAAACCAAGAAAGTCAAAACCATCATTTATATGAGTTACGTGCGTTTTCTCTTCAGAAAGCGTTAAACCTCTTTCTTGTAGGAAAGCCATCAGTTGCGGCTTGATGTCATTCACAAGAACTTCCTTTGAAGACCCAGTGATAACAAAGTCGCCAGCATAACCTATAAAGTTTACTCTGCTGCCTGTCTTGCGAGCGATAGACTTAGTTAGCTTTTCTAGTCCGACAAGAGTGAGCAACATCAGGGTGGGTGAAATTATTCCGCCTTGTGGTGTTCCCTCCGCCGTTTTGTAGAAGAGACCTTTGTCTATATAGCCACATTCCAGCCATTGCTTGAGCATCCTTTTGTCTGTCGGGATATTATCAAGTAGCCATTGGTGACCTATCTTGTCGAAACAAGCTTTGATATACCCCTCAAGAACCCATTGTGCTGCTCCCTTTTTGCATAGACATTTGAAGCACTGTTGTATTGCATCGGCTGCGCTTCGATTGGGTCTAAACCCATAGCTGTTAGGGTCGGCAATTGTTTCAGATTTGGTTCTAGTGCTAGAAGGTGTAACGCTTGTTGCGCACGGTCTATCATGCACGGGATACCTAATGGTCTGAGCTTGCCGTTTTTCTTCGGGATATAGATCCTTCTGAGCGGTTTGGCTCGATAGCCTTTTCTGCTCAGTAAACTGACTGCCGCCATTCGACGTGCATCGGTGTTCCAGATGTCGCCGTCAATTCCTGGCGTTTTACTGCCTTTGTTTTGTGAGACTCGACGAACAGCGAGAAGCTTTGCTGCTTTCGAGTGAGTCAGTATCCACTGTAGTGCTTTCGCCTTACCGTGTTTACCTTCTCGGATTGCTTTTGCAATGCGCATCTGGAGCCTTAACACATGGCGCTCAACCGCTTTCCAGTCGATGGATTGCCATTGGGCGCTGCCAGAAGGGGCACTCACTTCATGAGAAGAGATCATCTGCGTTCCTTCTTAAATAAAGTTTTCCAAATCATCTTGCAATGGTAGACCAGTTGGAAGTGGGCCCACTTTCGTGTCAGACATCCGTCTGTATCTGCATCATTACAATGCACCATTCGCTTTTTCCAACCTCCTTTACCAGCACCGCTATCGGCTCTCTTCACAGACAGCTTTCCCTAAGGAACGATACTGGCTTACCGTGTTCCGCATGTCGCGCAATATCAGGTTAGATGCCCACTATAAGTGCGAGGAGCCTGTCGATCACGAAAGAGCACTGTCCAATCTCTTTCCTACTCCCATCGTCGTTTTGGCCACAGCGTATTAACCACTTCCGCTGCTTCATCGCATAACGCACCTTACATGGATTCACTTTCGTTCATCATACTGATTCCCTAGCACTCACCCAATTCGTGGTTATCAGGAGGAGCATCCCCTCACGGTTTTGCTCCCGTTTGGCACAGTGCCAAACTTCGTTACATTGTCAGGCTCGCTTCTTTATTCAGACCCTAGGGTCGTCTGGTGATACAAACGGTTCACTCTTATCGCGGTGAACAGCGCTTCATACGACTTCACGTCGCACGGACAGAAACGTGTCAGTGAACTTTCTAAATTAGCATCTCACGGGTAACTTCAGGTATTGGAAACCTCCAAGATAGTTGCTTCAAACCATCATCTTCAACACCGACAGATTTTAGTCCTTTAGAATCGCCCTAAGCCTCAACTTTTCGCAAACATACTCAACCTAATCCATATAATGTGATTTCGGTTCATGATTTAATCTAACTAATACTTCTTTAAGGCTAGCCTTGACTATCTAACTGATTAAAATGACGGCAAAAATAAAATAATAACTGTAAGGGAACGTCAGTGACATATAAAGCCGTTCGTATCACCGAGTTGATGGCTCATGAGTTTGCGCAAATTGAAGGCGCACTCGATTCGTTAGATAAAAAAGCCCTTAAGGCCGCTATCCCCTCTAATTTTAGTGTTGACAAATTTATTGAGCAGGTAGAGCAAGGTCATTGGCTGTTGTTAAATGATTCGCCTGTTACTCCTATGCTGGTCAAAGAATCAAACGAAATGGGTATCTCACATTGGGTGCTCAACAGCCAAACTATCGACCACTTCGAACCTGCCGCGCAAAAAGCATTGCTTGCTCGAACCAATCTTACAGGCGCTGTTTCTGGGGCAACGCAAAGTCGCAATTTGCATCCACCCTTACCAATGCCACCCTATGTCCCCGAGCCTCCAATACGAAATAATCCCGACGAGCCTCTTTCGTTGAAATACGAATATTGCTTTGACATCGCTTGCTCTGATGAATCGTTTCGTCAGCAAGTCAGTTGTTCTTTTGTGTTAGCTAAGACCAAAAATGAGGTCATGCTCGGTCGCTGGACGGAATCTAAAGCAGCACACGGCACCCGATACACTATTCTTACCGCCATTGATGAACCAAAACGCTTGGTCGCCGAAGTCGCCTCATACCCAATGGGAATTTCACTTGAAGAGACTGTCAAGGTTAAACCTATCGGGACACAAACTGCTTATGAAGGTTTTATTCCCGTTTGCCCTGCGGTGCAATTAGGTGAGCGGCTTGGCCTTCCTACTGAAGGTTATTTTTATCATTTTCACGATGGGAAATTGGTCCAAGAGTACAAATTGCTTGGCGATAACAAATGGAGTTTTTACGGGACTCGCTCTACACCACATCGATTAGATGACACTCAAGCCTATAACATTTACCAAAGTGCTTTACTGGTTTATTGGAAAATTGGCGGCAAAGTCGTCGATAATCAATATCTGGTTTATCTTGAGCAGCAAATTACCCGTGAAGCGCTCGACAACCTAGATGACGAGTGGCTAAGTAAACATGGCGTTAAATTAGATATTCCTACATTACTGGACGCGACTCAGCAACCTATTATTGCAAGAGAAGATAAACACCAAGCTGAAACGCAGCAGGAAAATATCACCGTTTATGGCCTGCCGCCTGTTTCTCCGAAATCATTTAATCACCCATTAAATACGTTTTATGACTATACCGAACGCTGCTTAGTCGATACTAGTGTTAGAGCGATTAAGAGCGAAAGCATGGCAGGGAAAGATATTGCTATCGTTAATGTAAAACCTGAACGAACATTGCGTATTGGAGTGTTCTTTGATGGTACAGGGCAAAACAACCCCAATGATGAATATAAGGAAACTTACGGTAATAAATCGCGAACGAACATAGCGCGTTTATTTGAGGCGTATCCAGAGCAAGAAGGGCAATCAGCTAAAATTTATATATCGGGCGTGGGAACGGTGGATGGTATTCCCATTTCGCCAGGAGAGCCGAATCCGATCATCGATGCAGGCGGCGATGAGAAATTAGCAGGCCAAGCGATGGGCGCTTTTGATGATACAGGCGGGTTATGGAAGTGGCAGAGCTTATTACAAGGTATTAATGGTATTATTCGCCGCCTTGGTGAAGATTTTAAACAAATCCAACACATCCAATTTGACGTGTTTGGCTTTAGTCGCGGTGCGGCGCTGGCAAGGCATTTTATTAATGCAGTGAGTGAAGGATTTCCTGATTACATTAATCCCAATAGAAGCTCTAATCCTAGTTCGTTGGTCCCTAACTTATTAGGCAATGAAAGCTATAAACGTTTTGACTCACTTTCCAAAGAGTTTTATGCCATTGATACTACTCGTCGTGTTTCGGTCCGTTTTGTGGGTTTATTTGATACGGTAGGATCGTTTTACTTACCAGGCAATGAAAATGAAGGTAATTACCAACTTGGATTAAAACCCAATGCCGCAGAAAGAGTATTTCAGATTTGCGCTCAACATGAATACCGTAAAAACTTCCCTCTCACTTCATTAGGGCAAGGTCATCAAGAGGCCATAGCGTTTGCTGACGGTATTTTCTGCCAAGAAGTATTCCCTGGTAGCCATACTGATGTAGGCGGTGGTTACCCATCGAAAAAGCAATATAGTCGAACGGATTTACCTTCACGTCTCAACACACCTGTTGATTCAACCTACAACCGACATCTTATCAAGCAGGAATCATTTTTCGAAAAGTACAAAGGCGAATTGCAGTCAATTCGAGAAGCGAATGCAGGAGCGGCATTTGTTCAGCAGAAATTGGTTGTTGAAAATCAAACATGGCAAAAAGAAACATTAGAAAAAGACGGTATATATGGAGAAGTTAAGTCAGTAGATGGTCAATTACTCTATTATCATTTCGTGCCGATTAGCAATGCCATTTCTGCTCTGGCCTTTGAAAGAATGAAACAACAAGCGGAACTTCATGGCATTATTTGGGCGGAAAATGTTTTAGAAAAACAAAAAACAATAGTTTCATTTGATGGTAATGAGGATTCATTTATAGCTAATATTTGGGAAAACATTAGATTTCTCCCTCTGGGGAGCATTAATAATCAATGGGAAGTGGATAAAGATGCCCTCCTAGACTCATATATCCATCGTCCCCATGATGCATTAATCAACCCTGGTTATGGCGACATTACTGATGCCTTAGTTAACGTTCTTAGTCTAGACAATAATCGCCAGCCTAAACGCAAGGTATTTAATAATGGATAATTGGAAAAGTAGTCTCTATCTCATATTGTTCTTTAGCTTATGGGGCTGTGGGCCAGAGCCTTATGTGGTAGATGTTGGGCTTACTAATGGCAGTTCTACAGGGCGACATTCTGTATATAGAATGACTGTTACTACAGTCTCAGGGGGGAAAGTAAACTTTGCTATGGGAGCCATCAGTGGTTATCCTGGCGCTCATTCGTCAGGTGGGCGCATGGATGCCCCTGTCTATATCGAAGGGGAGTGGGATGAAGGATGGGGATGGAAAGACGATGAGACTAGCTCTATGCCTTACCACCGAATATCTGCCGTTATTCCTAAAGACGCTGAAGCTAAAATGAAAGTAATGGATAACTATTACAAGAACTTTAAGCGTAATTATGGATCTATGGAGGTGATTGTTGATGGGCCTAGAGTCAGAGTTTTTTATACTAAATCATGCGTTGAAATGTATGACGATTGTAGCCCTAGGAATGGTGCTGATCCAAATGGTTGGGTTGTTCGTTCACCGAAAAATCAAACAGATGTCGTTGTTCTTTTTGATGGCGTTGGCGAAACTTCCGCTACGCCTTTTCCTGACACGCACTTTTCAGAATTAGAAAGTCGTAAGAAAGCTAACCAATAAGTGGGGGCGGATTTAATCGCCTCAAAGTATTTAATAATGGTTAACTGGAAAAATGGTCTCTATCTCGCATTGATCTTTAGCTTATGGGGCTGTGGTCCCGAGTCTTATATGGTAGACGTTGGGTTCACCAATGGAAGTACGACAGGTGAGCATGGTGTTACGAATATGTCAATTACTTCCGAATCTGGTGGTAAGGCTAATTTTGCTATGGGGGCAATCAGTAGCTATCCAGGCGCTCATTCATCAGGAGGGAGAATAGGAGTGCCAGTTCATATCGATGGTTATTGGGCAAAAGGATGGGAATATCCTTTTGAATCTTACCACCGAATATCTGCCGCTATTCCTAAAGACGCTGAAGCTAAAATGAAAGTAATGGATAACTATTACAAGAACTTCAAATCTAATTCAGGCTCAATGCAGGTCATTGTTGATGGGCCTAGAGTTAGAGTTTTTTATACTATGAATTGCTTTGATAAATTTAGTGATTGTACTGCTAAAAAAAATAGTGACCCTAATAATTGGGTTATTAAATCACCTCAGAATGTAACAGACGTTGTTGTTCTTTTTGATGGTGTTGGTGAATCTTCCTCTACCCCTTTTCCTGACACGCACTTTTCAGAATTAGAAAGTCGTAAGAAAGCTAACCAATAAGTGAAGGGTGGATTTAACAGCCTCAAGGTATTTAACAATGGTTAATTGGAAAAACCGTTTCTTCCTCCTATTCACCATCGGCGTTTTATGGGGTTGTGGTATTACGGATGTGATGAAGTTAAAAAAGGGCGATTCTATTCTTCGCTATCATTGAAAAAGACATTAACATTAACATTAAGAACCACAGCCAGATTGTGTAAGATTTCATCCGTCACACGTATCATACCTGTTTCAATCTTAGCTAATTTACTGCGAGTCAGATCCATACCGCGTAATGTTGCAATACGCTCAACATCCTGCTGAGACAAGCCTTTGTCTAAACGGGTCTTTTTTATCCTTTCGCCAGTGATGTTCTTTGGTTTTGTGATCGAGTTCATAATATTCAGTGCACCTAAATGGGTGCATTGAACTATCTCAGATAGTACTATATCCATGTGCACCCATATGGGTGCAATTTGTATTTATAAGAGGAATAGTGCGAATGAATAATAAAAAGACCTTACTAGCAGTGAGTTTGGCGGGCATCATCACAGGATGTGGTGGAAGCGACGGAGATAGTGGTAGTAATACTTCAGAACTACAGGCTCAAATCATTGATGGTTACTTAGTTAATGCAGAAGTGTATGTTGACCGCAATGGTAATAAGGTCGCTGATGAAGATGAGAAACTGGAGGGGACAACGAATGCTGAAGGCTACATTAGTTTGGCTGAAAGCGATAAAGATTATGTGCTCATTGCCCGTGCTGTAGCAGGTCAAACGTTTGATACGGATAAAGGTGGCACCATTACAGCAAGCTTTGAATTATCGGCACCAGCAGGTGCTATGGTACTCAACCCTTACACTACACTTGCTGTTATTGAAGATAAAACCATTGATGAAGTTGCGAGTGATCTCAATATCAATTCGGCGTTAATGTCTGGTGACTACGTAAAGGCTAAAAGCGGTATTGATGCCGATGAAGCTAAAAAGGTACATCTCGTCGCTCGTTCTTTAGCTCTAAAGTTAGAAGATAATATTATTCAATCTGCTTCTAATGTCAGCACTATCAAGACGGAGTTATCTAATATTCAAAGTCACGTTGACTCAGAAGTGAACAAAGGGACAGATCTTGACGGAATTGTCATCAAAGATGGGAATGTAGCTGCTGCACCTAAAACCGCTCAAGAATTACTCGTGGGAAATACTTATGACGCGATTCCAACCAATTCCTTCTACTTTACAGATGAAGGTGTGTTACAGGTAACCTTCACATCTGAGAACGTATCGTGGCTAGATGATAATGGTGCTCCTGCGGGAAGTATGCCAATTAAATACGCCTACAGTGGATACCAAACCAATGATGGGCATGAAGAAATTCTCTTTATCGCTGATAATTTCTACCTTTCTGTTACTCCACAGAATGACATGACTTTAATGGCAAATAGTACGCTTGGTATCAATAAAAACAGTTATCCTCAAGATACCAGTATTGTAAACGCTGATTTTGCGGGTAAAACGCTTTATCACTTCTGGGATGATTCGAGAACATCATCGGCACAGCCTAGTTTATCTAAATTTGCCTTTCATAACGATGGTACAGTTACTGTTTCGGAAAGAAATGTCCAAGGGAGTTGGGTTGAACATGCAGCAGTTAACTGGGAAGTCGCTAATGCTCAACTGATTATGGATGTGCCAGAGGAGGCAGGTAAACAATTTACTTGGTCGTTTAGTACTCTACAGCACGATGGCTTACGTATTGCGTATGATGATCGTCGTATCCCTCTCTTTTTTACAGAAAATGAAGATCTTGCTACTAGCCTATATCTGAAGTGGATCGCTTTATCAAAATAATTTAATGCCATCTCCTCAAGCTGTCTTGGGGAGATATCTCTATCAACTAGTGTAATTAAACAGCAGTAAGATAATGATAAAGCGAGATTTTAAATGGAACTAGCCATTCATCATTCAAAGGTAAGATCAGGAAATGGAAAAGCGAAATACTTTGTCCGTACAGGTGAAGTAATTTCCTCTAATCTTGAATCCACAACACATACCTATTCTGATACAACCGTAACAGGTAGGTCGTACATAACCAGTAGAACTAAAAAGAAAACGGTATTTTGGCTTAGATTTGAGAACGGACAGGAAAGAAAGTATGTACTCAATAGTGATGTAGATATTCTGTCAGGTCAAAAAATTAGCTTACTGTATTTGGAAGGGAAGAAATCAACTTGCTTGGTTGGTATCGCGAATCATACCGCAACTGAATACATTCCATACTTTAGTAGAACAGAGTTCCGTAAAGTGTTTAAACCAAACAGAGAAAATATGACATTGCTCGCTAGCGTTGGTTTAGTGGGTAGTGTCGCCCTTTATCATTCTGAGGTCTGGAAGCATGATCTAAACATCGCCGAATGGCTGGTCGGCGGATTCTTCTATGCCATGGGTATCTTTTTTGTGTCTGGTTTAGTGTTTCTATTTATTGCATTAATTCAAACTATTTTAGACTTTGATTATTATTTATTTAAGAAAGAAGTTAAAAATAACTTAAATAAAATTCTTTAATGACTTAATTAAAAGGCATTGTTATTAATAGCATGTCTATAAATAATTTCATGTTTCAGTTATCATTGAATAGTGTTTTAAATATCTTCAACTAGGAACGATGTGTATCTAAGTTACCTTGATGACTGTGTCCAGTTATCAAGGTAACTATCGATTCTGCTCTACAAAATCTAGTCATTCGACCCCTGCGGCGTTAGCCGCTCGCAATCAGCACTGCTTTCGCAGTGCATCAATCGATGTTTGATTCATAGTCCACAAACCATCTTTACCCCTGATAAGGGGTAGCCTGTCGTTTACCCCTTATCAGGGGTAAAACCGATTCTTTGTTTTTATTAGATACAAATTGAATCATAAGTCAATAACCTACTGTTTTAATTGAAATAAATCATTGACGAAAAGGTTTTTATACGTTTTAATAAGCTTGAACACTCTCTATCTCAATTTGTATAAAGATTGAGTTAAATAAATTAAACAATATCAAATAATTCATCACCTTAGAGGTGAGGGGGGACTTTACTAGTATATAAATGGAGAAAAAAAATGGTTAAACAAAAAAACAAGCTTGTCCGTGAGCTACATGACTCAGAAAAATCTATAGTAGAGCCTAAAGAGGCTAAGCACACCATTGATGATGTGAAAGATGGTGTAAGAGAAATTGTAGCGACTTCTAATAACGACTTTACTAACACAGTCAAGTTGGCTTCAAGTTCCATTGATAGAGAAGATATTGATACAGAAAAAGTTAAGATTATTACGCACTTTCAAGAGGCTTTCCCCTGGGATTATGGAGACGGATTTAACGCCATTGTAACAGCTAGTATACAGAGTGAAGAGCATCAGTGGTCTGGTGACCTATTTGTTCAATTATACGATGGAGAATTCTCATCTGATTGCCAAGTTTCGGCCCTAGATTTATATCACCAGAATTGTCTAATGTCTGACTATGATAACCTTACAGAATTCAGTTCATATACTGAAGAAGCAATGACAGAGTTCTTTGACAAAGTTATAGAAGCAGCGGAGAGGGGGTTTTCTGAGGAGTATACTTTTGAAGCATTGCTTGAGGAGAGAACGGGCCTTGACGTTGAGGATTATGATTTCCAGGTAGCGGGTTGCGGTGTAGGGAATGACATCCGTTTAGAAAACTACAAAGCTGTCAATGGAGAACAAATTGTTTTAGTGGCTGTTGATAATCGAGCAAGAGCAGAGTTACGAATTAACCGCTTCAAAATTTTCGCGAGTAACGACGATTACAATGAATTTCTAGATGAGTGTAGGAATTTAAATGGTCAACGATTGCAATGGAATGATGGGAATTATGCTCTAAACATTTACCAACACATGGATAAACCAAATAATGATTGGTAATTTTCTAAAAGAGCATGTTTAGAAGTATATAATTAGTTACTATCAGTGCTAGTAATAAAGCAAAAGTCATTCACTATATCAATTGAATCAAACCAGGATTCATATACTGCTAAAAGCTAGCACCTAATCTTCGGTAAATCGACCCACCGTGTCGTATATTGCGGCGTTAACATCTGACGCCGCATTGACCACTTCTGAGATATCCCTTGTACCGCTAAAAATACAGTCTCACTCCCAAATCGATTGTTTAATGTGTCATACACATTCATAAGCTTAGGATTATTCGGAGTCAGGTTAAACAGATCGGGCTGCTCATTCTGCCCGTCAACTTAGTCAATCAGCCCAACACCAATTTTATAAAACCTCACCTCCTGTTGAAATAACTGCTCAGCCAGTCGAGAGGCTGCTTGTGTTAGCTGGTTCACATCAGCAGTAGGGTAGGCGAATCGGTGAACCGCTCTACGTGACACAGGAAGCGAGTCAAACGGAGAGCTGTTAGCGAAACAAAGCATTACTCGACACAAGGACTTTTGCTTTCGAGCCTTAAAGAAAGCAATATTTGCATGCTTGCACAACGCTTGCTGCAACGACTCAAAGTCAGTAATTCTCTGTCCTGCACTTGTAGTGGCTTGTTTTCCGTCAATTTAAAGTGAAGATAATTGTTGTTCGAGAAAGGCTTGAAGTTCCGCCTCAAACGCCTGAGCAAACAACAGTTGATCTCCCATTTTTCAAAGTTCATTCAACGGGTTCACTGGTTTATGAAGCTATGTAACGTTATTATGCTTGTCTATACAGTGCAACATGTTTATTTGTCTGGCGAGATCAATCAACAGGCTACACTACATTCCTTTCGATATACTAGAAATCACTTTAGCTCCTTTCCCCTTTGGAGGTTTATGAAAGATAGAAGTAAGTGCCGATATAAGTTTATCGAGATCGTTACGCAGAGGGATCTATGTTGATGGATGATTTAAGCTCTAATGAATCTTATATTGCCCATCCAGATATCGAGCATGGGCACCACCAAAGCGTTTATGTTCACTTAAAAGCGGTTAGCGAATTAGCTGGCAGGCTTGCTGCAAAAATAGGTTTTGCCGAGCAAGGGAAACTGATTGGCTTAATGCATGACTTTGGTAAATACAGTAATGCATTCCAAGATTACATGCGTCTGATTATTGCAGAGCAAACAGGCTATAACCCAGATAATGACGAGGGTAGCTCTGAAAGTTCAACGAGCAGAAGCTTAAAAGGTAAAATTGACCACTCGAGTGCAGGCGCACAGTGGATTTTCAACTCACTTTTCCCTCATTACTTGAAGTTAAAACAACAAGACCAAGCACTTGCCCCTTACGGTTTAGCAATTACTCAAGCTCTAAGCATGTGTATTGCCTCGCATCATAGTGGATTGATTGACAGTTTGTCAGAAAATGAAAATGTTTTTGCAAACAGGATTAAAAAGCATGATGAACTAACCCATCAAAAAGAATGCACTAAAAACGCTGATCCTGATTTATTTTCACAAGCGCAGTCACTCGCAAGTTTTCAGTTTATCTCAGAAAGTAGTCAAAACCTGAAAAGTATGTTCGATAGGGTTGTCCTTTCAGCCATTGAACATGATTACTACCTTGGCATGTTTACTAAAATGCTGTTCAGTTGTTTGATAGATGCCGACCGAATTGACAGCGCCGACTTTGAGCAGCCAAGTAACAAACCTGAGCGTTTTAAGCAACCTGATTGGGCTTTTGCTTGCGATAAAATTGAAAGCTTCATCTCACGATTTGAGCAAGTCAATCCCATCGACCATATTCGCGCTGAAATATCAGACAACTGTTTTAATCGCGCACAAGGCGAAACGGGCATTTACAGTTTGACTGTCCCAACGGGTGGCGGAAAAACTTACGCTAGTCTCCGTTTTGCGCTGCATCACGCTAAAAAACATAACCTTGATAGGATCATCTATATCATTCCGTTTACCTCAATCATTGAGCAAAATGCCAATGCCATTCGTGAAGTTTTGGAGCAAATAAACACAGATGATTGGGTATTAGAGCATCATTCAAGCTTAGAGCCAGAGCAACAAACGTGGCGTTCAAAACTGGCATGCGGAAATTGGGATAAGCCCATCGTGCTCACAACTATGGTACAGTTTCTTGAAAGTATGTTTGCAAGTGGCACGCGTGGATCAAGGCGTTTACATCAACTCAGCAATGCGATACTGGTGTTTGATGAAATCCAAACGCTCCCTATTCGTTGTGTCCATTTATTCAATAACACCGTCAACTATTTAGCGCGGTTGTGTAACACCACGGCGGTAATGTGTACCGCGACTCAGCCTTTACTCAATCAGTTACCCGAACAAATAAAGCAGTTTGGCGAATTGCAATTACCACTAGAAAATGAACTAACCCCAAATATTGAAAAGCTTTATCAACAGCTAGAACGAGTGAGAATAAAGAACGTTACCAAAAAAGAGGGTTGGAATGAGGCTGAAATCACTGAACTAGTACAACAGCAATTATCAGCAGTACAAAGTTGTTTAGTGATTGTAAATACTAAATCGTGGGCAAAAAACTTATTCCAAGCGTTACAAAGCCAAGTTACTGATGAGACTAAGATCTTTCATTTAAGTATCGGTATGTGTTCGGCGCATCGTAAACAAATTCTAGATGAAGTTAGAGCACGGTTATCAGGCGGGCTGGCCACTTTATGTATCAGTACTCAGCTTATTGAAGCAGGTGTTGATGTTGATTTTGGCTGCGTTATACGTTTTGTAGCTGGCCTTGACTCAATCGCCCAAGCGGCAGGGCGTTGTAACCGAAATGGTAAGCAACATAAAGGCCATGTGTTTGTGCTTAACCCTGCCGAAGAAAATGTCGGCATGCTACACGATATTAAAACAGGCATTGCTGCTTCAAACCGAATCTTCACCGAGTTTGCTGAAGAAGATTTGCTTAAACCGCAAGCAATGAGCCAGTATTTTCAATACTACTTTTATGATCGCCATAAAGAGATGACTTATCCCGCTAAGCAAGATCAAAGCTTGCTTAACTTGCTAAGTAGTAATCAAAGAAATATCAATAAAACACCGTTTGCATTGAGACAGTCTTTCATGACCGCCGCGAAACAGTTTAAAGCCATTGATGCCCCTGTTCATTCCGTGATCGTGCCATTTAATGAAGAAGCGCAAAGAATAATCACGCAGTTATGTGCGCTTGATAAGCGCTTTGATGCTGCAAGTTACCGCGGCTTATTAAAAGCTGCACAAAAGTACAGTGTGAATATTTTCCCGAATGTATGGCAAAAACTCACCGATCAGCAGGCGGTGTACCCAATAGCGCAAGACGAAGCTGTGTTTTATTTAAGTGAAGAATTTTACAGCCAAGATTTTGGCTTGAGCTTAGAAGTAACAAATGCTCAGCAAGATTTAATTTTTTAAATGCAACCATGTTTTTAACAAGGAGAGCCATGTGAAAAACAGTATTAGTTTTAGATTATGGGGCAGGTATGCGTTATTTACCGACCCCATAACGAAAGTGGGAGGTGAAAAGTGTACTTATCACATTCCTACTTACGAGGCGATTAAAGGGATTTTAAAATCCATCTACTGGAAACCAACGCTTGTTTGGCATGTTGATAGAGTCAGGGTAATGAAACCACTGCGTACCCAAACGAAGGGAACAAAGCCGTTGAACTGGGGTGGTGGTAATACTTTGGCGTATTACACCTTTTTGCATGACGTTGAGTACCAAATCGAAGCCCATTTTGAGTGGAATGAACATCGACCTGAATTAGCGAAAGACCGTGTTGACGGTAAGCATTTTGCCATTGCTAAACGCATTTTGGAAAAAGGCGGACGACAAGACATCTTTCTAGGTACCCGCGATTGCCAAGGTTATGTTGAACCTTGTCTCTTTGGGGAGGGCGAAGGGGCTTACGATGATATTGATGAGCTAGGTTTTGGCTTAATGTTCCATAGTTTTGGTTACCCTGATGAAACAGGTAACAACGAACTGATTAGCCGATTCTGGCATGGGGTAATGAAAAACGGTGTTATTGAATATCCTCATATAACAGCATGCCCAGTAACGCGTCACGTGAGAAAAATGGACGCAAAAAGCTTTGAACTTGAACAAAATCTGCAGGGTGTTGAGCAAACGGAGAGTGTCTTATGACTTGGCTAACGACGCTCTATAAAACCTACGATGAGCTTGAAAAGCTCAATGATATGCTGCCATTTGAACAACAAGTGATGCCAATTTGTCATACCATTCAAAATGCCCACATACATATTGTGATAAACAATCAAGGTGAGTTTGTTCGTGCTGAAGTTCTCGAAAAGGCGCAAGTGGTCTTACCTGCAACGGAACAATCCGCAGGACGCAGCAGCGGCTTATGTGCACATGCATTGGCAGATAAAATCCAATACGTTGCGAAAGATTACGCTGATTTCGGTGGTATTAAAAAGTCTGGGTTTGAGTTGTATCAAGCGCAATTAAAAGCTTGGTGTGACTCAGTGCATAGCCACCCAGCAGTGCATGCTGTCTACCAATACATAGAGAAAGGCACTGTGGTTGCAGACTTGGTCGCCGAAAATGTGCTACATGAACAAGATGGCTACCTGCTGACTAAGTGGCAAGATGAAGGTGAAGCTCCTGCGTTATTAAAAATCCTGCCGAAAGAAAAAGGGATGTTTGACCAAGGTTCAGCTTTAGTTTGTTGGAGTGTAGAAACACCTGGTGAACCACAATCAAAAACTTGGCTTGACCCAAGTATCCAGCAAAGCTGGATTGCTTTTGATAGCCAAAATGGTGATAGCACAGCCATGTGTTACGCCACTGGTGAAGACAAACTTGTTGCGACTAACCACCCAGCCAAAATACGGCACAGTGGTGATAAAGCCAAGTTAATCTCTGCCAACGATAAAAGTGGTTATACCTTCCGAGGTCGTTTTTTATCCAATGAAGAAGCTTGCAACATTAGCTTTGAAGTGACACAAAAAGCGCACAATGCACTGCGTTGTTTGTTAACTAAGCAAAGTGTTTTTAGAAATGGCGATCAAGTTTATTTAGCTTGGGCAGTATCAGGCAAAGAGGTCCCTAAACCTACCGAACTGGACTTAACTGACTTAGCCAGTTTCTTAGCGGAGGCCGACAGTGTTGATCACACACAGGACCTAGGTCGAGCATACGCCAATCAGTTAAAGCGTTACTTTAATGGTATAAAAACGAGAAACCAGTTGGCTGACAACGAACAAATTGCACTGCTAGGGCTAGATTCCGCGACGCCTGGGCGAATGGGTATTTTGTATTACCGTGAAACCATCGCGAAAGAGTTTTTAGCGCGATTAGAGCAGTGGCAACTCGAGCTTGGTTGGCAGCAGAGAGTCAAAATAAACGAACAGTGGCAATGGGTTTATAGTGCCCCGAGCTTATTCCGAGTGCTTGATGGTGTATACGGTGATGTACTTAAATCTGCTGACACCTTAAAGAAAAACCTTATTACCCGTTTATATCCCTGCATCGTTGAAGGGAAACCGATTCCGCAAGACATCATGCAAAGTGCGTTTCACCGTGCAATTAACCGTGTTGCCTATAAATCCGATCAAACTTGGCTTTGGTTACAAAATTTAGGCATTGCCTGCTCACTGATCAGAGGGTTTTACACTCGGACAACACATTCAACTATTCAAAAGGAATACCCAATGGCATTACAACAAGATAATGCCAGTCGCGACTATTTGTTTGGTCGTTTACTGGCGGTGGCAAACAAGGTTGAAAAAGTTGCACTCTCAAGCAGCGAAGCAAATCGTTTAACCACGGCAGAGCGTTTCATGACGCAATTTGTTAATAGACCTGCATCAACGTGGCTAAACATCAGTAATGCCTTAGTACCTTATCAGCAAAGGCTGTTTAATAACTACCAAGGGTATGACAACGCAACTAAAGCACTGTTTAGTCAAATACACGATATGTTTAATCCTGCTGACTTTACCTCAAACCAAAAACTCACCCCTGAATTTTTGCTTGGCTTTCACAACCAAATGATGTGGCTAGAAACCCATAAAGTAGAGAAAGGTCAATGGGTTAAGAAAGTGAATGACGAACAAGTCCAAGAAAACTTAGAAGAAACAGTTTAAGAAAAGGAACATCACTATGACTTTACAAAATAAAATCGACTTTGCATTAATTTTTAACGTATTAAACGCTAACCCAAATGGTGATCCACTCAATGGTAATCGCCCACGCACCGATTATGATGGTTTTGGTGAAATTACCGATGTTTGTTTAAAGCGTAAAATTCGTGACCGTCTACAAGAGGCGGGAGAAAGCATTTTTGTTCAATCGGATGAAAAGAAAACCGATGGTATGACAAGCTTGCGCAACCGAGCTGAATCTGACGAGGTTGGTTTAGGAAAAGAGGCATTCAACAGTAAAAAAACAGCGCCAGATCAAGCCGCAAAATTGTGCTGTCAAAAATGGCTAGATGTGCGTGCATTTGGTCAAGTGTTTGCGTTTAAAGGGACAGGCTCAGATGGTGTATCTATTCCAATCCGTGGGCCTGTAACGATTCAAAGCGCATTTAGTATTGAGCCAGTGAGTATTACTAGTACACAAATTACCAAGAGTGTGAGTGGTGAAGGTGATGGTACCAAAAAGTCATCAGATACCATGGGTATGAAGCACCGTGTAGACAAAGCCACCTATGTTGCTTTTGGTGCAATGACACCTCAATTGGCAGAGAAAACAGGCTTCAGTGACGAAGATGCAGAAAAAATTAAAGCTGTATTAGTAAAGTTGTTTGAGGGTGATGCATCATCAGCGCGTCCTGAAGGTTCTATGAGTATTTCACACCTCGTATGGTGGAAACATGACTCTAAGTCTGGTCAGTATTCTTCAGCTAAAGTGCATCAAACGTTGAGAGCGCACATTGAACAAGGCTTACCACTTGAAACTACGGCGTTGAAAGATTCACTGGTAACCGCTTTACAAGGACTAGAACCAGAAGTGATCGAGGGTTTCTAATCTAATGATTGACGTTCGCCTAATCAACATCTCCGCTCTACAGCACTTTGCTTTTTGTCAGCGCCAATGTGCGCTGATCCACCTAGAGCAAGTGTGGCAAGAAAATTACCTAACGACACACGGGCGGCAGTTACATGATCGAGTTGATAACGGCGAGCCAGAAACCCGTAAAGGGGTGCGTTTTGAACGTGGCGTAGTGGTGACTGCGCCACAATTAGGCATAACAGGCAAATTAGACTTATTAGAGCACCATAGATTAAGCAACCAATTCGTCCCCGTTGAATATAAACGAGGTAAACCAAAAGCCAGCGATATCGACAAAGTACAGCTTTGTGCTCAAGCGTTATGTATTGAAGAAATGTTATCCGTTGAAGTCGCAAATGGCGCACTTTGGTATTGGCAAACGCGCAAACGCATTGAGGTCAAATTCGATAACCAACTGAGAACGCAAACAAAAGCTTTAATAACGCAAGTACAACAGCTGTTTGTAAACGCAAAAACGCCTCCGCCAACGAAAGGTAAACACTGTAAGGCATGTTCTCTGATTGAAATATGTCAGCCAGATTTAACCAATAATGATGGTTCAAGCGGTTATGTAGCGGCATTGTTTAAAACGGAGGCGGAATGAAAAAACTTCAAAACTCACTTTATATCACTAAAGATGGAGTCTATTTGCATAAGCAACGCGAAACCTTACTAATTGAACAAAAAGTGGATGGCGAAAAGCAAAAACTGATGCAGCTTCCCATACATTCGATTGGCAGTATATTTTGTTTTGGCAATATTATGGTTTCGCCGCAGTTACTTGGCTTTTGTGGTGAAAACGGTACTCATCTTGCCTTCTTTGATATGCATGGTCGTTTTCTAGCCAATGTTGTTGGTAAACAAACGGGCAATGTATTGCTGCGTAGGCAGCAGTTTAGTGTTAGTGAGCAGGCTGCAAACGAACTTGCCAAGTATATTGTCGCCGCAAAAATACGATCATCTCGTATGTTGCTTTTACGTTTTAGACGTAATCACAACAGCACACCACAGTTAGAAAAAGCCATTGAGCGTTTAAAGCAAATTATTGAGCAACTGAAAGGCGTGACCGCCTACGACACAGTTTTAGGGTTAGAGGGAGAGGCCGCATCGCATTATTTCTCCGCGTTTGCTGACATGTTTAAAGGCAACGAAAGCAAACTGCTGTTTGATAAGCGCACTCGAAGGCCGCCTAAAGATCCAGTTAATGCGGTTATTTCATTACTGTACTCTGTGTTAGGCCAAGAGATCAGTGGCGCATTACAAGGTGTAGGGTTAGATCCACAAGTCGGTTTTTTACACAAAGAAAGGCCTGGTAGAAATAGCCTCGCCCTCGATCTTTTAGAAGAGTTTAGAGCTTACATTGTCGATAGCATCGCCTTAAAGCTCTTTAACAATAACACTCTCACCACGAAGGACTTTGAGACAGATTGTCTCGGTGGTGTAACCATAAAAGACGACGCGCGTAAGCTAGTTTTTCATGCTTATCAAGTTAAAAAACAAGAAGAAGTGATACACCCTTTTTTGCAAGAAAAGGTGCAAATCGGTTTATTACCGCATGTTCAAGCCATGCTGTTAGCACGTCATTTACGTGGTGATTTAGCCCATTATCCGCCATTTGTGATCAAAAAATAAGGAGAGTGAGCAATGATGGTATTGGTCACATACGATGTATCCTTTGCCAGTGAAGATGGTCAAAAACGCCTCAGGCAATTAGCAAAAGTGTGTTTAGATTATGGTGTAAGAGTGCAATATTCTGTATTTGAATGCGAAATAGATGCAGCGCAATGGCTGCGCTTTAAAAATGAGCTGTTGTCAATTTACGACCCTGAAGTAGACAGTTTGCGTTTTTATAAGCTCGGCAAAAACTGGCAAAACAAAGTAGAGCACCATGGTGCTAAAGTCGCCATAGATATATTCAGAGATACCCTTATTTTATAGTCGCTAGGCTCAAGTTCTCAGTAAAATACTGGGGATCTAGCGATTGCATAAGTTCTTTAAAAATATAGGAAATACTTATTTGTATAAATGCACACAATACAGTTTTGTACTACCGCGCAAAGTTAGCGGTAAATAATGGAGTGTGTTAGTTTATACGTGCCTTTAACAATAGGCAGTCGCGCCTCCCGCAGGCGCGTGGATTGAAACTGATCCATGGTCTTTCCTCTTTGCTATCAATTTTGTCGCGCCTCCCGCAGGCGCGTGGATTGAAACCCACACCCCGACTTGGGCGCTTTCCGCCTCCTCGTCGCGCCTCCCGCAGGCGCGTGGATTGAAACAAGCAGCAAGAGCAAGCGCTTTACTTTATTTGTGAGTCGCGCCTCCCGCAGGCGCGTGGATTGAAACAATGAACCGACGTTCGACAAGCGTGGCGATTAAGTCGCGCCTCCCGCAGGCGCGTGGATTGAAACCTAAAAAACAAATCAAACCACCCCAATTGAGCAGTCGCGCCTCCCGCAGGCGCGTGGATTGAAACTTGCCAATCCCGACAATGAGCTTAGTGACATTGGTCGCGCCTCCCGCAGGCGCGTGGATTGAAACGAAACACGTCAAAAGTGTTTTCTCGTGCTGGTGAGTCGCGCCTCCCGCAGGCGCGTGGATTGAAACAGGGAAGGTTTTATAGAGCTCAATAGCCACGGGGTCGCGCCTCCCGCAGGCGCGTGGATTGAAACTAGTAGAGGTGTAACCAATGAAGTATTGGACTAGTCGCGCCTCCCGCAGGCGCGTGGATTGAAACAGGGAATCCAGCGCGCGCACGTCGCTGATCCCCTGTCGCGCCTCCCGCAGGCGCGTGGATTGAAACGGTTACGCAACGCTGGAATGAACATTGAAGTTAAGGTCGCGCCTCCCGCAGGCGCGTGGATTGAAACTTTGTTAAACATAAAACACCTCTCTGTGATTTGGTCGCGCCTCCCGCAGGCGCGTGGATTGAAACATTCCAGCGTTGCGCAACCGAAGAATCAGCATGGTCGCGCCTCCCGCAGGCGCGTGGATTGAAACACGACCAAAGAAGCATCAATACAACCCTTTGCGAGTCGCGCCTCCCGCAGGCGCGTGGATTGAAACGCGGTTAAGTCAGAACCGCCGACAACACTGGCAGTCGCGCCTCCCGCAGGCGCGTGGATTGAAACCTCTCTGTTTGTGAGCGTTTATTGTACTACTCAGTCGCGCCTCCCGCAGGCGCGTGGATTGAAACTAATGAGCGGAAAGCGGCAGGTGGACATTCTAACGTCGCGCCTCCCGCAGGCGCGTGGATTGAAACTTATTAACGAAGTTGTAACTGGCACGGCCCCTGGTCGCGCCTCCCGCAGGCGCGTGGATTGAAACAGTCTCATAATGGCTTTCTGAGTGGCATCCTGAGTCGCGCCTCCCGCAGGCGCGTGGATTGAAACTAGCGCTTTTATGTTGATGAACTTAAAACCCATGTCGCGCCTCCCGCAGGCGCGTGGATTGAAACCAACACCGCAAGCCCCTTGTTATATAAGGCTTGGTCGCGCCTCCCGCAGGCGCGTGGATTGAAACAATATGAACGGGCTGGTTTTGATTTGATGTTGGGTCGCGCCTCCCGCAGGCGCGTGGATTGAAACTTCAACTCATGGACTCATGCGAAGATGGTCAAGAGTCGCGCCTCCCGCAGGCGCGTGGATTGAAACTAGCTATTAGCTCAAACCTGCCATCAGCAGAGAAGTCGCGCCTCCCGCAGGCGCGTGGATTGAAACTCTAACGTGGTTGGTGACCCAACGACGGATACTGGTCGCGCCTCCCGCAGGCGCGTGGATTGAAACAGCTTGGACTTGTTAGCTATTACTTCTATCTCGGTCGCGCCTCCCGCAGGCGCGTGGATTGAAACTTTAACATCTCAACGCGCTTAGGTTCTGTAATAGTCGCGCCTCCCGCAGGCGCGTGGATTGAAACTTAACTTTGCACTTGCCGATCTTAAACATTCTGCGTCGCGCCTCCCGCAGGCGCGTGGATTGAAACACTCAAAGACTCTGCTTGCCCTTGTGCTTTAGCTGTCGCGCCTCCTGCTTCATTTTGCACGAGTTATGCTATATCTCTTAGCATAATCATAGTGACAGATTTTGGCGATTACTCACCAGCGTAATGCCAAATTGGAAAGAAGTGAAAAGCCGTTTAGACGGCATGGCGGAGTTGTATTTGAGTGATTAAAAAAGCCAGTGCGGATGCACTGGCAAAATCGATGGGGTAGAGGAAGTGCATTATTATAATGATGAACTTTGGTTTAAGCGGCAAAGCCACTCTTGTAATGAAAAACAATTTAAAATAATACTTTCATCGACAGATAAATCATCATTGAGATAAATCTTTAACTGATTATCTTCGTAATGTGTTTTCATGAAGTTCGATTTATTCATTGTAAACATGACATCAAGAATGTCATCAAAACTCTCAACTTGATGAAGAAAGCGATTTGATAAACTCCCAAATAAAAGACGTCTATCTTCTGAGTACTTATGTGATAAACATACAAATTTATGGGCTTGGGCGAAGACAACAAATAAATCGATTGGGTCTTGAAACAGAACTGTTCGATATTGATGTTTTAATGTACTGAAGTTTAAAATAACAAGAGCGCTAGTTTCAGCAGAGTTAAGCTGTGATGGCTGATTCTTAGATATAGTAAAACTCATAAATTACTCCATAATAAACTAAACCTCCCCAGACAAGATTTAATGATTCATTTATTATAGATTAATTTAAATGCGTAAAATTGGGGTTTAAATTACACAATTACAAAGCTAATCCCTTAATCAGTGATTGTCAAATGTTTTTCAATCGAATGTATGAAGTCTACTTTTTAGCAATTTAATCTTCATCGTATAGTTCTTCGTAATCGATAAGGTGCATGTTCCGATCAATCCATTTTAAATCTTCAAAAGCAAAAAATTTCTTAGCTAGGCGAATGGTGTAATAAGGTTCGGTCGTATTGGCAAGTATTATCTCATGACAATGAGGAATATGGACAAACTCAATGCTACCAAACCTAGTCTTATAAAGCCCCGATTTTCCTGTTGTACCAAGAATTAAAACCATTGGAATTTGAGAGATAACGCTCCACCGTGAGAGGGCATCTTCGAAAGAGATGTAACACAGTTCGTCTTCTCGTAGTGACAAAGCTAGTTTGTCAAAGAAATCAGGCGGCAATGTCGAACGCAAGTAGACAAATCGCTCAAAATCAATGCTGACGATGTAGTCGTGTTTTGCGATGATCTGCTCAATATCATCATTTTTAAAGATTGAGCAGATCTCTTCCTGTTTATAGATGAACTTCTGAGTACGGCGGTACTGCATTTCGAAAATCATTTTCATGAATAAGATGTTTAAATTTTCTTAAAACAAAGTTCATGATTACATAAGAGTATGTTCTTGATCAAGTGAAGTTTCATAATAATCATGTCGTTTGAGTATAGATGGATATGCATTTGAATTTAACGATATTATATATTTTCTATATTTTCCGTTGGTTTTAGAGTCAGCTTCAGTGTCAAAGCCAAGTTTAGAAAGAAAGTTGTTTATTGCTCTAGTGTAATAACCGTCAGAATGAAAATCTGAAGTAATTGGTTTCAACATTGTTTTCATAGCATTCAGTTCTTTACATAGTTTATGATTACTTTTTAATATGTTATTAATCATTTCATAAGCATCATAATAACTAGACTTTGGAATCGAATAGCTCTTATCAAGATGCTCAATAGAAATACCTAAGCATTTAAAAAGAACATCCATCAAATTGTAAAGAGGCTTGTCTGTTGTTTTAGCTTGGCTCCACTCTGTGTATTTTTGTAAATGTTCCAATAACGAAGCTTTGTTTCTAGAAAATGAGATTGCATCGTAACTTAAGTACTCAATTTGAATATTCAATCTTTCTGAAATAAGTCTCTTTTCTGAAGCGCTCAGTTGCATATTGTTTGCTTGGCCTGATTGAATGACTTCATTAGCTTCATCCAGATCAGTGATATGTTCAGGCGCGTTATAAATAGATTCGTTAACTGAGATTTTATAAACTTCATCAAGCTGTTTTTGTAGCAGAGATTCATTGTAGCGTTGTTTCTCATAGTATGCTTCAGCGTTAACTTGAAAGCCTAATGCTTTCGCGGTGTACTGTAATGATACAGGCATATTATGACGCGTATGTGTCGAGAGATGATGGATAACATGCTGCATGTGTTCAAAAGTAAATGAACAATTGATTGGTTTACCAGAAGAATGTATGTTTTTGTACACATATGGGATAACGTTGTCGGCATCAATGCCAAAACAAATTTCCTTTGCTTGCCGAAATCTTCTCCCCATCTGGATTAGATCCTTGGGAGTGAGTATGCTATGTGAGATAACCAAAACCTTATCTGTGTAATTGGTTTCGAAGCTCACTGCTGAATCGATGTAAGGCGAATATAAAATTTTCTTGTACAAGAAACATGAAACGTTTGGGTTTCCTAGAAATTTACGCACAGCATCAAAATTACAAGTATCACGAGTAACTACGAGGTAGCCAGCTTCGAGTGCTTTTTCAGGGCAGCCTTTGCCTGATGATTTAAGGCCTAAAGAAAACAAATATTGATATAAAGCTTCTTTCTTATCGAAAGCAATCACCTGATATGTGTTATCTTGGTTTCTGATAGTATTTAGTATGGTATCTCTATTGGCGAGCGTGATATTGATGTCGGAGTACTTTCCACCTGCGACTTTATAGAACTGATAGTCTTGAATTCCTGTAGACTTAACAATTTCAGCAGTGATGCAGTTAGTGCAGTCAGCATCCATCATGATAACTTGCTTAGCGTAGGTGATGACCGTCTTTACGGCGTTAAATGATTTTGCTTTTAGTAGATCATTTTCATAATGATTACCGTCAAGTGATACAACCCCTTTTTCACACTCATCGAAGATGACTAAATCGCAGCCGAGTACAGACTGGAGCATGTAGGGAAGTGAGTTTGTGGTTGAAACGATGATTTGTGCTTCTTCAAGCGTTCTTAAAGTCCTGGTCTTATGACTTGCCTGTTTCGCATTGGGTAACAGCATTGAGATTTTATAATTAATCGTATTATTGATTTCATTTTTATGAGAAATGATGGCTACTTTTAAATTCGGATCCTTTTTCAGAAGATCGCGAAGATAATTATCAATGACATGCTTTGTTTTACCAATACCAGTTTCAGCAGAGACCACAGTAACTCGGTTTAACGATAAGTCGATGTGGTTTAAATAGGAAACCGTCTTTGCTTCTGAAAAGTTCATGGACAGAGTGATTGCTTCACTCTCTTTCAGCCTGACAGAGCGTAAACGCTGATTGATATCATCGTCCCTGAGTTCAAAAAATTTTGAAGCAAAAGACTTCACAAAATCAATAGATGCGGAAGAAATTTGCACCGCCTGTCTGAGCAGCTTGAATGCATGTTCTATTAACTCATCACTGTTGATGTCTAGCTTACACGCCTGAGACGTTAAGTAGACTTCTTGAAATATAGGGGGCATATCGATCAAAGCTATAGGGTGGCCTGAGATGATTAATTCCTTTTTAAATCGGATAGCTGTGGTTATGGCATCGATGATTTCGTGTAAATCAGTCGATGCGTAAATACAGATTGAACTCACACAACGGTTATAGACATGGTTATTTTTGAGTACATCACTCGGAGATCGCATCGCTAAGTCATCACGTGCTTCGGTGTTTTTTATAACATCCTTTTCATTCTTAGTAATGTGAAGTTTAATGTTGTTGTTTTTTAAAGATGTAGCCGTGCTGATATTTTTATAAAAATATTCCATGATTTTATTCTCGGTTAATTAGTTTTTTAAAATTCTAATTAATAAATGTAAATAAGATCAATCAATTTTTTAATTTTTTTATGATGTGTATTTATGCATTATATTTCAATGATTTAATTATTGTTGGTTTTCTATTTTAATTTAAATATTCAGTGATATTAAAATTAAAATAGAAAGGTGAAATGAGTTTTTATCCAGTTAATGATATTTTTTAGATAATATTAGCCTCTTGTATAGAGAACTATTCACGTTTTAACTGAGAGTGTTGAAATTTAAAAGTATGACTTGCTTTATCATATGATCGCATAACAATGTGTCCATATCTGTATTGTATATATAATAAATTAATGTAGATATGGACACGTAACCTCTATTACTAAGCATAAGCACCGCATTAATAAAACATTGATTTATGCATGCGCCAGCATGCTAACCTGATTAGGTGGTTCATTTTGAATGAAAATTAACCTTTGAATGGGGATCTACCGTTGTGTCCAGTTCTCAATTGTATATATAATCATATGTGGAGAAGTGGACACTCAAAATTAAGTATAAAATCTAAATGCTAACTGAGAGACTCGCTCTTTGAGCGAGAGCGTCAATATGTGGTTATATGAGCATATCATCAAATAAATGAATCGAGATATTTTCAGAAGAGTTTATAATTGAAAGTGCCTTGATAAGGAGCCTGTAATTTAAATTGTGATTTATACACTATACCCGTGATCATTGAAGATGCTTGATTTTCGATAGAATCAGGATCATGCTACGAACCATGAAAATTACACTGACTCCTCAACAGAAACTGCAACTCGAACAAATGCACGACATTGAACGTGATAGTCGAGTTTGCGACCGTATTAAGGCTGTTTTGCTGGCTTCTGAAGGCTGGAGTCAGACTATGATTTCACAAGCTCTTCGTATTCATGAATCGACCGTTGCTCGTCACCTCAGCGACTACGTTCTTTCTGAAAAACTTAAGCCTGAAAATGGCGGAAGCCAAAGCAAGCTTTCTGCTACTCAAACCATGCACCTAATCGAGCATTTGACTGAGAAAACCTATTCTCATACGCATCAAATTGTCACTTACGTTAAAGAGACATTTGGACTGGATTACACGGTTTCTGGTATGAATAAATGGCTTCACCACAATGGTTTTAGCTACAAGCAACCGAAAGGCGTACCACACAAGTTTGATGAAGCACAACAGCAAGCATTTATAGAGGCTTATGAAGCGTTAAAGGCAAGCTGTGGCAAGGATGAATCGATAGTCTTTATCGACGCAGTTCACCCAACACTATCAACAAAAATATCTCATGACTGGATACGAACTGGTCAGGATAAAGTGATTGAAACAACGGGTAATCGTAGCCGATTGAACATTATTGGCGCACTGAACTTGTCGGATATTGGAGCAACCATTGTTCACGACTATGAGAGCATTAACAGTGAATCGATTGTTCGCTTTTTCTGTGAGTTAAGAAAGAGTTATCCCTTAGCCCATAAGCTTCATATCATCTTGGATGGTGCGGGATATCACCGCAGTGACTTAGTCAAAGATGCGGCGTTTGTCCTGAATATTGAACTGCATTATCTTCCACCTTACAGTCCAAACCTCAACCCAATCGAGCGGCTATGGAAAGTAATGAATGAGAAGTCGAGGAACAACGTTTACTTCAAAAGAAAACGGGACTTCAAGGCGGCAATAGACCAATTTTTTGCAGTGACTCTTCCAGAGATCGCAGGCTCTTTGACATCTCGAATTAATGATAATTTTCAGGTTCTCAAGCCAGCATCTTCAAGTTGATTCGGTATACATTATTGAAGTTTCAGCTTTGTTAATTAATTCAGTTTACCTTAATCACATAAGCTGACCATGTGATTAAGGAGTGATTTACTTTAACTTTCTGCCAGCTTGCAACGGTAATATTAGTATTAAATTAGGTCGCCAACAACGTCATCAATTTTAAAGTCTTTCTTTGATAAACTAGTTCCGTGTTCCTTATTATAGTTTTGTATTGCTGCCGCCAATTCACGAGATGGTTTTCCTTGTGATCTTTCTTCAAAAACTTGATCGCCTATTTGAAATCTAGCAGATGGTGCTTTTTTGCGTTGAGTAGCCAAGTTTGGCTTTGAGCCACTTAATGCCTTTTTTTTATTTGCTAATTCGTCTGGAATTTCAACATTAACAAGACGTAAAGCTTGTATCGCTGCTTCTACATTCTTCAACTCTTGCTCATTGCTAAGTTCTTCAATAATGTAGCTTATTCTATCTCGGAGCGTCTCTAGCTCACTTAGAGTTAGATCTAAGCTTCTGATATTATTGCGACTATTAAATATTTCTATTGCTGCTTGTTGCTTTTCTGTAAGTGTCATTGTTTTGTTCTCATAGGTTGTTACGTTCATAGAATGTCAATTTTAAAACAGTTTTAAAAAGTGCGAAAGCAATTAATAATTAAATATTATAAACTTTGTTTATATTTCATTTTATATATTTACAATCTCATTTTAATGTGGTTTAGTAATGTCAATCTAAACAACAATGCAGGAATTTAAATGCTTTTAACTAATCGCCGTAAGTACGTATATGAAAATCCCAATTTAAATGTTTCGAGCAAACAGTATAAAAAAGATTTAAAAAGTTTTGATAACTATGAGATCTCAGACGAGGAAGCTAAGCTAAAAGCAAATAAATTGACCGTCGAAGAACAGAATAGCACACTCAAACTTAGAAGATCTCATTTTGATAAAAGATTTAATGAACATTGTTATACTAGAAAAGATCGTTCAGAGAGCAAAGCTTCTACAATTGATTTTACAAGCGTAGTTAAGAAGGAAAATCGAGTTCCTGGGCTGTATGGTTGTAATCGTTGGAAACCGAAAGAAATCGCACATGTGAAAGAAACTGAATCTTTTTGCTTTTTTTAAAAATGGGGAAGCCTAATGGCAAAGCAGCATCACTGTGAAAATCTTCCATCAGACGTTCAAGTGTACTACACAGATCACTACACGACGAACAAGCAATGGTTTTTGTTTATTTCTGAATCTGCATCAGAAATGGATTTGGAACTGAGTCATGAACTTAATGAAGTCGGGGAGTTGCTTTGGCAAACTGCCTTTAACATCATTCATTGCCCGTATTGTGGTATCAAATTAGAAAACGTAGATAATGGCAGCCCCCACTTTCATAAAGCCATTAATTATAAACTTATCTAGAAGCGTTACATTTGTATTTGTCATGCTGCAAGGCATGACTAAATTTTGGCTGATTATGTTACATCTCTATTTAAAACTAATCGACAAAGGTGCAATGTTGAGAGCTGAGTACAAAGACTAGTCAACAACATTAAGCTTATCGAGGAGAGGCAATTATTGGGAAAATGTGCCGACGGATAGCTTCTTTAGAAGCTTGGAAGCGGAATGGGTGCCAACAGTACGCTCGTAGCTTTACAGAGGCTCAATATGAGACCATCCGCTACTTATAGCCAGCTCAGGCCGCATCAGTATAACGCTGGACTGTCACCCAATGAGTCAGACCGATTGTATTGGAAAAACTCTAAAACCGTGGCCAATTTTAGTTGACCACTACACTTCGTTACATTGTCAGACTCGCTACTTTATTCAGAGTCCTAGGTTCATCTGGTGATACAGATGGTTCACTCGTTGAGCGGTGAACAGCGCTTCATACGACTTCACGTCGCACACCCCATAACGTGTCAGACAAGTCGTTCAGCTCCCTAGAGGTTCAGAGGCAGTTGACCAAATTTTAGTAATGAGAGAAAGTAGTATTTACGTGTACTTTGCTTCTACATGTCGTAAATTTCGATGCAAATTAACAAAGGTGATCTCGATGGTTAAGCTATTGGCTTATTGCGGAACTATGGCTTTAGGAGAGGGTGCTAAAAAATGTTGTCAGTTTTGAAGATTATAAAAGTAAATGAAGTTATATTGATCTATTAGATGTTACTAGCTAAATGTAAGTGGTATTTTTAACCTGTTGAAATTAAAAAGCTTTGACGCATTTATTAATTGGCATTGGATGTGCGCTCAATAAAGTAGAAATTAGAAAGAGTAATATGTTTTGGATAATAAAGAATTAATTATTTCAGTCAAAAGCGTCTTAGCACGCCTTCAGTCTTTTGGTGTTAGCAGAGAAGATTTACGCAATTTATTAGTGCTTCTATTTCTTTTGAGATGGTTGCGTGATGAGATGAGTAGTTTTGCGGATTACAATAGTGAAAGAAATAGTTTAGATTTTACCTATAGGTTGAATGAATTATTTTCTTCAAACATTAAATCTCATGAAATTGAGCAACATGTTCATGAAAGCCTAAATCTGCTTAGATATTCTGTAAAATTTGAAGGGTTAAGTGAACTCGATTTTTCGTCAAAGAATCATTTATTCAAAGACAAAAGAGTTGTTATGGAGGCCCTCTATTGGTTTAGCCAATGGGGAGGACTTCGTTTAGACCGTAGAAAAGATATTTCACAATTGTTTGAGGTGATTTTACAAGAAACTAGAACACCTCAAACAACACAATTTTCCTCAAGTAAGTTACTTTCGCAACTGATAGTGGCTATCGCTGCCCCTAAAAGCGGGGAAACCATTTTAGATCCATGCGTGGGTGAAGGAAGCTTTTTAATAGCGGCTCATAACGCAATTGAAGCCTCAGATACAGACTTTTTGTCAAAAACATCATTTACTGGATATGACTTATCAGAAGATGCCATTCTCATTGCGATGGTGCGATTCTTTTTGTCAGGAACGTTTAACTTTCATTTGACCAAAAGAAGTGCTTTGTATGATAACTATAAACGAGATCAGCATCTTAAATACGATGTTGTATTAGCTCAGCCACCAGTGGGTATTAAGAGAGAAGATTACCGTCAATTATCTTATGAGAAGCAGTTTCCTGTTATCACTAACGACGTTGTTGGAATGTTTATTCAGCAGGCTGTATTTTCATTGAAGCCCAGTGGTAGGGCTATAATTGCAATACCTGAAGGATTGCTATTCGGTAAAAGTAGATCGCAAATAGAATTAAGAAGATATTTGATTGAAAACGGATATATAGAAGCTGTTGTCAGAATACCACCAAAGACATTAATTGAAGACTCTGGAATCCGTGGAGCTTTACTGTTCCTAAGTAATAGTAAGAAGCGAATTCGAAAAATAAGGTTTGCTGATCTGGCTACGTACTTTCAGTATGTAAATAGTAAACCATCTCAATTGTTACCTAAAGTTCTACTGCATGAAATTTTAGAAAGATTGTTCTGCGAAGAATTACCTGAGGAAATTCCTTTGCTATCGGGAGTTATAGAAGGAACTCGGGGAACAGGAGCACCAACATGTGCTTTTTGGGATATATCTGTCGAAGAAATTACAAGTAACAATTGGGATTTAACCCCAGTTCGTAAGCAAGATGATGCTTTGACTCATTTATTAAATGACTTTAGAACTTTGATTGGTAATGAGGTTAAAGTAGAAAACTTATCTAAAGTCGCACAAATAAGTACTGGCAAAACGGTAAGAAGCAGTGAACAAATTGATTTAAAAAATCAATATGGCTATATCCGTATTCGAGATATTGACGATTTTAAAATTCAAAAAATCACAACTTGGGTACAAGAGGATTTTGCTCGTGCGTACGCTGACAATCAATTATACAAAGGTAATATTTTAATATCTAAAACTGGCACCATTGGAAAACTTGCGCTAGTTGATGATAAAATCGAGGGATCTTTTGCAGGAAGTAATTTTTACGTTTTACGAATAAACTCAGCAAAAGTTTCATCTGAATACTTGCTTTATTATTTGTCCACTTCATTTTGTCAAGATTGGCTTGATAGCCGAACAAGAGGGACTGTTCAGCAACATATAAACACAGATGTAATAAAAACATTACCAATTCTGCTACCATCAATGGAAATGCAAAAGCGTGCTGTAGCGCAGTATAAACAGCATGGCACAGATGTAATTACATTTTTAAAAGAGAACAGTCAGCAGTCAGATGATAAGGCTATTGAAAATCTAATCGAAGTAATGGAAGGGGAAGTCCCTAAGTTAATTGGCAATGATGCTAGCATTGAGAAATCTACCTACCTGTTAAGTGAGTTCTCGTCAAAAGCGTTGAGCATTGAAGGTGTAATTGATGAACTGAATTCACGAAAAAAAGACTGGTTTTCAAGTGTCTTAAATATATTGCGCATTTTAAAGGACATTAACAAAATCCCTCCTGGTCCTGTCTTGTTAAATATATTTCAAGATCTCGATGACCAAATTATTAAATTACTCGAGACAACGGCTGGTAATTACAATCAGGAAGAAAGGTTACTTCGAATATTTGGTAATATAGGTGGTCGAGTGCGCAGGTGCATCGACAAGATATTAGCCAATATCAGCATTATTGTCTCTTCATCATTGGGTGAGTTGGAAAAGAATTCCAATGTTGAATTTTCTATTTCATTAGACAACCAAAGCTTTCTGCCTTTGAAGAATATAGAGGTAGAGACATCCCCTAACTTGGGCTGTGGTAAAACTTATTATCTAGCCGACCATACTTCGATGGACGTTTCACTCTCATTTAAAACCCCTGATGCTGATACGGTTAACTTTACCGTAATGTGGCGAGCTGAAACGCTTGCAGGAAAACAGGTAAGTGGAAGCTCTGAGCTTGCCATAAAATTGATGCAACTTACTGAAGAATTTAAGAGTTTTGATACTGCTAGTAATCCATATGTAACTGGTAGCCCGCTTGAGCCTGAGAATGGCGCATTAGTCTTTTACGGTAGAGAAACATTTATTCAACAGGTGGTCCGTCAAATTGAAGGTAATGGAAACGTTATTTTATTAGAGGGCAATCGAAGATCTGGTAAGACGTCAATTTTAAAACATTTAGAGGGTAGTAAAACTATACCAAATTGGTTGGTTGTATATTCAAGTCTACAGGGAGCAGAAGGTGCATCAGATAAAGTTGGTGTTCCTACTGTAGAAGTTTTTCGAGAAATGGCGCGGTCAATCGCTTTCGCTATTACAAAAACGGGCATTGATGTTCCGTTGCCAGATGGAAAAATAATCTTAGCAGGAAAGCCCGCACTCGGAATTGCAAGATCATGTAAAGCTGGTATCAGTGAAGATTCCCCATTTATTGATTTCAGAGATTATTTAGAAGTTTTACTTTCTGTGTTAGAAGAAAAGCAGCTTGGTATTGTTTTAATGCTGGATGAGTTCGATAAGCTTCAAGAAGGCATCGATAATGGAGTTACTTCTCCTCAACTCCCTGAAAATATTAGGTATCTAATTCAAAACTACTCAAGATTCTCGGCGATTCTAACTGGTTCACGAAGATTGAAGAGACTTAGGGAAGAGTATTGGTCAGCATTATATGGTCTTGGCACGAACCTAACAGTAAGGGCTTTGGATAAGTCTAGCGCTGAAAAAGTTGTAGTGGAGCCAGTCAAAGAATACGTTGCTTACTCTGGTGAAGCGGTAGAATTGATTTTGGGTTTAACCGCGAGACAACCTTATTTAATTCAAAAAATATGCAATCGTATTTTTGATTATGCTGTTAGGAATGCTGCACACTCAATTAAAACATATGATGTAAACCTTATTACAGATGAGCTAATTGTAGCAGATGAACACTTTGCTAGTTTGTGGGATTACGCACGTCTTGGGCCAGCTAACGGTAGATATAGAAGGCAAGCTTTGTTATGTGTATTATCTAGTAATTTTGATAACAAACCATTGTGCACGTTTGGGATGCTACAAGAATATTTATTACAAAACGGCATTAATGTAAAAGACGATGAGTTAGAAGCTGATATTGCTTACTTAAGAGAATTAGAACTAGTTAATTTTTGTGGAGAAGATGGAACTGGTTATTACACGATTGAAGTGCCGTTAATGGCTAAATGGATTAGTTATCACCAAGATAGCGAAGTAGTATTAAAAAGTTCGCTTAATGAAGAGGGATATTATAATGATAAATAGAAAATTTCCAGTCACAGGTAATGAATCTACATTGATTGGTCGTTTAAATATTCTTGATGAAATATTAACGGCAATTAATAAACCAGTACCAGATCACATTCAAGTTGTTGGTCCTAGATATTCAGGAAAAACAGTTATATTGGAAAGGCTAAAGGAAATTGTTATATCTGAAGGTAAGAGGGAGTATTCGTGTGTGCTCCTATGGGATCTTGGTCATAGTACACCAAAAAACGATTCCGAGTTCTTGAGTCAATTTGCTGCCAACTTATCTGATGCTATTAAGGATAAATATTCTGAGTATTCTGAGTACTTAAATGAATCGATTGATACTTTTAAGCAAGACATAGCTGAGGTATTACGGGAATTAAATGATAAGACAAAAATCCTAGTTATTTTTGATGGTTTTGATAAAGCACTATCTAGTGACAAATTAACAAGGAATTTGTGGGATCAATTACGTGAATTAGCACAGAATAGGTCATTGACTTTAATAACGGCTAGTCGAAAAACACTTAGAGAGTTGATCAGGAACCCAGATGCCCAAACGAGTGATTTTTGGAATATATTCTTATCGACACCAATACGTGTTAATTGCTTTGATGAGAATGAGATATCAGACATATTAATCAATTACTGTCAAGTTGAGTTTGATAAGGGGGCGTTAACTGAATTACATAATGCTACAAATGGGACCCCAGTTGTATTGTTAGAGGTATTGAATTATTTGTTACATGGACATGATGGAAAAAAGATTACTAATGCATCGGTTCAAGAAGCTGTATCAGGTTCATTTGAATCAATTCAAAACTTTATAGATGATCTTTGGCATGATTGTTCACCAGCTACACAAGACACTATTAGGTTATTAGCCGAAGAGTCGGAGATTCAAGGTGTTTGTCAATCCGATAAAACGAGCATTGTGGAGAAAGGTTTTGCAAGAGCTAGTGGTAATAAATTGAATAAGCCAAGTCGTATATTACAGACTTATTTAGGTGGCTTAGCAAATGAAAAAGGAGCGATAGACCGTCTTTTCAGTAATGAAGTAGCATTTTCACAGAATTTTAATCATGTTTTATTTAAGCGATTTTCACAAATATCTATCATTGATCATGACTTAAATAGGTATTTACAAAGATGTATGGAAGATTTACCGAACCACCCAAGTGTTTGTTTAAGTGGTATTAGGGGTATTTTAGATAAATGCTTTGACATAATCTGGAATGCTGAATTTGGAGGAAAGGTCGTCCCTGATGGTCATTTCGATACTTGGAATTACCATAAAGAACATGAAAGTTTAAATGAGTTTAAAACTAGTTTTCCACAAGGAGCTAAGCGACTAAAACTATTAAGAGCTTTAACTACGCCTGAGCGTTCAAACCCTCTTGCAAAAGTAGTTTCCAAATCAACCTATGTAGCAATAAATGCTCTCTATCCATTTGGTGACTTCGGACAACATCAAGAAGGTGAAAATATAAGCCTTCAAATGGTGTATTCTTCTATTTTTTTGGCGGTTGAACTAGTCGCGTCTTTGCAAAATGATTTAGCCAATAGCAAAGATGGATTTTAGTTTTCGGATGATCAGAATGGTATATCGCTGTTACTTTAACAGCGGCTGCTGGATTGCTTCAACATCAATATGTTCATAATAGCGTTTGTCATGAGCTAAATAAGTATCATCGTTAAGTGAATATCCATTTTTGATAGTTTTATCTGGTGTTACTAATGTAAAACATATACCAAAGAATGTGGTTGCAATGTTTGGGGTTGCAACCCAGAAAAAGAGAGTTGCCGCTATTGTTTCTAACAAAGCCAAGTACTTGGAGAAATTACTCGCTGCGTTTCTAATTTTCCGTTTCAGGCGGCGTTAACCCGTACAAATTTTAATCCGAAACTGACGAGTTAGAGCAAATGGCCTATCACATTCTGTCCATAGGTGTGCCAGCGCCGATCACGGCAAACAAACCTTTGCCCTAAACCTTGTTGTCGATTGGTTTACAGCGTTTTGCTGGTAAATCATTATGCTATACATTATCTAATGCCATCATGTGTTGAGAAGAGAAGAATGAGCAAAATACGACTATCAGAAAAAGAACTTATTGAGGGAATGACTTCTTCAACCGTACACGCTGATGAACTTGCAAATGTAACACCAGTAGAATTAAGCCTAGAGCAAAGTGATTCTCTTACAGAAGAAGAGAAAATGAAGCTAGTTTGCTATCGGTTTTTGGATATCAAAGAAGATGACTTGATGGAAGGCGATGAGTTTTTCACGGAGTTAGATTCGGGCAAGTATGATGAAGCTTAGCTTGCAGATATCATAATGTCTGAAATCTAACTACCTTTGAGCAAATTGGTTTAATTTTTTCACGCCATTGTCCTAACACCTCTAGCTGACGTGTTTTTGCCCCCAAGTGAGTTTGTGAAGCGCTCTTTTTAACATAGAGCGCTCCTGTTAATTTTTGGGATTATGTCTGCTTTAAAATTTCCAAACGTGATCGTATGCGAGACGAGCAAGCTCTGTTGTTCGCTGATCTATAAGCTGAGCTGTCCAATCATCAGTGTCTAAGTTGTCTTGAGAAAAACTCTTTGTAAGATCAAAATTACTCTGTTGATATAACGCAATTTTGTCACTAAATGGCTTAGTGTCTGCCTTATTGTTTAATGCTGAGCCTAGTGGTAAAAGGTTTCCTATTTTACCAACCTTAACGTGATTCGTTTTTTGAGACATGATGTGTTCAAGTGTCATATCCAAAGGTACAACTTCAACGCTACCTCGTTCATGGCGCTCTAACATAAAGAAAATGTATTGAATTAGTTTTTTATCAGCGACACTTGTTTTTGTGAATTTGAGTTCAGTGAATTTTCTAATGAATAAGTCTCTACTAGGTACTTTTGCTCTTAGCTTAGTCTTTAACTCTTCAAGTACAGTTGAAGCCGCTCCTCGAGTATCTGCATTCAAAACTTGGCGAGCATAAGAGGAGTAAATATTCTCTACACCTGAGGGCCTTTGTGAGCAAATAGCGTTAAATGAGAAGTGAAAGAACTCAAGAACTTGTAACATTTCGATGAGCTTAGATTGACGAATTTTTCTCTTTGCAAAAGCTTCAAACATGGACAGAATTAGTGGTCTACAAATCGAAACATTAAAAATCTTCAGTGAATTTAATGAATAAAAAATATGTTTAGAAGTGTTTTCTCGCCAATCATCAAAGCGAGGGTCGAGTATTTTGGCATAGATGCCAACACTCCCTTGTAAGTTTTCTAGGAAATCTTCTGCGGTAAAGTCGCCAGAAATTAATTTATCTTTAAAGTTTTTGTACAGCGAACTTTCACTGGAAACAGGGTAATGAGCATTCCACCAATGCCTCACATAATTCACCATTTTAAAGTTCTTATTTCTATCGGAAATTTCACTGTTAATGCTGTTCCAACCTGTTTGTGCAAAATCTATTGGATGATTCTTACGTAGTTCACTAAACAGTTTATTCTTGATTAAGTCTGCTGCATCTAAATCCATACCACGGGCATTTAGAATTTCAAAAATGATATATGCATCATCTTTATTGGCAACCACAACTTTGATAACCTTAATGTGACGAGTCAACTGAACTGCTATTGCTTTCAAGCAGCGGATGGCATCCGCTCGTTCAGCACTTGCAGTGCCAAGCAAATCTTTCGTTAATTTGTCCGCTTTTAGTTTGTCATCAAAAAAACTCCATGCATCTGCTAGCAAGTTATCTTCACGGTTACTTGCTTCACATTGGTGTTTTTCAAAGTTTTGAATTGCGAGTTTGTAAAAGTTGCTTTCAGACTTACGTTCAAGTTTGAAATACTTAGGAGCCTCGGTCTCTTCTAAAGTTGGGTCTTCTTCTTCACTAATCAGAGCACCTTCGATGTAGTTATCAAAGACACCTTTAGCATATGCGATATCATCAAGTTTCTTAAGAGCTTCACAAATAGCGCAGATTAGAGTGGTGATAACGGTAATACGTTGCTGCCCATCAACTATTTGTTGCTCAAACCCGTCCTCATCACCTGCTAGAACGATAGCTCCAATGAAATATTCACTAAACTCAAAACGAGAAGACGCTACATTGAAGGTGATATTGGAGACAAGGTCGTACCAAAACTCTTCAAGAAGTTCTTCTTGCCAAGAAAATTCCCTCTGATTTCTAGGAACTATATACTGCTTACGTAAAGAGAATAGATTATCTACCGTTACAGGAGTGGCTCTAAAGTCCATGCTAACCTCATTATTATCAATTTATTACATACTACTTCGAAATGAAACTGTATGCACCAGACTCTCATCAGGTTTTTGATATATAGAACAAAAGTAATTGATCTGAACCAGCAGAACTGGACACTTCACTGAGCGACTTCCCGATAGCAAAAGTTATCCGAGTTTTTCTATTTTACGTAATTACTCTAAGAAGGTTTTGTCCATCTTCGAGCTAGCTGGTTGTAGCTAGATCAGATTTGTCCATCTAGACTCATTTTTTCAAAGACCGCTATCCCCTGATTGGCTAGAGCTTTATTTTGACAAGCATCCGAAGAGCGTTGCTGACAATGGAATCTATGATATGAGCAGGAAAGTCGTTGGGTAGCTGGTTAACTACTTGGTCAATAGCATTCGGAAAGGAGTCAATAAATTCGTGAAGTATCTCTTGCATTCGAATTGTGCAGAAACCAACGGTTTCTGCTGTTGCAATAAAGTGACGCGGATAGATTTTTTCTAAATGCCACTTATTGCCACTTGAAGTGGATTTGAGAGACATTGCTAATTTTAATTTACGTGTGTTAATACCTCTACCACTTGATGAGGGGAAGGCAGACATAATGTCGTAGAATGGTGTTAATCGATACGTACTGTCCGCTTCGATAAAAATCGAAAAGTTCTTTGCATGCCCGTCGGTTGCACCGATCAACCATTGAAATACTTGAAAGCGCATAAAATTGTCGCAGTCCTTGTCTGCGCATCTAGAACCACTCAGTAGTTGCATGATTTCTTTAATACCAACGCCACCATCACTCTGATATTTCAATCGTGAGGGCAGCGAGAATACTTGGCACATGTCTTCTTGAGCCAATCGAATAAGTGTGTTTTCATCTTGCGACCAGTGTCTATCGAAACGTTCAATAATTAGAGCTTTCATTCCTTCAACTTCTAAGATCTCAATCTTTGGAACTTGGAAGCCCATTGCTTCTGCAAGTTTTATACAGAAATACTCATTTTCAACGCTCCTCGTCATATCAAGTGTTGCCGCTGGCTGCTGAATAAAGCCGATCGGAAATTTGAGAATGTAAGTGCTTGGGTAATCCAAACTGGGTAAAAACCAATCATTTTTGATTTTAACTAGTGCAGTTTTCTCTTGCGCCCCAGATATTGTGATGCGGAAGTCGTGTTTATTGGACATGCCAAGAGGGAACTGATACTCATGAGCCGTAACTATATTGTGTAAATTACGAACTGAAAGTGGTTCCAGTTGCGTTGAAGAAAGACCATTATGCACTTCATTTTTTGGCAGTAATGAAAGTGAGCCAACGCAATCGAGCCCGATTACATGTAATAAGTCAAACACGTCAGTTGAGTCGGTGTTATAGCGATGTTGTATATTCTTACGCGCCGAAGAAAGGTCAGGTAGTAGATTGTCAAAGTAGTTTAATACAGGAGTACCGATGTACGGCTGACTTTGAAGTGGGAGAGATAGCGAAATTGGGTAGGCGTTCTGCTGTTCTAACCATTTCTCATCGTAGCAAAATTGCAGTTTGCCATCAGTAAGCTTGGTTAAATGGGCAACTTTGGTGCTGTTGATGTATGCAAGTAACGTAGTCATCTGTTTCTTCTGAAGGAAAAAGGAGATGGAGAGGTGTTACCTAAATCATACAATTAGTTGACAAAAAAGCTAGAGCCAATGTTACAACACAGTGAAACTGACTATTGAAGGAGAGGGTTAGCTATACAGTAGCCAGCAATATTATTACTGGCTATCAATTTTGTTAACAGTAATTACATCTTTGCGTGGCAGTAAGTACGATACCCACCAATCAAATTACGTGCTTTAAAACCTTTGTTGACTAGTTGACGATAAGCGACGTTACCGCGTAACCCAACTTGGCAGTAAATAACAATTTCTTTATCTTTTGGTAGTTCGTTCATACGATGACGTAATTGATCGACAGGAATATTGATTGCACCTTCAAGGTATCCTACCGACTCAAGTTCACCTTGATTACGTACATCAAGAAGGACTTGATCTTCAGATAAATTATCAATTTCATCATAATGAATCACAGTTGCGTCACCTTTGATGATGTTGTTTGCGACAAACGCAGCTTGGTTGATCACATCTTTTGCACTGCCGTAAGGTGGCGCGTAAGTCAATTCTAAGTGTTGGAGTTGCTCTACCGTCATACCTGCGCGTTGAGCAACCGCCATCACGTCGATGCGTTTATCAATACCGTCTTTACCGACTGCTTGAGCACCGTAAATTTTGCCAGACTTAGGATCGAACAACATTTTGAATGAAACAATTTCAGCGCCAGGGTAGTAACTCGCGTGGCTTGCGGTGTGGACGTAAACTTTTTCGTATTCAATGCCTGCGCGTTTAAGCTGTTTCTCATTTTTACCAGTGGAAGCCACAGCAAGATCGAAGATCTTACAAATCGCCGTACCTTGTGTACCTTGATAAGTCTCGTTCCGACCTAACATGTTATCGGCCGCCATACGACCTTGACGGTTTGCAGGGCCAGCAAGAGGTACTAAGGTTCGGCCACCAGTCACAAAATCTTTTTCTTCAACAGCGTCACCCACTGCGTAGATGCTTGGATCGCTCGTTTGCATGTATTCATTAGTATAGATACCACCAAGTGCCCCAATGTCTAATTCTGCTTCTTTTGCTAATTTAATTTCTGGGCGAACACCAATAGCCATGATTAAGATATCAGTGGTTAATGTTTCACCGTTGTTGAGGGTAAGATTCAGTTCACCCTCAATATGTTGTTTATTTTCATTCTCACCAGAACTAAAGCTCGCGATATGTTCATTCGGTACATACTCAATAGCTTGAAGGGCAACTCCCAATTTTAGGTCAATGCCTTTTTGACGAATTTCAGCATGAGCAAAGCCCGCCATTTCTTTATCAACAGGTGTCATCACTTGATCTGCCATCTCGATGAGAGTGGTTTTAATGCCAAGCTGGTGGAAGGCTTCCATCATTTCTAGACCAATGAATCCACCACCAACAACAGTCGCGTGTTCGGGCTTGTTCATCTGAATCGTTTGAATGATACGATCCATGTCTGGAATGTTACGCAATGAATGAGTAAGTGGGTTATCAATGCCTTTGATTGGCGGAACAATTGGGCCTGCACCTGGGCTAAGTAACAGGAAGTCATAGTTTTCTTCATACTCACTACTATCAATCAGGTTCTTAACAGTAACGAGTTTGTTGTGGCGGTCGATAGATATGACTTCATTCATTACACGAACGTCAACATTAAATCGAGCTAAAAAGCTTTCTGGTGTTTGTAGTAATAATTTACTGCGATCTTTGATATCGCCGCCTATGTGATAGGGCAATCCGCAGTTTGCGAACGAGACGAAGCTTCCTCGCTCAAACATTATGATTTGGGCATCTTCACTAAGCCTTCTGGCTCTTGCTGCTGCTGAAGCTCCGCCAGCGACACCACCGACGATTAAAATTTTAGTCATATCTTAATATTCTCTACTCTGTAAATTATTACTAAAGTGAATTTAGGTTGGAAAACCGTTAGTTGCTAGCTGTGACCACAACTATCAAATTACAAAATGTCGTCAATCATACAGTTGACTAACGAAACGAAAGGGCCTCTTTCAAACATAATGATTTGTGCATCTTCACTAAGACGTCTTGCACGAGCTGCTGCTGATGCGCCACCTGCAACACCGCCAATAATTACGATTTTGGTCATGCTGATCTCCATAAAATCAATGATATAGATAAATTAAAAAGGAAAAATCAAAAAATGTAGTCAATTATCTATTTCACTAAGGATGCATAAGGGCCGTGCTCGAACATGATGATTTCAGCATCTTGACTTAGACGACGGGCACGGGCAGTTGCTGATGCGCCACCAGCAACACCACCAGTAATCACAATTTTAGTCATAACTCACTCCAAAAAAATTAATCAAAAGCTTGGCTTAGGGATATATCCCCTTAACTTAGGCCAAGCTTCTTCAAGAAAAATACAGCAGGACAAATCCCTGTAAAAGCGCTTTGGATAAGGTTTACACCGACAAATACGGTTAACCAAACAAAGTTGGGATGTACAAACATCGTGAGAATTACCGAAAGCAATATCATACTGCCCGCCAATACTCGTACGCCATTTTCAATAGTCATATTGTTACCCTCCGTTGGAAATTGAAATCACTATAATCCTGTAAATTAGAAAAGTCTAATGTTAATTTGTCTAAATTCACATTAACTAAATAAGCATTGACTAAATTACATTTATTAGTATTATCTAATTTAAATGTATCGCGGAGGAATAATGATGGATGCTACATCGATCAATATTGAGCAAATGAAAACCAATGCTATCGAAGTGTCTGAGCTGCTAAAAACGTTAGCTCACCCAGAACGTTTGATGGTGCTTTGCCAGTTAATAAATGGTGAGGTAGGGGTTGGGCTGCTGCAACAAAGTTCAGCGTTGAGCCAGTCGGCGTTTTCTCAGCATCTAACCGTAATGCGTAAGCACGGCATTATTCAAGCAAGAAAAGAGTCACAACAGGTGTTCTATTCGTTGTCTGATTCGCGCATTGCTCAGCTTATCCAAAGCTTACAAACCGTATTTTGTAATTAGTGAGAATAGAGGAAAAATAATGGCTTTTAGCATTCCTTGGGAATCGTTGTTTGGTGGTGTTTTACTAGGGATATCAGCCACATTAATGTTGCTATTTAATGGCAAGATAGCAGGAATTAGTGGTGTTTTAACTGGGTTGATGACGCCCAAAACGCGTGACTTTGCATGGCGTTTATTGTTTGCGCTTGGCATGGTTTCAGGTGGTGTGTTGGGTGTGCTTTTCTTCAGTGCAGAAGTACCTCAAACCTTTACGATTGGTAGTGGCATGCTGGTATTGGCAGGGTTACTGGTTGGTATTGGTACACGCTTAGGGAACGGTTGCACAAGTGGGCACGGGATTTGTGGTATCGGCCGCTTATCTCCTCGTTCTATTGTTGCTACTTGTGTTTTCATGGTGGTTGCAGCCATGACTGTGTTTGTGCGTCTTCATCTTAGTTAAGTGAGTGTAAAAATGAACAATCTGTTGTTTCGATTAACGTCTTTAGTGGCGGGCCTGTTATTTGGTTTAGGTATGGTGTTATCTGGCATGGCAGACCCAGCAAAAGTCGTCGGTTTTCTAGATATCACTGGCGCATGGGATCCAAGTTTAATGTTTGTTATGGGCGGAGCGCTTGCAGTTTTTATGCCAATGTACTTATTGGTCATTAAACCAAGACAGAAACCAGTCAATGCTGAACAATTCTGTTTATCGAATAACCGTAATATCGATGCAAAGTTAGTATCTGGCGCGGCAATCTTTGGTATTGGTTGGGGATTGGCTGGTATTTGTCCGGGACCAGCGCTGTCAAGTTTAGCATTAGGAAATAGTGGCGTTTGGATTTTCTTCGCTTCGATGATGGTTGGACTAGGCGCTACTAATTTATTGATCTGTATTAACAATAGTAAAAAACGTCAAACACAAACTGCCTAGTGTATCTAAACTGGTATAGGCAGATGAAATCGTAATGATAAGTGAGGGGGAAAGATGAAAAGGCTATCTTGGAGTGTATTAATTGCCTTAGTCAGTAGTAGTTACGGGATCAGCGCCTATGCTAGTGCGTTATACACAGTAAAAAGTGAACGACTACCGCAACGAGTTGAACTTGACGGTGTTGTTCAGCCTGTGAATAAGGGCACAGTGGCAGCGCAAACGTCTGGCCGTGTTGTTGGTCTATATGTTGACGTAAACGACTATGTTAAAAGCGGTGAGGTTCTGCTTGAAATCAGTGCGGTTCAGCAATCGGCATCTTTAGATGCATCTCAAGCTCAGTTAGCCAGCGCTGAAGCACAAAACCGAGAAGCCCAAGCTCAGGTTAAACGTTATCGTTTACTCTTTCCTAAAGGCGCGATCTCTCAAGACCAAATGGATGGTGCTGAAGCGAAAGCGCGCAGCAGCGCTGCCGCTGTGAAAGCGGCAAAAGCTGCCGTATCACAAGCGAAAGAATCACTAGGCTACACCAATATTACGGCACCTTATGACGGTGTTGTGACTCAACGCCATGTTGAGTTAGGTGAAACGGTTTCGCCAGGAATGGCACTGATTAGCGGTTTTTCATTGGATAAATTGCGAGTAGAAACCGAGATCCCACAACGTTATCAACCTAATGTGACGACCATTGACCAATTTCAAGTCATCGCGCCTAGTGGCGAAAAAATCACACCAACAGAATTTAGCCTGTTTAGCTACGCAGATCCTCAATCTCACACCTTCAAAATTCGCTTAGATTTACCACAAACAGGGCAATTCAACTCTGCAGAAACTCTTATGCCAGGAATGTGGGTCAAAACTGAATTTAACTACGGTCAACGTGATGTCATGCTTGTGCCGAATTCGGCAGTTTTGCGCCGAGCTGAACTTAGCGCGGTGTATCGCATGGTGGATGAACAACGTATTTTGAACCCTGTACGTTTAGGACAAACCTATGGTGAATATGTCGAAGTGTTGTCTGGCTTGGAACAAGGTGACACGGTTGTAAGTCGTGCGTTTACACAAGTGGGTGAGTGATATGGATAATCGTTTAGGCATTTCAGGTCGAATAGCAAAAGCATTCCAGAATTCAGCAATGACCCCTTTGTTAGCTTTGGTTGGGTTGTTGATGGGTGTATTCGCTGTGATGGTGACCCCTAAAGAGGAAGAGCCGCAAATAGATGTCACCTTTGCCGATGTTTATATCCCTTTCCCCGGCGCTTCACCTGCGGAAGTTGAAAGTTTAGTCACCAATCCTGCTGAACAGATCATTTCTGAAATTCAAGGAATTGATAAGATCTATTCTTTTTCTCAACCTGATGGCGCAATGATTGTGGCCATCTTTGAGGTTGGAGTACCACGCAACGAAGCTGTAGTGCGTATTTATAATAAGCTCTATTCAAATAAAGATTGGATGCCAGCCGGTGTCGGCGTCGGTGAACCAATCATTAAACCCAAAGGCATTGAAGATGTGCCGATTGTCAGCATCACCTTATCAGACAAGTCAGGGCTTTATGATAGTCAACAACTAACGCAAGTAGCTCATGGTTTAGAAACGGAGCTTAAGCGGATTGATGGCACACGTGATATCTACACTGTTGGACGCCAACCTACGATTGTCGATGTTCGATTAGATCCCGTCAAAATGAATAGCTTTGGTATCACGTTAGATCAACTTAATCAGCATTTACCTGCGGCGAATGCCAGTTCAACTATGCTGAAGTTGACACATGACAATCAGCAGTTTCCGATTCAGGTAGGTCAGTTTTTAACTCGAGTAGAAGAAGTAAAACAACTGGTTGTTGGGCTACATAACAATACGCCATTCTATTTATCTGATGTCGCTACAGTAAACTTAGGCGTTGATACCCCAACACAACATGTTTGGACCAGTGATAAGCAAGGCATTTATCCTGCGGTCACACTAGCCATTGCTAAAAAAGGGGGCGAAAATGCGGTGCGAGTCGCTCAAGTTGTTGAGGCGCGTGTTGCTGAATTAGAGAATCAATTGATACCTAAAGGTATCAATGTCGAAATTACCCGTGATTATGGCCAGACAGCTGCTGACAAAAGTAATACCTTAATAGCCAAATTAATTTTTGCTACCACTGCGGTTGTGATTTTAGTTGTGCTTGCGATGGGCTGGCGTGAAGCGATAGTGGTTGGTATTGCAATTATTGTTACGTTGATGATCACACTTTTTGCCTCATGGGCGTGGGGCTTTACACTCAATCGCGTTTCACTTTTTGCGTTGATCTTTTCGATTGGCATTTTGGTTGACGATGCTATTGTCGTGGTTGAAAACATCCATCGACATATGGCGCTGGGCAAAAATAAATTGTCGGAGCTTATCCCGGTTGCTGTTGATGAAGTCGGTGGACCGACGATTTTAGCGACGCTAACAGTGATTGCCGCTCTATTGCCGATGGCTTTTGTTTCGGGGCTAATGGGACCGTATATGAGCCCTATTCCGATCAATGCATCGATGGGGATGTTGATATCTCTGGCGGTGGCGTTTGTGCTTTCACCATGGCTTGCAGGGAAATTTCTTAAATCAGCGCCACATCATCCAGAAGGCAAAGCCGCGAGCGGTATTTTCCATCGCATCATGAACCCCTTTGTAACCTCATCGTCACAGAGGCGTAATCGTTGGTTGTTGCTGTTGGGGGTGTTTGCCCTTATTACTGGGTCAATCTTGCTACCAGTGACGAAAGCCGTCATCTTAAAAATGCTGCCTTTTGATAATAAATCTGAGTTCCAAGTTGTACTTGATATGCCAGAAGGTGCTTCACTTGAAAAAACGCAACGTGTGTTGTTTGAATTAGGTGCGGTGCTTAATAATGTTCCAGAAGTGAGTGGCTACCAAATTTATGCAGGTACGGCGGCTCCGATTAACTTTAATGGTCTTGTACGTCACTATTTTATGCGTAACCAAGCCAACCAAGGGGACATTCAAGTTAACTTACTTGGGCGTAAAGAGCGAGATAAAGACAGTCACAGCATTGCAAGTGAAGTTCGCCCATTACTTAATGAGGTTGCTCAGCGATTTGGCGGTAAGGTAAAGGTCGTCGAAGTACCACCCGGGCCACCCGTTTGGTCGCCTATCTTAGCGGAAGTATATGGACCAACACCTGAAATCAGAGCACAAGCTGCGCGACAATTAAGAGATATTTTCCGTTCAACACCAGATATTGTTGATGTCGATATGTACTTGCCTGAAATTCATCAAAAATGGCAAGTGGTGATTGATCGCAGCAAAGCTTCTCACTACCAAGTACCTTATGCGTCGATTGTTGATGCATTGGCAACAGCAGTCGGTGGAAAGCCAGTCACTTACTTGCACAGCGAGCACAGTAAATATCCGATTCCCGTTCAAATTCAAGCGACTGAAACGGCAAAAGTTCGCTTAGAGCAAGTGCTGAATATGAAAGTGGGGAGTTTGACGGGCAGTGCGTACCCATTATCGGATTTGGTAGAAGTGCGTCAAACGCAAATGGATGACTATATTGTGCATAAAAACCTGCTACCGATGGTGATGGTTGTTGCTGATATGACGGGTGAAATTGATAGTCCACTATATGGCATGTTTGAAATGGCACTTAATATGGATGAGTTGGGGCTACCGGTTGAGCAGTACTATATTCATCAACCCACGGGTTTAAATGGTGTGGAAATATTCTGGGATGGTGAATGGACCATCACTTATGAAACCTTCCGCGACATGGGTATTGCCTACGGCATGGGAATGATTTTGATCTACTTATTGGTGGTTGCTCAATTTAAATCTTATCTTGTGCCTTTGATTATTATGGCTCCAATTCCACTCACTATTATTGGTGTGATGCCAGGGCATGCCATTTTAGGCGCTCAGTTTACCGCCACGTCCATGATTGGGATGATCGCACTGGCGGGGATCATCGTGCGCAATTCGATTTTGCTGGTGGATTTTATCAACCAACAGGTTGAAGCCGGAATGGAATTTTCGGAAGCGGTAATTCAATCGGCCGCGGTGCGAGCAAAGCCGATTATGTTGACAGCGTTAGCGGCAATGATCGGTGCGGTATTCATTCTGGATGATCCCATTTTTAATGGTCTAGCTATCAGCCTTATCTTTGGCATATTTGTATCGACGGTACTGACCTTGCTGGTGATTCCTGTTCTGTACTATGTGGTGATGAAGAAACGTTTTTGCCACCATTAGCATGAAATGCGCAATCTAGTCGTTGGCCGCCTTATTTAATAATGAGGCGGCCTTTTTAGTTTAATAATCGATCACACTGGTTATTGGACAATGGTCACTCAAGCGGTATTTGAGGACTTGCTCACCTGGGTAGGTGATCTGTTGAGTTTGTGATGTTTCTAATGCGCGACTGACAATCACATGATCAATCAGAGAACGAAACTGATGAGTTTGTTGTGGGTTTTGGTTAGAGCGTACCTTACAAATCGCGGCTGTATGTTGACTAGCCAGTAGTGGGGATTGAGCTGTCCCTTCGGTTATTACCTGCCATAACCAGTCGTTGGAGTAGGCCAAGTTATGATTGAAATCGCCGAGGATGGCATAGGCTTGATTCAACCGCTCTTTTTCTAATAGCCATTGATTGAGCACTAGGCCTTGTGTTTTCAAGGTTGTGCAGTTGGCTGAGTTCGCTCGGTATTTTCCGCTACAACCTGCTTTGAGGTGTACCGATAGCAAATGAATCTGTCGTGGAGTGTTTGGATAAAGAACCACATAGCTCGCAAAGCGAAGCTTATGCTTGTTGTTGGGCGTGAGGTTGAGATCGTCAGGATCAGAAAAAGGAATGCCTTGGCGTATAGCAAAACCTGTGTATTGATTCTGGTCGTTAAACTGATAATGGCGGTTGTCTTTGCTTGAGCGATCAGAGATAAGCACATCATATTCCATCCCTACCACGCGCTGTATTGCTTCTTGGCTATCGACTTCCTGAAATGCCAGCACATCGGGTGCAACATGTTGAAAATGGTGGTTTAGAGCCGATAAATCTTGTTCAGTTCGTTGTGACTCGGTAATTTTTGCCGACGGTGTCAGCGACAACCACTCTATATTCCATGTCGCTAATTTGAGATTTTGTGCCCATCCACAAAAAGAGATCGTAAAAAGTATTCCTGCCGTTAAAACACGTCGAATTTTTGATTTTTTCATACGAATATTTTGCCTGCCTCATCTAAGCCTTTAGCCTAGCAGGTTTTGTGAAAATTCAAGAAAAAAATCACCCAAAATTGCAATTTTCATCGTTTCTTTTCTAAGTGAGAAGTAACACTCTAAGATCGAATTGATCTTGTACGATGCTCGTTATTTGTTGATCTAAATCAATACGCTGGAGTAGTCGTTCTCGTTAAATACGCCACAACATATTGTGTCAGTCGGATAATAAACTGCTCTATATAGTGTATTTGTGGATAAGTCTGTGGGTATGCTCGGGGTAAGGAGAAATGGTGAAACCTATCGTAATCAAACGTGACGGATCGAGAGCCCCGTTCAACCGTGATCGCATTCAATCTGCTGTTGAAAGTGCTGCTGAGCATGTCGACCAAGAGATCGCTATTTATGCGTTAAATGTTGCTCTGGCGGTTGAAATAAAGCTGAAAGATTACGATGAAGTCCATATCGCTGAAATTCAAACTCTGGTAGAGAACGAGCTAATGCAAGGTCCTTATAAAGCATTAGCTCGTTCATACATTGAATACCGTCATGACCGTGATATCGCACGTGAAAAACAGAGTGCTTTAACACAAGAAATCGAAGGTTTGATTGAAGAAAGCAACGCAGATTTGCTCAATGAAAATGCCAACAAAGACGGTAAAGTGATCCCTACACAGCGTGATTTATTAGCGGGTATTGTGGCTAAGCACTATGCAAAAACGCGCATTTTACCTCGCGATATTGTGCAGGCTCATGACGAAGGTGATATTCATTATCACGACCTTGACTACGCTCCATTTTTCCCGATGTTCAACTGCATGCTGATCGATTTGAAAGGGATGCTAACCCACGGCTTTAAAATGGGTAATGCAGAAATTGACACCCCAAAATCGATTTCGACGGCAACGGCGGTGACTGCGCAAATTATTGCTCAAGTGGCAAGTCACATTTATGGTGGCACGACCATCAACCGTATTGATGAAGTGCTTGAACCGTATGTGATCACCAGTTACGAAAAACATTTAGAAATCGCCAAAGAGTGGGATATCCATAATCCTGAAGATTTTGCTATTTCACGTACTGAAAAAGAGTGTTACGACGCATTCCAATCCCTTGAGTACGAAGTCAATACACTACATACCGCGAATGGGCAAACACCGTTTGTTACTTTCGGTTTTGGTTTAGGGACGAGCTGGGCATCAAAACTGATCCAGCAATCGATTCTTAAAAATCGCATTGCGGGTTTAGGCAAAAATCGCAAAACCGCAGTGTTCCCTAAATTGGTCTTTGCTATCAAAGACGGCTTAAACCACAAAGCGGAAGATCCAAATTACGACATCAAACAATTAGCTCTAGAGTGCGCGACTAAGCGTATGTACCCAGATATTTTAAACTACGATAAAGTGGTTGAGGTGACAGGTTCATTCAAAACCCCAATGGGTTGTCGCAGTTTCTTGAATACTTACGAAGAAAATGGTGAGTTACTCCACGAAGGGCGCAACAACTTAGGCGTGGTTAGCATGAACTTACCACGTATCGCCTTAAAAGCGGGTGGCGATGTGACCAAATTCTACGTATTGTTGGATGAAAAACTAAAACTTGCTCGTCGTGCACTCGAAACGCGTATTAGCCGTCTTGAAAAAGTGAAAGCACGAGTTGCGCCAATCCTATATATGGAAGGGGCGTGTGGTGTGCGCTTGAAAGCTGATGATTCTATTGCGGATATTTTCAAAAATGGTCGCGCTTCAATCTCACTAGGTTATATCGGTGTTCATGAAACTATCACCGCATTGTTTGGTCAGCAGAAGCATGTGTATGACGATAGTGAATTGCGCGAGCAGGCGTTAAATATCATTAAACACTTAAAAGATGCCGTGGAGTTGTGGACTGAAGAAACCGGTTATGCATTTAGCTTGTACGGCACGCCTAGTGAAAACCTTTGTAGCCGTTTCTGCCGTATTGATGCTAAAGAGTTTGGTGTTATTGAAGGGGTCACAGACAAAGGCTATTACACCAACAGCTTCCACTTAGATGTTCAGAAGAAAGTAAACCCGTACGATAAAATTGACTTTGAGATGCCTTACCCAGACATTTCTAGTGGTGGATTTATCTGTTATGGCGAGTTTCCAAACATGCAGAGAAACGTGGAAGCGTTGGAAAATGTGTGGGATTACAGCTATAGCCGCGTGCCTTATTACGGTACAAACACGCCTATCGATGAATGCTATGAATGTGGTTATACTGGTGAGTTTGAATGTACAAGCAAAGGTTTCACTTGCCCTAAATGTGGTAACCATGATTCCTCTAAAGTATCGGTGACTCGTCGAGTGTGCGGTTACTTGGGTAGCCCAGATGCACGCCCATTTAACTTCGGTAAGCAAGAAGAAGTTAAACGACGCGTGAAGCATCTGTAATACTGGGTCAGTGAGATTTCAATGCATTATCATCAATATCACCCGATTGACGTAGTCAATGGCCCAGGGACACGCTGCACGCTGTTTGTCTCTGGGTGTGAGCATCAATGTAAGGGGTGTTATAACCAAGGAACGTGGTCTTTGCGATCTGGTCATGCTTATTGTGCGGCATTAGAAGATCAAATCATTGCTGATCTCAACGATACTCGCATTAAACGTCGCGGGTTGTCATTGTCTGGCGGAGACCCACTGCATCCACAAAATGTCGCTTCCATATTACACTTGGTTAAGCGAGTTAAAGCTGAATGTCAGGGTAAAGATATCTGGCTATGGACCGGCTACACGTTAAATGAACTCAGTAATGAACAGCAGCAAGTCATTGAATATATTGATGTATTAGTCGATGGTAAATTTGAACAAGATAAAGCCGATCCAAGCTTGGAATGGCGTGGTAGTTCCAATCAAATAATCCATCAATTTAGACTGTAAAAATTCTGTATCTAGTGTTAACGTGAAGGTCATTGCTTGAATTTCAAAGGGTTGTGACTTTCATGTTTTCACACTTACCAACACCAACACTTGATCCAATACTTTCATTATCCGTTGCATATCGTAACGATCCTCGCGCTGAAAAGGTTGACCTAGGCATTGGCGTTTACCGCAATAGCCAAGGTGAAACGCCAATCATGCGCTCAATCGCTAAAGCGCAAGACATTGTTGTCGCTACACAAACCACCAAAGCTTATGTTGGACTTGCTGGCTGCGAAGAGTTTAACCAAAGCATGGTTAATTTGCTGCTTTCAGGAACATCAGCGATGGATCGCGTAGCTGCAATTCAAACTCCTGGTGCCAGTGGTGCGCTGAGAATGCTTGGCGATCTCATGCGTATTGCTCAACCTGAAACTACAATATGGATCACCGATCCTAGCTATGTGAACCACAAACCTGTAATGGAAGCCGCTGGCCTGAAAGTGAGATACTATGCTTACTTCAGCCGTGATACTAAACAAGTAGATACCGCACGTATGCTTGAAGATTTAGCACAAGCAGGGCCAAAAGATGTGGTGCTTTTACATGGTTGTTGCCATAACCCAACAGGTGCTGATATCGATTTTGCTGCATGGCAAGAAATTACTAAGCTTGCGCAAAAGAACGGATTTATTCCGTTTGTTGATATTGCATACCAAGGTTTTGGCGATGGTTTAGAAGAAGATGCTCAAGGTCTTCGCTATATGGCTGATAACATAGAAGAAATGTTGATTACTACGTCATGTTCGAAAAACTTTGGCCTGTATCGTGAACGGACGGGAGCGGCCATTGTTGTGGGTAAAAATGCGCAAGATGTGGCGAATGCAAAAGGCAAACTTCTGACGCTAGCGCGTTCCACGTACACCATGCCACCTGACCATGGCGCTGCATTGGTGAAAACGATTTTGCAAAATCAAGAGTTAACTGCAATTTGGAAGCAAGAGTTAAGTGAAATGCAGCAGCGTTTGTTAAACCTGCGTAAAACCTTGTGTAATCAATTGAGAAATCAACATAATACTTCACAATTCGACTTTATCGAAAGTCACAAGGGCATGTTTACTGTGCTAGGCTTTACTGTAGACCAGATGACTCAGCTACGTGAGCAATATGGTATTTATGGAGTGGGGGATGGTCGAATTAATATTGCAGGTCTATCTGAAAAACACATTCCTTATGTAGCAGAAGCGATAGTAAACATCTCTTAAATTTTTATCAGTTTGATTAGGTGAATGAATGAAACAGCAATGGAAAGTTATTGTTCCTTTAATGCTCAGTGGCAGTTTAATGGCGTGTAGTACTACTAGCCAAATACCCGTTGAACCGGAGCAAAAACCTAAAGTTGAACAACCCAAACCAGAAACTGAACAGCAAACGAAACCGGCTGAAAAGCCGGTCGAAAAACCAGCGATTGTCCTCAAGGCGAAAAAAACGTCAGATGGCAAGTTGATTCTGGGTGAAAAAGAGTGGGTATATGTCCCCGGTTTAAACGAAAATTTCAGAGCGCGTGTTGATACAGGGGCGACGACTTCTTCAATCAGTGCGGTTGATGTTGTTAACTTTGAGCGCGACGGGAAAGATTGGGTTAAGTTCAGAATTGAGCATGATAATGTTAAAAGTGACGAGATCAGCTTACCAGTTGAGCGTTGGGTGAATATTCGTCAATCTAGTGCTGAAGGTACACAACAGCGTGCCGTAGTAGTGGCATGGATAGAAATCGGTGATCTTAAAGAGAGAACGGAATTTACGTTGGCTGACCGCACTCACTTAACATTTCCGTTGTTATTGGGGCGCAGCTTCTTTAAAGATGTTGCCGTTGTTGATGTAAGCCGTAAATACGTCCAGGACAAGCATAAGTAACTGTCTTATTAATGTATTAAATAGACCAGCACTCTGTTGCTGGTTTTTTATTACGTAATGAAAGTGAGTTACAGACATAAAAAAGCCAGTGAAAGGAGCAATTCACTGGCAAGTTAGTCGAGGGGGACTAAGAAAAAAGAAGTGAGCAGCATGCTGCTCACAGGTTTAAATTTTATTGTTTTTAAGCGGTTGCCGCCGACTTATCATCCGCTTTAGCACGGTTTTTCAAGAAAGCGTAACCAAAGCCTGTCACTGCTGTACCTGCTGCAATGGCAACTAGGTACATCAATACTGGTGTGATTGCATTTGGGATTAGTAGCACAAACAGACCGCCATGTGGAGCCATCAATTTAGCACCGAATAGCATAGACAGTGCACCTGTTAATGCCCCACCCGCCATACATGCAGGGATGACTCGCATTGGGTCCTTAGCTGCAAATGGGATAGCACCTTCAGAGATAAAGCATAAGCCAAGAACAAATGATGCTTTACCCGCTTCACGTTCACCCGCTTCAAATTTATCTTTCGCTAGGAATGTCGCTAAACCCATGCCTAATGCTGGTACCATACCTGCGGCCATGATGGCAGCCATAGGGGCGTAAGTTTGTGAAGCTAGTAGACCAACACCAAAAGTGTAAGCCGCTTTGTTGATTGGGCCACCGAGGTCGAAACACATCATTGCACCAAGAATAACACCGAGTAAGACCGCGTTAGCAGAACCCATGTTGTTCAGGAACTCTGTCATTGCTGTCATGATACCAGCTACAGGACCACCGACGATGTAAATCATTACCAAGCCAGTAATCAAAGTCGCAATAAATGGAATGATTAGAATTGGTTTCAATGCTTCCATTGATTGAGGTAATGAGACTTTATCAGCAATAAATTTGGCTGAGTAACCGGCAATGAAACCGGCCGCAATACCGCCAAGGAAACCTGCGCCAGTAGAGCTTGCCAACATACCGCCAATCAAACCAGGAGCAAGGCCAGGGCGGTCTGCAATAGAAAACGCAATGAAACCCGCAAGCACAGGGATCATCAAAGCAAAGGCAGAACCACCACCAATAGTCATTAACGCGGCGGCTAATGTGCCTTCTTCTTTAAACGCTTCTATACCGAAAACAAAGGATAGCGCGATGATCAAACCACCTGCGACCACGACTGGAAGCATGTGTGAAACACCAGTCATCAAGTGTTTGTAAACACCTTTTTTCTCTTCAGTTTGGTTACTATTGGCTGATGAAGAGTGCGTGTAAGTAGCCGCTTGATTAAAGGCATTAGTAATTTCTTGCTCGGTTTTCTTCAGTGCAAGGCTGGTGCTGGTTTTGTACAATTTTTTGCCATTAAAGCGTTCAAGTGGTACTTCAATGTCTGCTGCAATGATAACCAGATCAGCATCAGCAATTTCTTCGGTTGTTAATTGATTTTTTGCACCGACTGAACCGCGGGTTTCAACCTTAATTTGGTGGCCAAGGCGCTTACCGTGTTCTTCCAAAGCCTCTGCAGCCATAAATGTATGAGCGACACCTGTTGGGCAAGCCGTAATTGCAACAATCTTTTTAATGGCATTGGCTGCAGTATTTGTCGCAACAGGAGCCGATAAAGTGGTAGCAGTTTGCGCGGTTAGTTCAGTCGCTTCGTTTACCGCTTTGTTCAAAAAAGCACTAGGATCTGAGGTACAAGCGGAAATCTCACTTTGATACACTTTTTTGCCGATGAAGCGAGTAGTATCTAGCGGTGTGTTTGCCGCAATAATAACGACGTCTGCGTTAGTAATGTCACTATCGGAGAGCGTATTACCTTGAATGACACTTGAATGACATTCAACGTTAGCAGTCCAATTAAGGGATTTTGCTGCTTGTTCAAGTAATCCGGCAGCGATAATGCTGTTTGCGACGCCACTAGGGCATGCAGTGATAATGGCAATATTCATAGTTACGACCTTCTGTCCTTATGAGTTAGCACTTTGACTAACGGGTTGTAATTGGATTTGTTGTTGTAGGGTTTCTAATTGTTCAGGGTTTGACATACCAACGCCCACTTGAGTGACAGCAAGTGCAGAAAGTGCTGTAGCGAATGTGAGTAGCTGAGTTTTTTCCATGTTTTGCATGTGTCCCCAGCAAAGTCCGGCGACGAGTGTATCTCCCGCACCCACAGTGCTGACTACTTGCATGCGGGGTGGTTTCGCATGTAGCCATTGGTTTTGATTGAGCCACATCACACCATTAGCGCCCATGGAAACCACAATATTGTCGATACCTTTCTCAGCGAGTTGCGCGGCAGCCTGTTGACATTGTTCTGGTGAGTGAAGATCTTGTCCGACAAATTGAGACAACTCTTCATCATTCGGTTTGATAAGCCAAGGATGTGCATCTAGGCCAGCTTTGAGGGCGTCACGGCTGCTATCAAACAGCACTTTTTTACCCATAGAGTGCAGTTTTTCAATCCATGATGCACAAAGCGCAGGTGAGATGCCTTGTGGTAAACTACCCGCTAACACAAAGAAATCATGATCCTCGGCAAGTCTTAGTAGTGTTCGTTCAAACTGTTCAATCGCAACTGGCGTGACAGCAACACCAGGGAAATTGATATCACTCACTTCACCGGAGGCTTCTACCAATTTAACGTTGATCCGAGTTGAACCATTAACACGAACAAACTCATCTTGTGCGCCTATTTCTTCAAATAACTGACAGAACATTTCTTGATTATCACTGCCAAGAAAGCCCGTGACGGTCACTTGAGCACCTAAATCACTCAGTACTTTTGCAACGTTTACGCCTTTACCTGCGGCATGAAGTGAACCTTGCTCAACCAAGCTAACAGAGCCGATATTGAGTGTGTTAAGGCTACCCGTTAAATCAAGTGCTGGGTTGAGGGTGATAGTGACAACTTTATTGGTCATAATTATGTCCTCAACCTTCGCCTAAGCCAGAAGCAATCGCTTTACCGATGGATTCTAAAGCCAGAGCCGCGTCTGGACCTTCTGCTGAGAATTGAAGTTGATGGCCATGCTTAACACCAAGCGCAATCACTTTCATCAAACTTTTTGCGTTCACAACTTTACCGTCACCATCAAGATTGGAGACCTTAATTGCCGACTCAAATTTTTTCGCTTCTGCAACCAACATTGCACCGGGGCGAGCATGCAGACCGTGAGCATTCTTAATTTTGAATACCGCTACGTTTCCAGAGTTGCTTTCTTCAGCAGTGGCTGTTTCTTCATTGTTGAAGAACGCTAAAAGTTGCTCAGTCGTTGCATTGAGTAAAGTATCTTGCTGTTGTTGGAAGATCAGTTGTGAAATTTTACTCAGTATATTTTGGTGAGCACTGTTACATGCCGCAAGTGCAATCAATGCTTTAACTGGAATTTGGTTGTATTCGCAAGCATTAGCTGTGGAGACAAAAGCCATCGCCGTACGCTTCACGGACTTATCACTGCTGACTAGCCATAAACCTTTGCCTAAATGTGTCGGTTCTTTAGTCACCAGTTCCGCAACAAAGTCATTTTCAGCGCAACCGGTGTTGCGCAGCAAGCCACCAGCAACCGCGCTCAGTTGCACCATATCACTGGCAGGGAAAAGTAGTTGAATAAGAGATGCATCAAAATCAGTCTCAAATTGAACTTCACCATTAAGTAAAGCGATAACGTCGTTTTCGGTTCTTGCTTGCTTTAGTTTTTCTTCCACGCCATCGGCTGAAAGCACTTTGGTAAGTTGTTTAAGAATACCTAAATGTTCGTCTGATTTTGCTGCGATACCGATAGCAACATAAACCGTATTACCATCTCCCCAATCAACACCTGAAGGAAAATGATGAACAGCCACACCCGTCTGTTTAACCAATGAACGTGTGTCAGTCGTTCCGTGTGGAATAGCGATACCATTGCCAAGGAACGTAGAATTCTGTGCTTCTCGGTTGAGCATTCCTTCAACATAGCCAGAATCGACCAGTCCTTTTTCAGCAAGATCGGCAGCGATAGCTCGAATCGCATCTTGTTTATTGGCTTGCGATTGGCTCAATTTAATATTATTTGAGGTGAGTTGCAGCATGTTGGCCCCTTGTTGCCTTGCGGCTTATTCGTTATCACTAATAGAAATAAAATCAGTAATAGTTTAATAATCGTATTATATCAAGCTGAATCGATTCAGCTTTCAGTCCAAAAAAATTCAGCAAACGCATTTATTATCAAAAAATGGTGTTGTTGGTTGAAATGAGCACTAAATGTCGTGTTGTTTATCATTTCTTGGTTTTGCTGAATCCTTTCAGCTTTAATACTGAATCGATTCAGCGTATAATTCAACCTCATCAGAGATCGAATGATTATTTCTATGATCAGACGCACATAATAAGAGTAGTTGATATGACACTAGATGAAATAGCCAAGTTGGCTGGTGTTTCTAAAACCACGGCCAGTTATGTAATTAATGGCAAAGCTCAGAAGTATCGAATTAGTGAAAAAACACAGCAAAAAGTGATGGACGTGGTCAATGCTCATAACTATCGCCCAGATCATGCTGCCTCTGCATTAAGAGCTGGCAATAGCCGATCGTTTGGGTTGATTATTCCTGATCTCGAAAACACCAGTTACGCTCGTTTAGCTAAATTGCTTGAGCAAAACTCTCGCCAGGCGGGCTACCAAATTTTGATCGCCTGTTCTGATGATGACGTTCAAACTGAAATGTCGGTCGCGGATGCCTTAGTTTCTCGTCGAATTGAGGCGCTTTTTGTTGCTAGCGCAATTCCTAATGCTAGTGATTTTTATCAAAAATTACAAAATGCAGGTACGCCAGTCATTGCAATTGACCGTCCGTTAGATGATGAATTTTTTGCTTGTGTTATCAGCGAAGATTTTAGCGCTGCTTATGAATTGACCCATTCTTTACTTAACCAAGAGATAAAAACCGTAGGACTGGTTGGCGCATTGCCAGAACTTAATATTTCTCAAGAACGTCAATTAGGCTTTGAGTCGGCGCTACGTAGTCAAAATATTGCAAGTATTGTGGGTTATGGCGAACACTTTAACCGTGAAGAAGGTAAAAAAGTGGTATTGAATTGGTTAGAGAATGATCAAATGCCAGATGCCATTGTTGCGACCTCTTATACGTTGTTAGAGGGAATCCTCGATGTCTTACTTGATCAACCTCAATTGGTCAATAAAGTTAAGTTGTCCACTTTCGGTGACAACCGATTACTTGATTTTCTGCCGTTCAAAATTAACTCATTGCCACAGCAATTTGAGCTAATTGCAGACAGCGCATTAGCCCTTGCATTAAACGCTTCAGCAAAACGTTATCAAGCGGGCATTGAATTAATACCTCGAAAATTGAAGGTGCGATCTGCGTAACGACAAACAATGTCTCTAGCGGACAAGTTTTGAGAGCTGCTAGATCGCATTTCTTTGCTAATCGGGTATCATAGAGCGACGCGTATCACTGTATTTTAGGGTTGGAATGAAGTTTCTTCACACCTCTGACTGGCATCTCGGCCGACAATTCCACAATGTTTCTCTATTAGATGATCAACGAGACGTACTCAACCAACTGATTGAGTATTTACAAGATAACCCTGTCGATGCTTTGGTCGTGGCGGGGGATATCTATGATCGTTCCGTGCCGCCAACCTCTGCCATTGAATTGTTAGATGACGTAGTGACGCGTGTATGCCATGACTTAAGCATTCCAATGATTCTCATCCCTGGCAACCATGACGGTGCGAAACGGCTTGGTTTTGCGGCCAAACAGATGCAGCATTCCGGCCTGCACATCATCAGTAATTTTGAGCAGATGATGCACCCTGTGGTGTTGCGAACACCATTGTCAGGCGAAGTCGCTTTTTACGGAATACCGTATAACGACCCCGAATCGGTTCGTCACCATTTTTCAGTGTCAGTGGCTGATCACAACGAAGCCCATCAATATCTTGCTACACAAATCACCGAACAATGGGACACAACACAACGCCATGTTTTGATCAGTCATTGCTTCGTCGACGGAGCAATCGAGTCTGAATCTGAACGTCCTTTATCAATTGGTGGTTCGGATCGCGTCAGCCATGAACATTTCACGCCATTTGATTATGTTGCTCTTGGACATTTACATCAGCCACAGAAAAAAGGTGAAGAGTACATTCGTTATTCTGGCTCGTTGATGAAATACAGTTTTTCCGAGCAACACCAAAAGAAAGGTGCAACACTGGTTGAATTGGATAGCAACGGTTTTGTAAGTGCAACCCACGTCCCGCTGAGTGCTCCTCATAGTATGCGAATTATTGAAGGCGAACTGGATGAGGTGATTGAACAGGGTAAGACCGATCCAAACAGCCATGATTATGTATTGGTTCGTTTAACGGATAAACACGCGATACTTGACCCTATGGAGAAACTTCGTAAGTCATACCCCAATGTATTGCATCTTGAAAAACCGGGTATGCTGATTGGTGTGGATCAGGAGATGGGGCGTGCTCGTCTTGCACGTGGTGAAGTTGATATGTTTCGAGATTTCTTTTTAGAAGCGAAACAAGAGGCATTGACACCTGCTCAAGAACAAGCTGTGGTTGAGGTTATCCAAGCGTTAAAACCAGGAGTTGAACGGTAATGCGTCCATTGAAGTTGACTTTGCAGGCTTTCGGCCCTTTTGCTAAACAAGAAATCGTTGATTTTACCGTTTTGGGAGCATCTCCATTATTTCTGATCAATGGGCCTACCGGGGCAGGAAAGAGCTCGTTGCTGGACGCTATTTGCTATGCGTTATACGGCGAAACGACGGGCAGTGAACGTACGGGTGACCAGATGCGTTGTGACTATGCTGACCCTCATACTTTTACCGAAATTATTTATCGCTTTGAATTAGGTGGTCGAATTTTCCAAGTGGTGCGTTCTCCTGACCAAGAGGTGCCCAAAAAGCGCGGTGAAGGTACAACGAAAAAAGCACATGCTGCCTCGTTATACGAACTGGTTGATGATGAGCTAAAACTGCTGGCCAATCGCCCGAATCCGGTGGCTAAAGCAATGGTCGATCTGATTGGCTTGGATGTTAAACAGTTTCGACAAGTGATGGTTATTCCACAAGGAAAATTTCGCGAACTATTGACGGCAAATTCTAAAGAACGTGAGCAAATTTTCGGTCAATTATTCCAAACCCATATTTACAGCCAAATTGAGCGTGCGCTTTTTGATAAAGCAGCAGGTATTCGTAAAGAGAAAGAAGAATTTGATAACCAAATCAAAGGTGCTCTGGACGTTGCTAATGTGGATAGCGAACAGCAACTGCAAGAGAGTATTGAATCGCTCAAGCCTGAATTAGAAAGCGCTCAGCTGGCCTACCAAAACAGTCAAAAAGCACTTGAGGCCGTCAGAGCCGAGCAAAAAAGTGCTCAAGCTTTAGCACAACAATTTCAGGTGCAGCACTCATTGCTAGAGCAGCAAGCGGTTCATCTTTCGCAAACAGAGGAGATAGATAGGTTACGATTGCAGCGCCAAAATGCGTTGAAAGCGACTCACCTAGACTCGCTCTACAACACTTTTCTTGCTTCTCAGCGCCAATTGGAAGAAGCCAATGGTGTATTGATCGAAAAAGAAAAAGCGTTTTCAGCGGCAAAGCAGTATTTGCTTGAAGCGAAAACAGAGCAACAACGTGTCACCGAACAACTAAAAGTCATCCCAAGTCTGACAAAGAAAATATACGACTTGAATGTGATCAAAACAAAGCTAATTGAACGCGATAGTCATCAGCAAGCATTACAGAGAGCGCTGCGCGATGTTGATATTGCGACCCAAAATAAGCATAACCTGCAAGCTGCGCTCACTCAGTTTGAGCAACAAATAGTTGATAAACGCAAAGAGCTAGAGCATGTTGGTCAACAATTGGCAGAGTTAAGCACCAAGCGTTTAGAGCTTAGCAATATCAATGTATTGATTGATGTTCACCACAAAATAGAACAAACAACACAAAAGCTGAGTGCTGAAAATGCGCAGCTAAAGCAAATCTTGTTACAAGTTGAGCAAGCGCAACAAGTGACACGACAAGCGAAAAGGCATGCCGATAGGCTGGAGATGATTTGGCATACTAATCAAGCTGCGGAATTGGCTCGTAATCTAGAACAAGGAGATGCTTGTCCTGTGTGTGGCAGTTGCGAGCATCCTCATCTCGCCAGCTTTTCCGAAGATACGGTGACTAAAGATCAAGTTCAACAAGCAAGAGAAGCTCAACAACAGCAACTGATTAATGAGCAAGCAATCCTTAAACGTCAGCAGCACAGTGAAACGCAAGTGGCTTTGCTAGAGCAGCAGCAGCAAGGATTTGTGGCACAATTAACGGTGAAGGAACAAAGTTTAGAGCAATTGTTGCAATATCAGAACCAATTACAGCAGCAAATTATTCAACTTGAGCAGCTCAATCCAGACCAATTAGCACAGCACATCAATGCGCTCGAGCAGCAACAGATAAAAGCGAAACAGAATTTTGATGAACAACAGCAGAAAGTGGAAGGCGCTAAGATCGCGGTAGCGAAAGAGCAAACTGAAGTCGATAGCTGTAACCAAAGCATTCCTCAACAATACCTTGATAAGTCATATTTAGATGGTGTTGTGTTGCAGTCCGAGCTGGAATTAGAAAATCTACACCGCTTAGATGTTGAAACTAAAGAAAATTACACTCAAGCTAGCGCACAATTTTCTGGTACGGAGTCGGCGCAGAGTAGTGCTGCTGAACAACGACAAAAATGCCAACAATCACTGAATAAGGCTCAGTCGGAGTGGCTGCTCGCTCTTGAGGACAGCAGTTTTGATCATGAAGCACATTACTTACAAGCTCGTTTAGCACCTGTGCAGCTTGAGCAACTTGATCGTCGAATCAAACAATTTGATGATGCGAGTGCAACGTTCAAAGGGCAACTACAAGCCTTAGCCAATGAGTTGCGAGATAAAAACCTGCCTAATGTAGAAGATTATACCTCGGTTGTTGAGCAAGCTGTGCAACAGCAGCAAATAGCATTCAACACGTTAGCTGAATTACGTTCAAAAATGGACAGTTACCAAGGTGTCAAAGAAAGAATCGCTATTTTGTATACGAAAAATGAGGCACTAGAAAAAGAGTACCAAGTGTTTGGCACATTGAGCGATATCGCCAATGGCAAAACGGGTGCTAAAGTTAGTTTGCATCGTTTCGTACTTGGTGTGTTGTTAGACGATGTGCTTATCCAAGCATCAATGAGGCTGCAGATAATGAGTAAAGGACGTTATCTATTAAAACGCAAAGAAGAACGCGCCAAAGGTAATGCAGGTTCTGGGCTCGATTTAATGGTCGAAGATGGCTATACAGGAAAATGGCGTGATGTTGCCACGTTATCAGGAGGTGAATCATTTATGGCTGCACTCTGTTTAGCGCTTGGCTTATCTGATGTTGTTCAGTCGTACAGTGGTGGTATCAAACTGGATACGTTATTTATCGATGAAGGTTTTGGTAGTTTGGATCCCGAATCGTTGGATCTAGCGATCCAAACACTCGTCGATTTACAACAAGGCGGTCGCACGATAGGTATTATTTCTCATGTTAGCGAATTAAAAGAGCAAATTGCGCTGCGCATCGATGTTGATGTGACAAGAAACACAGGTAGCTCGATAAAACTTGTTGCATAATGTGTGTGGTATTAACTATCTTGATACAAGATAGTGCTAAATAGAGATCGTTAAACCACGTGTCACTTATCCATAGGCTAGATAGATAGGGAGACACAAATGATGATTTTGAAAATAGACAGGCCAACTTGGTAAGGTTATATGGAAGTTGTTAAAAAAATATACCAATATGCTGAACCTAATTTGACCCTCGTTGGTTGGATGGGGTTTGTTGGCTTCCCAATTTATTATTTCGTTTGGACCTATTTATTCCCGCAACCTTACGAAAGTATTCTTCTGCGTGGTGTTTGTTCGATCTTATTTGCAAGTATTGCTTTTCGAAATGTATTTCCCAAGCATATTCAACGTTATGCGCCTTATCATTACTTGTTCGTTATAGGTTTTTGTCTGCCATTCTTTTTTGGCTATATGATGTTAATGAATGATTGGTCGACCATTTGGGCAATGTCGTTTATGGCCTCAATCTTTTTGCATATTTTGTTAGTACATGAAACTAAAGTGATGCTAATACAAGCCGTTATTGCCTTAGTGTGCGCTTATTTTACCGTGTATAAAATAATGCTAGTTCAACCAACTGTGATCGTTGAATGGCCTTACATTCCTATCTTCTTATTCACTTACGTATTTGGCAATTTATTCTACTTCCGCAATCAAATCGAGCATGAAGCGAAAGTTTCCATTGCTAAATCATTTGGTGCTGGGATTGCCCATGAAATGAGAAACCCTCTCAGTGCGTTAAAAACCTCAATGGAAGTGCTAAGTTCTGTTTTGCCTAATTCGAATGAATCAAAAAAGGAAGTGTATCCGTTACCAGCTAAAGATCTGACTCTTATCAGAGAGCTATTGAATGATGCAGATGAAGTGATTCGTTCTGGCAATGATACGATCGATTTGTTGTTGACTTCGATAGATCAAAATAGAGTTTCAACATCTACTTTTAAAAAGATCTCTGCACAAATTGTGGTAGAAGAAGCATTACACAGTTTTTCTTATAAAAAAGCTGAAGATAAACAATCGGTCACTCTTGAAGTGATTGATGATTTTGAATTTTTTGGCAGTAGTACGCTTTTAAAGTACACCCTATATAATTTGTTAAAAAATGCATTTTATTATCAGAGTGGTGATTCATTTAGCATCCATATCACTTTAAAAAATCAAGGTGATCAGCATACTATTTTATTCAAAGATAATGGGATCGGTATTGAAGAACACTTGTTAGAAGATATTTTTAAAGACTTCTATACTTTTGGTAAAAATGGCAGTTATGGATTAGGCTTGCCATTTTGTCGTAAAGTAATGAAAGCTTTTGGAGGTAGTATTAGTTGTCGCTCGATATTAGGGGTGTGGACTGAGTTTACCTTAACCTTCCCACGTTATACTTCAGAAAAAGTTGCACATATTAAATTAGATCTCATGAAGTCTAAGACGTTATTGTATATTGGAAGAACCAGCATGGTGAACCGATATTTGAGTGAAAAATCATTTTATCTTGGGTTTCGTTTGAATAATATTGAGCCAGATGACGCCTTGGAAAAAGAGGAATTCGAGTTTGAGTTTGATTTAATCATCGTAGATTTGGAAATACTCAACGAGTCTCCAGAGTACCTGACAAAACTAGAGTCAAAGTTGCACTTCACAGAAGCGAAAATTTGTTATTTGTACGATCAAAATCAAGACTATGCTTTAAATATGGATCGCCATTTGACTATTTACCCCGTTGAAAAGCACAAGTTATTACTGGGTGGTGCTGCAATCATTGATCAGTTGATGTTTGAAAGCTCAGAGTTAATGATGGACAAAAATCAGATACCAGCTAAGCGGTATGATTATGAAAAACGCATACTACTTGTCGACGATAATCATTCTTTGCGCAGCTTCACCGCTTTATTACTAGAAAAGCAAGGATTTGAAGTATTGCAAGCCAGTGACGGTAAAAATGCAATGGCTATGCTTGAGAGTAATCCTATAGATTTAATCTTTATGGATATAGAAATGCCAATTATGGATGGTATTGAAGCTACCTCATTGATTCGTTCTGGATCTACGCCATATAAAAATATCCCTATTATCGGATATACAGGGGATACTAGCCCAGCAACACTTGATAAAATTCGCACGTCAGGTATGAATGATCATATATTAAAGCCTGCAGATAAAGATCTATTACTTAGCAAATTAGGGCGATGGATATAATAACCCCAAGAGCATTCTTGGGGTTAGATTTGTTGAAACTAGTTTATTTCTTAATTATGGATTTATTTGAAATGAAAGTTATTTTCATCCTTTGCCAATGCACAAAGGGCCAATATCCTATCTATTTGCGTGTCGGTTATATCACTATTTAGTGATAATCGAATAATATTCTTATTCTTTGATGTTGCTGGACGACAAAATACAGCACCAAATATTCCATTGTTCTCTAAATAATCTCTGACTTTTTCAGTATTTCTTTCATCTCCAGTTTCGAGTGCAATGATTTGCGATTGACTCCTGATTTTTAAGCCAATTTCATTTAATCCTGAACGAAGTTTTTGCGCGCAACGATGTAAATGCTCTCTTTTAGAGTCGGCAGTTTTAATTATTTCTAATGTCGCATGTAATGCTTCGAGTTCGTAAGGTAATATTGTCGAGCTAAAAATAGCAGGGTAACCGACAAATGGTATGCACAGGTTAACGTTATTATTTGCCCAAATTGCTCCCGCTCGATAGGCAAAAGTTTTAGCAAGGCTAGCGGTAATAAAATCAACCTCCTTCGTTAACCCAAGTTGACTGACAAGTCCTGAACCTTGTTCTCCATGAGTACCTAGCGAATGTGACTCGTCAACCAAGATGGCACAATCGTTTTGCTTAGCGATTGCAACTAACTCTTCTAATGGTGCAATAGTACCAATGGTACTGTATATGGAGTCCACGACGATAAGTCCAGGGCCATGACGAGCAACCAATTTCGCCAAGTGTTCACAGTTGTTATGCATAAAAGGGTAAATGTTAGCATTCGCGTAACGAGCACCTTCCCACATCGACATATGTGCGAAGAAATCAATATAGACATTACTTTGTGGTGCACATATGGCTTGTAATAATCCGATATTAGCATTCCAACCTGACTGAGATAACAAGCAACTATCAAATCCAATAAATTGGGCAAATAGAGTTTCTAGAGAAGGTTTAGTCTCTTCATCTTGAAGAAAAATAGCAGACATAAAAATGCTATCATGTGTTTTATCAATTGCATTCTTTAACCGTGCTTTGATTAATGGGTGATCAGCAAGGCTTAAATAGTCGTTACTCTGCAATACAATATCATCTTTAACAGGACGTTTGCCCAGGACAAGATGTTTGCCATTATTATTGTTATTTACCAAATCATTGATAAAATAATCAATTCTAGACTGGATAAATGTGGGTAGGTCGCATTTCCACTTTTTTGTATTCATTGTTATATCCTTTGTATGATTTTAAATTTAATGCCAGCTGACAAAGGATATATTGACTTTGGTTTTTAATTTGTCACTATCGAATGTTTATTATTTTGTTTGTTATTACAATATAAGATATAGTGTCTTTTATATCGTGCTTAATTAATTAGGCTTATCAAGCCTTGAACTAATATATTCATATGAATTTATTAATTCAAGGTTGTTATTTTTTAGGCTGAATTTCGGGCCAGTACATTTTAATATAGCCAATGGATACCCATAACACCAAAATGCTAGCAATACTTAATTCAAATAATCCAAATCTGTGTAGCCAATACCACTGAGGATACTCAGCTTGGAAAAAAGTGGTTAGGCGATGCATGGCAATTGCACTGATTACTGATGGAAATGTTAATGCCGCAATCGATGGTTGGAATTTCAGTCTTAACAACCGAATATAGCAAAGATAAATAAGTAGGGTCATTGTGATGGCAATACCAGCAAGTGCTCCGGTTAATATTGGGTCTGGTGCAGGAAAATTAACTAAATAGGTTGCAAGCGTAAGATTGATTGGGGCCGCCATTATGGCGAGCGTTGGTCGTGCCCGTTTAGGCAGCATTCCTGCGAATACAAGGCGATAAAGTATAAGCGGTAGCATAAAAAAATAGATAGCAATACAGACGATTACCAATGTTTCGGAGAATAAAGTATGCCCAAACTGAGTGCCAGCTAAAGAACTACTGATTACCCCAACGGGGTAAAGAAACCAACTTGGGACAATATTGGATATTTTGAAGTTAACTATCTGAAAACTAAAAAATAGTATCATCATTGTCAAATGAAGCAGCAGGGCAGAGAACCAAATAGGATAGGCAATGAGTGGGGATATCAGAGCTAGGTAGTCACACAGAATAAGTAATGTCATACTCATTGGGGCCATCAAGCTGCCGGATAGCGGGTGGCGGATATCCGTAATGAAGGTTCTAAAACTACTAAAATATTTGACTAATACAGGCAGTAAAAGCAATGCCCCAATAGCTGCCAAGTATGGACGAATGCTTATGCCAATTTGTGGAATGTACAATGCCCATGCTTGCCCAAGGCTGACCACGCCCAAAGCAAGGGCGGCTTGTGAAGGTGGGGTGTTTTGTACCTGGACTAACCTTTTCCAATTCAACGATAAACTCCATATCTTAATTTGTTCTAAAACGACCCATGTTTTAGACGACAACAAACTAAGACATTATTAAGTTTATCGTTAAGTTGTGCAACATAACGCGACTGTTTTGTAACGTTAGTAACGCTTTGGTTGCAAATGACTTTCTATCCTTAAAGTCGGTTATCACTCTTTTGGTGGCAGATCTTGCTGCTGTAATTTCGCGTTTTTCAATGTTCGGTGCAGTAACTGGCTATAGATTGGTTGTCCACCGAGCATTTGCGCAAAAATTACAGCTCCAAGACTGGTGATGATTAACGGTAAAATTAAGTAGTAATTGTTGGTCATTTCTATCACTAGCAAAATACCTGTGATTGGCGCACGGACTGTGGCTGCAAACAACGCTCCCATACCGGCAATGGCGAACATACCTGGGTCTATAGACAGTTCAGGCAGTAGACCTTGGGCAATCAAGCCAAATGCGTAGCCAAATAGAGTTCCAAGTGCCAACATTGGCGCGAAAATACCTCCAGGTGCTCCAGAGCCAAAGCAAATTAAGGTAGTAAAAATACGACCAATGAATAGTAAGAGGAGTAACATTGCGCCGTAGTCACCGTTGGTGATATTAGGGATCAACGCGATACCGCCTCCAGTCAATTCTGGGATATAAAGTAATGTAAGCCCAAAACAACCGCCCAATAAAGAACCGGTAAGTAAATACCGTTTGCGATCGTTTTTATGTATTTTGGTGAACATATCTTGCGAGAGAGTAATCAGCTTATTGAAAAGAACGCCAAATATCCCAAATAGTCCACCTAGAAGTAAAAACAACCATAATGCTGCTAATTCTGGCGCTTGGTACTGAGGCATATAAATAACAGCGGCTTGACCATTGATCATACGAAATACGATGTTAGCCGCAACGGCTGAGATAATGACCGCACGTACTGAAATTAGCGTATAGCGAAACTGTGGACGCATTTCTTCAATAACAAACATAATACCAGCAAGTGGTGCGTTGAAAGCGGCAGCTAGACCTCCCGCAGCACCTGAAGCCAGCAATGAATGGCGAGTGTCGTCATTCTTGATGCGGAAAATATCGGAGACCATACGACCAATTGCACCACCCATCTGCACGGTTGGCCCTTCACGACCTAAAACCATCCCCGAGCCGAGAGCTCCCATACCACCGAAAAATTTAACTGGAAGAACACGCCACCATCTTACTGGGCGCATACCATCCATTGCTCCTTCAATTTCAGGAATACCAGACCCTGCAGCCTCTGGAGCAAAGCGGTGAACAAGAAAATAGCCTATGAATGCCAGTGCAGCACTAATGAGAAACGCAGCTAACCAAAGTGGTAAAATATTGCCAATTTCACTTCTTAACCATTCGGTTCGTGTTTCAGAAACTAAATGCACCGCTGCTTCAAAATAGGTGCCAACAATGCCAGCGAGTATTCCGACGATGAGAGAGAGAAAAAGAACAGAAAATGGTGTTTTTTCCTTAGAGAGAAATTGGTTAATGGTATCTTTAGGAACTTTAGCAAGTAGCGACTGCTTTAACTTCTCTCTTTTGGTCATTTAAAATGGGCCTCGGGTATCGTTGATATATGGATGTCGCAGAATTATACGCTCGAATGTGATCAACTATAGCGTCAAAGCTGGAATGTTGATTTTCATATATGGAAAACTGATAGCTTACTTGTCCAAAATGAGATCTAAACGGTAAAAAAAATCGGTCTACAACTTGCTATGTACCAAAAATGAACCATATTTAAAGCGTAAGGCAGATTCAATATCGTACACGGAGGAAGAAAGCCTTACCTACAATTTGGATGGAATCAATATTCAATTCTATTTCCTCGTAAATGATTGGGTTGCATCTATAGCCTCCCCAATTCGCAAACTCACGATTGAGTAACGAGGTAAAGGGCGCGCTCCTGCAGTGCGCCTTTTGTCATTCTGACATGCTAGTTTCAAGCTTAGCGCATACTCTTCAAACGCTGCACCTTGTCATTATTTCAGTATATACTCCGTCAAAAGGAGTGCTGACATGACAAAAAAAGTACCAACTAACATTATTACTGGTTTTCTTGGTGTTGGAAAAACCACGGCAATTTTAAGCCTATTGAAAAATAAACCTGCCGATGAAAAGTGGGCGGTGCTCGTCAATGAATTTGGAGAAATTGGCATTGATGGGGCGATTATGTCTGACCAAGGCGCGTTGATCAAAGAAGTACCGGGCGGCTGTATGTGTTGCACCGCAGGTGTCCCTATGTCGGTTGGCATCAATGCGCTGCTTAGACAAAAACCTGACCGATTATTGATCGAGCCGACAGGTTTGGGACACCCAAAGCAAGTTGTCGCGACATTAACCTCAGAGCAATATCAAGCCTATGTTGATTTGAAAGCGACAATCGCGTTGGTTGACCCGCGAAATCTACGTGATGAAAAATATACAGCCAATCAAAATTTTAATGATCAACTGGCGAGTGCTGATGTGGTCATTGGTAATAAAGTCGATCAATGCACCAGTGATGATATTGACGCTTTTAATGATTGGGTGACGGATCAAATACCTGCTAAGGTATTTAGCAAGTTAGTAAAGCAAGGACAATTACCATTAGAGTTGCTTGATATTGAACGCATTCACGGTAGTGCGTCGACTTATATTGAGCCTCACCATCATCATCACGCAGCATTAGAACCCCAGTTTGAGCTAGAGCCGGGCAAAGCGTTCGTTCGTAAAGAAAATCGAGGACAAGGTTACTTTAGTTGTGGTTGGTTATTTGGTGCAGAGTACCATTTTGACTTTGATGAACTATTTTCAATGCTGAGTGCATTAACGGCAGAGCGAGTTAAAGCCGTCGTAAATACCGATAAAGGTTGTTACGCATTTAATGTTGCTAATGGCGTGGTTTCGGTCAATGAAATGAGTTTGGAAGGGTTTGAGTCACGGTTAGAAGTGATCGATTCTCAATTAATGCCTTGGGATCAACTCGAGGCGATATTATTGAAATTGGCCAATATTGAAGCATAATCAGGAAAATAAAAGGGCAATGTGATATTGCCCTTAGTCAGCTTAAACTGTCGATGTATTGTCCGCTTTACTATCGTTTATTTCGCAAGTAGCGTTTACGTCTTTCTTCTTTTCGCTTCGCTTTTTCTTCAGCATCGCGCGCGGCACGTTCTTCAACTTCGATAAGCTCCTGCGTGATCATTTCTGGTCGTTCCAATGTGATTTGCCCGAGAGTACCTTGACGAAGTTCATGCAAAAGAATTTCAGAAGCTTTATGTAAATCGATACGTCCACCTGAGCGTAAAGCGCCCCGCTTGCGACCAATCTCTTCCATCCATTCGACATCTGATTGTGGCAATTCTTCCATCTGATAGCGTTCTTGTAAACGTTCAGGATATTCCTTGCTTAAATATTCGACAGTATAGAAAGCGACTTCATCGTATTCCATCGCAGTATCTTTCACAGCACCGGTGGCGGCTAAGCGAAAGCCACTGTGTGGGTTTTCTACTTTAGGCCACAAAATTCCTGGAGTGTCTGAAAGCACGATACCGTTTTGCAAATTTATACGTTGTTGGCGACGAGTGACGGCAGGTTGGTTGCCAGTTTGTGCAATAGTTCGCCCAGCTAATGTATTAATTATCGTCGATTTACCAACATTTGGAATGCCCATAATCATGGTGCGAATATTTTTGCCAATTTCTTCACGGTGTGGGGCTAACTTACGACATAGTTCTAATATCTTATGAACTTCTTGAGGGTTAGCGGTCGTAATCGCCATCGCTTTTACACCTTGCTCTTTTTCAAAATGTTCGATCCAAAGTTCAGTCATTTCTGGGTCAGCTAAATCACGCTTATTGAGCACTTTGACACAAGGTTTATCACCACGTAAATGAGAGATTAATGGATTTTCACTGCTAAACGGAATTCGAGCATCTAACACTTCGATAATCACATCAACTTGAGGAATGACCTCTTCGATTTCCTTGCGTGCTTTATGCATATGTCCCGGAAACCATTGGATTGTGTTGTTAACCATTTGAAAATTGCCTTTTAATGTAAAAATTCTGCTAGTGGGGGAAGATAGTATTGATTGATGTTTATCATAATCATCAACAAGGTTTACTGATGACCACCGCAGTTTTAGATGTGGCGATGTTAACATTTAATTGGTGAGGCTGGAATCTAAGCTGTGTCGTGCACTTTACATACTCTGTCAATGGTGCAGCGGCTTAGACTTGCGACGCTAGCTCAGTTGCATCTCTTGAGAGTGAGAGTGCACTAAGCCGAGCAAAAATTTGGTCATATCATGCCTAGTTGAGCGGTTTTTTGCTCTGCGGGGCAGCTTATTGCTCAATTTGTTAGATTTAAATCTAACTTGTTGAAATATAGCACCTTAATACTGGTGTTATTTTTGCTTAATGAGGCATTGAATTATGCAATACGACTCACGAAAGGACCAAACTATGTCAGCCGCTCTTCGAACCATTTCTTACCAAGCGTTATTAAACGCAGAGCAAGCCCATATGCCAGCCGTAAGATTGTGTTCTACGCAGGGGAAACCGTCATGATCCTCTCTTGGTTTCAACAGCAGCAAAATCATCGCTATTGGTTAGTTGATCGCAAGCTTCACAAGCAGGCCTTACAGCAAAATGGGGGCTTTGGATTTGAAGAAGCCGTGCCTCTGTTTTATGGTGCAATGTTTACTGAGGTGATGCCACTCTCTCCATGGTTAATCCCTGTTTCTGAATCGGTATTGTTGCTCCCTGAAGCGTTACTTGAACAGGGTATTGGGTTATCAAGCCATGCCGAGGGTGATGAAGTTTTGAACCATCTTCGCAGTTTATTAATTGCCGGATTAGAGGGCGAGGAAGTGATGTTTCGCTTTTACGATAGGTCGGTCATTATTCCTATGTTAGCGAGAATGGACCAATCAGAAGTGAACCAGTTTTTAGGCAATGTCAATCAATTAGCTTCATTAGATGATGGTGACCAAGGTCACTTAGTCACGTTTGACAACACATCGCACGCGCCATTTAATGTTCAGCAAGGCTCTTGGTGGGTGATAAAAGCGCATCATCTTGATAAACAAGAGAACTTACCCTTGTTAAAAACTAACCTTGAATCTTGGTTATGGCAGCATTTCCCCAAGGCAATGGATAAGCACCTTACGCAAGGGCGTGATATCGCTTCCATGTTCACACCGTTTCTCTCTGCTGCTGAGCAAACCTTAACGTATCGTGTGATGAGCGCGGCTATCGCGACGATTATGGGCAACGAATACTTGGCTCAGCCTAGCATGATAGAACTGCTCAAAGATCATCAAAATGAAGAGATTCAATACGCTCTGCATTCCTTAGCTCGCCAATTACAACATGAGGGATAATCATGGATTCATTTAACTATTGCGTGCAGTGCAACCCCGAGAAAAACTGGTTGGAATTAGAGTTCATGAGTGAAAACGATGAACCGATTGATGGCCTTGACGTCACCATTACGCTCAACGATACCTCCCACACACACACGCAAACCACCAGCGGTGGTAAAGTATTATTTGCAAATATTGTTGCGGGTGAATGGCGTGCCTCCGTCAGCCAAGCCTCTTTGTTAAGCGAAGTCGAAAAGTACGGCAGCCGTAAAGAAGGGCAAGAGTCGCCAGTGAAAACCCGCGCATCGGCAGAGCGTGATGCTGCTGAGCAAAGCCCGAAACGGTATCGTAGCACCACCATAGGTGATTTCTGGGATGAGGTCCCTCAAGATGAGTTTTTGCAAGAGAATCATAAAGGGATAGATACCAATGCCTCTGCGGAAAAAGCAGGATTCAGACTCAGCCACAACCAAAGTTACGTTTTTGAAATCAAAGCACTGCGCAGTTATATGCCAGTGATTATTGATACCGATGAATTTAGTTTGGTGAATAGTTATACCTTTGCGTTGTTGTCACAGCTGGCTTATGCGACTGATAAAAAAAGTATCGATCTAAAATCAGAGGCTGACAGTACTGGGAGTATCGAAACAGTTATAAATCAGTTCAAGTCTAGGCAGTTGCCGATACAGTCTGGTAATCAAAAAGTGAGATGGCTTGTCGAGGAAATACCTTACAGCAGAGTGCTGAATTTTAAATACTACGATAACCGCCAGAAACATGCCCAAGGCTATATCCTATTCAATGAAGAAATAGCTATTGTTTCGGTTAGAGGTACTGAGCCGAGTTTTTACGATAAAGATAGTGTCATTGATCCAAATTCAAAATTCATCATTACTAAAGTGGCTAACGGCATTGACGCTGTACTTAATTCGCCAGGTATAAATGACCTTGTAAAAACAGACTTGGATGCAGCACAAATAGCGCCTAATGAATTTGGAGGGGCCTATGTCCATCAGGGATTCTATCAATATTCGATGGCGTTATGGGAAAGCACACTAGTAGCTGATGATATTTTAAAAAACCATGCTACTAAACGATTTTATCTTTGTGGGCATAGTTTAGGTGGTGCTGGGGCATTGCTGCTCAGTGCATTGATTAAAGATAGCCTCCATCCTTCAGTATTGCGTTTATATACATATGGAATGCCACGTACAGGAACGCGCAGTTTTGTTACTCAGTATCAGGATATTCTGCATTATCGTCATGTTAATAACCATGATTTGGTTGCTCAAATCCCCATGACATGGGCAAATACCGATATTACAGAAGGACTCGATAAATGGGATATATTTAGTAGTGGTATAACATTGATTAAGAAAATGCTCACCGATAACGACGATGATAATTATTTGCACCATGGTCATTTATCGCAGCTACTGACTTATCAAGAACCAGACCAGATTCTGCTAACGCCCAGACAAACACAAGTGACGATGTTAGATATGGTAAAATTAGCCACTAATGATTCTGTCTCGCTGGTAAATAATTTGTCTGAAGCATCGATTGCTGAGCACGGTATGGATCATTATGTACCTAACTTATGGCAACAGCTGTTTGCTTTAAGTAATGAAAGTTTAATGACGCATTATCAACAAGCGATATCAGCTCTCGATCAAGAAATTGCTACTTTACAGCAAAATTATCTCACCGTTAAACAAACTTGGGCTCGTTCTATCGGAGATGGCACACCTGCTATGGGAATTGGACGTTTGATGAGCGAGATGAATTCTATAAATAAGTTAATAGAGAACCGTAATCAGATTAGAGGTGAACTAAAGCAGATAGTTTTGGATCCTCAGCGCTTACCTTTAGCAAAACTATTAATAGCGCAGCAAACATTACCTGATGAAATTAAGGAACAACTGCAATGAAGTTATTGAATAGCCTCACAAGGAAAAAAAGAATATCAATTATTGTACTATTCCTCGTATTAGTTTTCCTTGGTTATGATTACTATCAAAGTACTCAACCGAATATTTGGGGCGATGAGCCTGATGAATCCTATATTACGATTACAGGTAAAAAACCTAAGGATGCCAAAGTCGATGCTTGGGCAAGATGGGGGGCAAGTGGAGATGCTTGTAAAGCACGAACGTTCAGCTTTTCTAATGTGAAATGGTCAAAGGGGGCAAATGTAGATTTGCATGTTACACATGATTTTTCTACGGATCTTAGTCGATACGAGTTAAGAATTCCCTATCAGAAATATCATGATGCATTAAACTGTGATGTTATACTCGGAGATATTGTAGTTCAAGCGTATAACGGATATGGTTCAGTTGGTTTTGCTCAACTTCGGATTTCACCTGCCGGTAATGAGTATTATAATCGACCAATTGATTTTAAATTCTCAATTGCAGCAAAAGATTGTGAGCCTTATTATTCTGAAAAATTCAACAGATGGACGAAAGGTTTCGGTTGTTATTATTATGTTGATGAAAAGATGAAAAGCCAAGATCAAGAATTCAACGCCTACGACGTCTACTACGATTTCTCTAAATTCAATAATGACACCGTGATTCATTACGATGTTTTAGCTGGCGAGAATTACCGCTCTGAGCCGTTAGATAAAGAGCCACAATAGTAATATTTATCGCGAAAGAAACGCTTGAAGCGGCAACTACTATTGCAGCTTCAAGTTGAACCTATTCCCTTCCTACTTGAAGTTGCAGTGGTGTTGGTTACGTTAGCTCACCGCCTACTTGCAACCTCAACAAGTTGCTTGGTTATATAATATAATCCTCATGGTTTATTAATATATTTTAACTACTAGTTATTACCATGGGTGAAAAATAATGAAATATTATTGATGGTTGTTATTTTTTCTTATTTAATTTTTTTTGTTAATTGAAAATTGTGATTCTGGCATTGAAAAAAATATAATTAAGATTGTTTGTATAGCTTTGGTGATCAAAGATTTCGATAGACTCGGCCATTATCTGAAAATAGTGGTTGATATATAAAAGCTAAAATAAACACATATGGGGCTAATATGAACAATACATTTAAATTATCATTTGCTGCTGCTTTAATTGCCGCAACCATGACAGCCAATGCTGGCATTAGCATTGTCAATAATGAAATGGGGCGCTTCTCTATCGCGGGTAACGTAGAGCTTAATTTTAATTATCAATACCGTGAATCAAATGCATCTGGCGATAATGAACTTAATCAAGATGGCCGTGTATTGATGGAGTTTTCTGGTCAAAAGTACACTTCAAACGGTCATTATGTCGGTGTGAAAGCGCAACCACTATTCGAAAGCACGGGTAATATCGCGCTGGATGATGCTTATTTTGAATTTGGTAAACAAGAAGGTTGGGCAATCAAAGCAGGGCGTTTCGAAGCCTACAATATGTTCCCTGTTGGGGCGGACGTATTTCTTGATTATTCAGGTGATACAGCCAACGACTTGTATACCGATGGTGCGGTGTATACTTATCAAATGAAGGAAGCACGTGGACGTGGTTCTGACGGGCAAATTATGTACAGCCAATCATTTGATAACCTGTATGTTGAGTTTGGTGCCATGATGGGTAACCGTTCTGATCTGTTCAATGGTGGTGTGGGCAGTAGCTACCATGGAAAAACAATCGATGATTCAAAAGATTCATTACTTATTCGCCCCGTCGTGGCTTACCAATCGGGGAACTTTACTCTTGCTGGGTCATTAGAAACGAACTTAGTTTCTAATGCTGTTACAGCCAATGGTGTCGATATATCTGACCGTACGGGCTATGGCCTAACAGGAAATTGGTCTAATGATGAGCTTTCAATTAATGCCAATATGGCGTATTTGGATGCGGTAGATGAAAACAATCTATCAGTTGGCCTAAATGCTGTATGGAACGGGTTTGGTGTGGGTTATGTTTACTCGACCAATGAATATGAAAATAAAGTATTTTCATGGGCTGAAGGTAACGTGAATACCTCAGCTTGGTATGCATCTTATGAATTTAACAATGTGTTAGAAGTGAAAGATTTCTCTGTTCTTCTTGGCACATATTTCACGTCGGTATCAAATGAATTAGATACGCAGGTTCAACAAGAAGCATTTGCAGAAAATGATGACTTCGGAGCTCGAGTTCGTTTGTATTATCAGTTCTAATTTAATCGCGCAGCGTCAGTTTCATTATTGAAATAAGATGTTCTGAAATAAGAGAAGGGGAGAGTGAATTAAAGCTCTCCCTTTTTAATTGTTACATCGTTTGCTCAGCTAGGAAGGTTGTGAAGCTTGCCCATGATTTCTCATCGGCATCTTTTCTATAACGATCTGAACCAAAAACAGTAAAGGCGTGAGGTGCACCGCCATACGTTATCATTTCGTGAGGCACTTTTTGTGTTTCTAGCTCAGTGGCTAAGTTAGCAAATTGCTCCATGGTAATGGCTGTATCTGCTGTGCCGTGAAAAACAACAATTGGCGATTTTGTGTCAGCATACGATTGGCCTGCTGGCGTTTCAAGACCACCGTGAAAGGTAACAAAGCCTTTCGCTATCATGCCTGCTCTGGCAGACTCAAGCACTGCTGCACCGCCAAAACAGTACCCCATCACAACTAGGTTGTTCGCATTGCCACCCAATGTAGTTGCGAAGTCAACTCCGCCTTGCATTAGTGCTCTTAGTTTTGCTCTGTCTTTATAGAGCTCACCGGTGTGCTGGCGGCGGTCTTCGACCTTTTCAGGGCGTATACCTTTACCAAAAAGATCGACAGCGAAAACGTTGTAACCTAGCTCACGTAACATATCAGCTCGTTTCATTTCGTAATCTGTCAATCCATCCCAATCATGAACCAATAACACCAATGGCGCTGAATCTGACGCTTTCGCCCAATAGCCTTGGTAGTCATTTCCATTTACATTGTAAATTTTGTTTTCTCCCGCATAAAGATGAGTAGAGAAAATCGAGATTAAGAAAAAATAGATGTATTTCATTATTAGCTCCTTGCTGTTAACTAAATTTAGTACGAAAAAAAGGCAATGTGTGATCATTTTCTATAAAGATTTATCTCATCAAGTGAATTTAGGCGTAGTAGCAATATGAGCGCTTTATTCCATTTATGGTGTTAAGAGAGAAAAACATAAGGTAATCAATCAAGTTAGTGACAAACTTGCCGTTACCATACTGTCGACATTGGCAGAAAATTTATTTGGGGAGATCTCTACTATAATTAATGAACGAGTAAAGAGTGCAGTCCGAAAAAAAGGAATGAGCACCAAAATGAAAAAGATTCTGATGCTAGTATTATTGCTGCTTGGCCTTGCTGGTGCGGGGGCGGGGTACTATTTTCTTTATTTCATTCCTCAGCAAGAATTACTTAATGTGCTTCCAGATGAAGAGCCTAAAAAGCCTATAGTGGAAGCGGTTGCAGAACTTCCACCTCCCCTTAAACCTGAACTAACTGACTTTTATGTGAACTCTCCCAAATTGGGTGTGCGAGAGAAGGCAGAGAGTGAAGCTTTTGTGGAAAGAGTGCTTTACCGTGGCGATAAAGTGAAAATCCTGGAAAAAAGTGATGGTTGGGGAAGAATAACAGATTATTTTGTTTATGAAGACGGGGGGCCAGAAGTCGCTGAATGGATCCCGATGGATGGATTAGTTGAGCAACCACCTGTGATCACCAAACAAGAAAGACGTGCCACATTGACTGAATATGTGAACAAATCGGATGACTTTAAGCTTCATGAAGAAGTGTTTTTGATGAAAACCGATGAGCTAATCAAAGAGAAAATCTGCGCTCCGCACGATTTTGAAGAGTTAGGCGGGTGGGTTAAGTCGGTTAAGTACCAAGATCGCGAGGTCTACTTTGTCTATTGCGGTGGGCAAAAATTAGCCAACAAGATTTATTTGGATGTTCAAAGCAAACAAATTTTTTATTAGTGGCGATATGCAACTCCAATTTAAGTCATGCTGAGAACTTAAGGATATTCCACGCCAAAACCGAATGTTGCTAAATTTAGATTTTTTTACTTGAGGCTAGTGAGCCTTAACAATATGATGCAGCATCGAATCAATGGTGATAACTCATTAATGCATTGGCAGTTTATTAAATACGTATGGTTTATGATTCTTGCGCTGGTTTTACCTTCGCAAGCATTGGCGTATTTAAGCGAAAGTGATTCCTCAAACCTGCCTTCTCAATATGCAGTGTTAGATATAAATGCCTTTTTTAATCAAGAGGTTACATCGCTTGTTGATATAACTCCCCAAACGTGTGGGGATGTCCAAAACCGTTTATCCATCGCTTATATACCAGTTGAAAAACTTCCTCCAACGTCTAAATCTGTTCACAGCGATAATATTCCAGCCATTGTCAGTATGGCGCGTTGGAGTGTCTCATCACGATTTATTGATGAAGGTGAACCGACTTTCATCGATACACCTGTCATTCAAGAAGCACTAGCCGCTTCGTTTAAACTCCATTTATTTCCGATCGCTAAAATCAGTGGTTGGGAATCTCGTCCAAGTGCTTCTAACCACCGTATTTCAGGGTGGAAAGAAACAAACGCCATGTACGTTGCTCTCAATAGCCAATACTAAAATCCTCACTCCACCCTCGTGACATTGTCACGAAATTAATTTTTGTTATACCCTGACAACTTGAAGTTGCAGATAGGCAGCCTGTGAGCTCATTCCCATGAACTTAGATAAACTACGTGATTGGAACATAGCTAACACCTCCACAGCTTCAAGTATGAAAAGTATATAACTCAGCTCAAGCTGAGGAGATTGGCATGAGAAAAAATCATCATCAAAAGGCGTCTGCACGTCTGATTAACCATTATTCCTTATGGAAATATGTGGTGTTAGCGGTCACGGTTATCGTCCTTGCATTAAGTGCGATACCAACTTGGTATGGCGAGCAACCGTCGATTCAACTCGACACTGCAACCAATGATACGACGTTAAGTTCAGTCGTAGCACTACATCGTTTGCTGGAAAACAATAGAATTGATGTTCAAAAAATTGATCAACAAGGCACAAAGACAACCTTAGTTTTTCCAGATGAAACGCAGCAAACGAAAGCACGTGAATTGCTCGATGGCATGATTGAGAAAGGCGATAGCATCAGCTTTTCGTACGTGTCTATGGCTCCGGCTTGGTTATCCCATATGGGATTTAACCCAATAAAGCTTGGTTTAGATTTACGTGGTGGTGTCCAATTTTTATTAAATGTGGATGTAGATAAAGCGTTCCAAGAGCAGCGTGAAAGTATGATTGATACCGTAAGAGATATGTTACGAGAAGAGCATATTCGCGGGGTCAAAATCAGCGTAAAAGGAGTTGATGGTTTTAACATTACCAGTACATCCGCTACGGGTTTAGATAAGGTAAATACTTTTCTCAAGCAGACTTATACGGGCTGGGATATTCAACGATCATCTGATGCAATACAGGTGAAACCTTCAAAACAAAATCGATTAGATTTTCAAACCACCACGCTACAGCAAAACTTAAAAATAATGCGTGATCGCATTGAAGAACTCGGCATCACCGAAGCGATGGTGCAACGTCAAGGTGAACACAGTATTCGTATTGAATTACCAGGAGTGCAAGACCCGTCTCAAGCGAAAAACGTCATCGGTGCCACGGCAAGCTTAGCTTTTTACGAGGCCAAGTCATCCAGTGAAGCTTTTACTTCACAAGACATTGTTTTGCAAGACAACAATGGGCGTCCTGTTGTTCTTGTTAAGCGTCCGGTATTAACCGGGGATCATATCGTCAATGCCCGAGCTGGACTTGACCAAATGGGTTTTTCGGAAGTGAATATTTCGTTGGATCACGCTGGTGGAAAAGTGATGAGTGACTTTTCTTCTAAACACATTGGTAAGCCTATGGCCACGGTATATCGTGAATACACGACCAATGCGCGAGGAGAAACTCAACGCAGTGAAAAAGTAATCAGTGTAGCAACGATTCAATCGCAGCTTGGTAGCCAATTTAGGATCACTGGTGCGGGATCGATGGAAGAGGCGCAGCAACTTGCTTTGCTACTTCGTGCCGGCTCGTTGACCGCGCCAGTTACTATTGTTGAAGAGCGAACCATTGGCGCTTCATTAGGTGCTGAAAATATCGAGAATGGTTTTGCCGCTTTGGCGTTGGGGATGGGGCTAACCTTGGTCTTTATGGCGCTGTGGTATCGACGTTTAGGCTGGGTCGCAAACCTTGCTTTGCTATTTAATATGGTGTGTTTAATTGGCTTAATTGCATTGTTACCTGGTGCGGTACTGACACTGCCCGGGATTGCAGGCTTAGTATTAACTGTTGGTATGGCCGTTGATACCAATGTGCTTATTTTTGAACGTATTAAAGATAAATTGGCGGAAGGGCGCAGCTTCGCTCAAGCGATTGATAAAGGTTTTTCGAGTGCCTTTAGCACTATTTTAGATGCCAATGTGACGACAATGATTACAGCGGTCATTTTGTATTCAATAGGCAATGGGCCAATTCAAGGTTTTGCACTGACGCTAGGCCTTGGCATTTTAACTAGTATGTTCAGCGGTGTATTTACCTCTCGAGCAATCATTAACCTAGTGTGGGGACGAGATTCTCGTCGTGATGTGAGGGTATAATTATGGTCAGTTTTCTAAAAAAACACATTCGTTCAATTCGCTATATTACCAGTATTTTCTCGGTCGCATTGATGCTTATATCACTGATAGCATTAGGGGCTAAAGGGCTCAATATGGGGCTCGATTTCACCGGTGGTATGGTAACGGAAGTCACGGTAGATAAAACGGTTACAAGCACTGAATTGGTCGATTCCTTGAAACCTTCATTGGGTGAGGCAACGGCCGTAACAAAAGCGGGCGAAGCAGGCCGGTGGCTCATTCGCTACCCTTTACCATCAGCAGCTCAAGATTCGCCCAATATTGTGAAACTACTGGATGGTGTGTCATCACAAGTTACTGTTGTCAGTAACAGTATGGTTGGATCTCAAGTTGGACAAGACTTGGTTGACCAAGGCAGCTTGGCACTGATGATCTGTTTGCTTTCAATTTTGGGGTACTTGTGTTTTCGCTTTGAGTGGCGTCTTGCCAGTGGTTCTTTGCTCGCGTTAGTACATGATGTTGTTCTGGTTCTGGGTTTTTTTGCTCTCACACAAATGGAGTTTAACTTAACCGTGTTTGCTGCAGTGCTGGCTATTTTAGGTTACTCCTTGAACGATTCGATTATCATTGCCGACAGGATCCGTGAGTTATTGGTCGCCAAACAGCACACCCCAACCAAAGAGATTAACGATCAAGCGGTGATTGCGACATTCTCACGAACTATGGTGACATCGGGTACAACCCTCATTACAGTTGCCGCTTTGTGGTTGATGGGGGGCGCACCGCTAGAAGGGTTTGCAACGGCAATGTTTATTGGCATTATCTCGGGGACTTGGTCTTCGATCTCAATTGGTACAGTATTGCCTGAGTGGTGTCATTTACAGCCCAAGCATTATTTGCCAGTGGTTGTCGATAGCGCACCTTAGCTAAAACGAAGTAACGAATAGGCCACCGATACAGGTGGCCTTAGTTTTTTATTGCAGGTTTTGATTCACTCTTTCTTTATTGCTCTGAACGATTTGTAATCCATTCACCATTCATAAAAGCCCCACCGTATATTCATTTCTCAATTTTCAGTATTCATATCTCTCTTTTTAGACTTAATTTATCGATTTCGAGCAAGAATTAAGAGGAATTGTTCCTATTTTAACTTAATTGGTTGCTGCATTATGAATAAGTTATCTAAATGGAAGGATAAATATACGGTGTCATGGATGAACAGATAGCACATCGTTACTTTTTATTTAAGGCAGTGTAGAACATGACAAAACGAATTATTTCCACAATATTACTTAGCTTACTATCCGTAGGTGCTCATGCAGAAGGATATTTAGGTGCGACCATAGGTCAAGCCAAATTTGACAATATTCATTTCGTTAAAGAAATCTTTGGGTCATCACAAGTCGAAGGTTTCGATCTAGATGAAGATAGCTTAGCAGGCAGCATTTACGGTGGTTATAACTTTAATCGTTACATCGCGATTGAAGTAACGTTGGGTGGTTTTGATGCCATTGATAAAGAGTTAATGTCTGTCGGTGATATGGTCTATTTATCAGTACAACCTAAAGTCTCTCTACCGATTACCTCAAATTTCAACATCTTTGCGAAAGCAGGGCTTGCTTACTTTAATGCTGAAACTATTATCAGTAATTCAGTAGTTGGTGTATCAGGTAACACAACGATCAGTGATAGTGTAGTGACTGGTATGCTTGGTTTAGGGGCTGAGTATGCGTTCAGTGATCACTGGCGAGTGAGAGCAACATGGGATTACATGCGTCCAGAACTGGAACTTGCAAAATTCCCAGGTGTATCGGTTACGGCTGAACCTGATATTCACATTGTGTCAGTAGGTATGAGCTATCACTTTTAGTCCTAAATTGTGGAAAGAGCACTCTGTCTTTAGAGTGCTTTATGCTATTTTATTCAGTAGCAAATAATTAGTTACAGGACTCTTTGTGAACGAAGCGAATGTTCGGCGACTTCAGCATCTCCTTAATAAATATCATTTATACCAAACTTACTCTGTTGTTATTGATGAACTAGAAGATGTACTGGCTACATCTCGTCGAAATACATCGACTATCATGAAATCATTATCTGATTTGGATTGGATCGAGTGGCTTCCCGCTGTTGGTCGAAGTAAAAGCAGCCAACTAACGGTTAAACGTTCACTGCAAGATGTGATTCTACAAGTCTCTCGAACGGAATTAGCGCAAGGTCGATTTACCTTAATTACTAAGCTTTTAGAAACCTATGGGCATACAACAGTAAAAGCGTTGGCACTTGCAACAGAGCAACAAAATCAGTGGAATGAAAAAAATAACCAACTGCTTGTGACACAGTACCCTTGGGTTAGTGAATTGGATCCAAGTAAAACTTTCCGCATGGCAGAACTTCAGGTCATCAAAAGTCTTTATGATACTTTGATCAAACAAGATCAAGACGGCCATCTTCAAGCTAGTATCGCTCATACTTGGGAAATGAAAGAGAATAGGTTTACCTTTTGGATTAGACCTGATATCCGTTGCCATGATGGGCGCTTACTTTCCATTGATGATGTTATCGATAGTATCCAACGTTTAGTGAATAGTGCTGGTCCCGTCGAGCATTTATTCCGGCAGGTAGTTGATGTTGTGCGACTCTCTTCTCAAAGTTTTCAAATTATCTTGAAGTCGACCAATCCATTGTTTCTTTATGCATTATCGATACCCAACGCTTCTATTGTCGTTAAAGATAAAATAAAGTTTGAAGTAAAGCGAAAAGCTTTTATTGGAACCGGGCCTTTTCGTATTCAATCGTGGGGTACAGAATCAATCGTATTACAGCGTCATGATGATTATTTTTCTCGTAAAGCGTTATTACAGCAAATAACTATTTCAATTCGCGGAGAAGCCTTGGTTGAACAGATGAGTTTTAACCAAAAAGATGGAGCTAAAGAAGTACACGCTATTGATGCTTTTTCTTATCTTTGCTTTCGCTACCGACAAAACGCAGCTATTGACCGCAACACATTAGCACAGCTGGCTTGCTATATTGATAAACACAAGCATGGGTATGATTCAGCAGTTGCCGTCAGCGGAGTTCATCTACAACTCGCTATGCCGGAACCTTACGAAAAACCAACCCTGCAAGGTACGGTGGTTCTCGCAGAGCCGACATGGACAATTCCTTATTTGAAAGATATTTCCAACTGGTTACATCAAACGATTCAATCGACTGGCATCAACCTAGAGTTGGTCACGTTAGATGATATCAGTGATCCTAGCTTGGTAAGTGAATACGCTGATATTCTTTTTATGGAAGAGGTCATAGAGCAGCCTAAGGAATATGGGGTATACCGAATCAACTTGAAGATGCAGGCTTGAGAACCTGAAAATGATCATTAATTCGAGATGTCAAAGAGCCTGCGATCTCTGGAAGAGTCACAGAAAAAAATTGGTCTATTGCCGCCTTGAAGTCC
>NZ_SJFM01000120.1:0-1254 GCF_029478545.1 Vibrio sp. 1180_3
TGTAATGATCCAGCTTTTTTGGAGAGTTTTTAAGCCACTTTTTGCATTTGTTGGTATTTTTCATTTGGCGTTAAATAATCAATCCCACTATGACTTCGTTTATAGTTGTAAAAACGAATGTAGCTCTCTACCTCCATTACGATTGACTGATGATTGATAAAGCTTAATTCGTTTAAACGCTCTGATTTTAAAGAACGAAAAAAACGTTCCATCACAGCATTATCCCAACAACACCCTCGTTTACTCATGCTTTGTGTAATATTTAGCACTTGTAATCTATGCCTATAAGCTCGTGAGCTAAAGTGACATCCTTGATCTGAGTGCAACAGTAATTGAGTTGTGTCGGCTCGTCGTTTTTGGATGGCATTGTCTAATGCGGCCAAAGTTAAATTGGTATCAGGGGAGCGTGACAACGAATATCCGACCACCTCTTTCGTTGCTAGATCTAATACGCATGCCAAGTAACTCCAACCTTGATGGGAACGAATATAGGTCACATCCGTCACCCAATGAGTATTGTGAGTTTCGGGGGTAAACTGCCTTTTCAATATATTAGGTGCATAGATACTTTCTTCACCAACCTCGTTGTAACGATGTCTTTTTTTCGGATACTTAACTGGTATTTCAATGGCTTTCATCAGTCTCGATACTTTTGCTAAACCTATCTTTACATCACTTTTTACCAGTTCTCGGTGTATTCGGCGCTTGCCATAAGTAAAATCAGAATCCTCTGCAATACGGTAAATTCTATCGTGCAGGGTGGTCTCATCAGAGCATACAACTCTCGTATAGTAAAAACAGCTGCTGGCGACGCCAAGCACTCGGCAAAGTTCAGAGATAGTGAATGTTGGGTGCGCCTTCTTCAATTTTCTGACAACGTCAGGCTTTACTGACTTTGTATGAACAAGGCGCTGGCTTTTTTTAATATATCGATGTCTCTTTTGGCTCTAGCAAGTTGTTTTTCCAACTCTTGTATACGTTGCTGCTCTGGTGTTAATGCCACTCTATTAGTGGGTGTCATGCCTAACATTTCTTCTTTATATTGGCGCTTCCAGCGCACTACAGCTGATGAACAAGCACCACTGATATCTTGTATCTGTTGATTGGTGTAACCATCTTCAACCATCATCTTGGCATATTCAAGCTTCTGTTGAGGGGTGATTTGCACTCGTAGTTTTGGTGACATATCAGATTCCTTATAAGTAGTGATAATTATAAGGCTTAAATACCATCCAAGTTAACCGTACCATTACA
>NZ_SJFM01000121.1:0-1251 GCF_029478545.1 Vibrio sp. 1180_3
TATCAGCGTCTAACGCTTGCACGTCTGGGTGGCTGTTGTTCAGCTTATAGGTCCAGTTGCCATCGGCATCGATAGAGAAGCTACCCCAATTGCCATCTTGAACGTCGGTTTGAGGTTGGAAGACCGCCTCACCTGCATCAGGATCAGCCACATTTAAGTTGCCGCCAGTGGTCAGCATTACGTCTTCTTGCACCGCGCCCGCGTCATCACCCGGCTGGTCTGGTGTGATGACCGCTTTGTCGTCTGAGCCCGTGATCGTCACGACCACGTCATGAGTCGTGCCGTCCGCCGACATCACTGTCATGGTGCGAATTACCGGATCGCTATCGGCGTCTAACGCTTGCACGTCTGGGTGGCTGTTGTTCAGCTTATAGGTCCAGTTGCCATCGGCATCGATAGAGAAGCTACCCCAATTGCCATCTTGAACGTCCGCTTGAGGTTGGAAGACTGCCTCACCTGCATCAGGATCAGCCACATTTAAGTTGCCGCTCGTGGTCAGCGTTACGTCTTCTTGCACCGCGCCCGCGTCATCACCCGGCTGGTCTGGCGTGATGATCGCTTTGTCATCAGAACCCGTTATGGTTACAACCACGTCATGAGTCGTGCCGTCCGCCGACATCACTGTCATGGTGCGAATCACCGGATCACTATCGGCGTCTAACGCTTGCACGTCTGGGTGGCCGTTGTTCAGCTTATAGGTCCAGTTGCCATCGGCATCGATAGAGAAGCTACCCCAATTGCCATCTTGAACGTCGGTTTGAGGTTGGAAGACCGCCTCACCTGCATCAGGGTCAGCCACGTTTAAGTTGCCGCTCGTGGTCAGCATTACGTCTTCTTGCACCGCGCCCGCGTCATCACCCGGCTGGTCTGGTGTGATGATCGCTTTGTCGTCTGAGCCCGTGATCGTCACGACCACGTCATGAGTGGTGCCATCCGCCGACGTCACTGTCATGGTGCGAATTACCGGATCGCTATCGGCGTCTAACGCTTGCACGTCTGGGTGGCTGTTGTTCAGCTTATATGTCCAGTTGCCATCGGCATCGATAGAGAAGCTACCCCAATTGCCGTCTTGAACGTCGGTTTGAGGTTGGAAGACCGCCTCACCTGCATCAGGATCAGCCACATTTAAGTTGCCGCTCGTGGTCAGCGTTACGTCTTCTTGCACCGCGCCCGCGTCATCACCCGGCTGGTCTGGCGTGATGATCGCTTTGTCGTCTGAGCCCGTGATCGTCACGACCACGTCATGAGTGG
>NZ_SJFM01000122.1:0-1243 GCF_029478545.1 Vibrio sp. 1180_3
TGATCCGCCCCAGCAGTTTTGGACACTGAGTTAAGTGAGTACAATCACTAACGAGGTGAACAATGACTACTAAGAAAACTAGAATTAAACATTCCCCTGAATTTAAAGCAGAAACTCTGAAGCTAGCAGAGAAAGTCGGAGTAGCTGCCGCAGCAAGACAGCTTTCTTTACATGAATCTCAAATCTATGGGTGGCGGAAGAACTCGAAGAAAGACACCAATACGAGTCAGCGAGAGCAAGAGCTAGCCGCAGAAGTTGCCAAGCTCAAAAGGCAGTTGGCTGAGCAAGCAGAAGAGCTAGAAATTGTAAAAAAGGCCGCCACCTACTTCGCGAAAAATCTAAAGTAAATTGCTATGAATTTATGCTCGAACACCTGCTGTGCTTCAATATTGTGCGTATGGCTAAGGTGTTGGGGGTATCCCGAAGTGGGTTTTATTACTGGATTAAACATCGCCATAAGGCCATTCAACGCGAGGCAATACGTCAAAAGCTTGATACAAAGGTCAAAGAAGCTTTTGACATCAGCAAAGGCCGAGATGGCTCAAGGCGAATCCAAAAAGAACTGTCTGAAAGCGGTAATAACCACAATGTTAAAACCATTGCGGCCAGTATGAAGCGTCAATATTTAACGCCGAAAGCGGCTCGTAAATTTAAGTGCACTACGGACAGCAAGCATCAAATGCCTGTTGCTCCAAACTTGTTGGCTCAGAACTTTAACGCAGCGGCTCCGAATGAAAAATGGGCGGGAGACATCACCTATGTTGCGACAAGCGAAGGCTGGCTGTACTTGGCAGTAATTATAGACCTTTACTCAAGACAAGTAATCGGATGGTCTATGGATACCAGAATGACGGCTACGCTGGTCTGTGACGCACTATCAATGGCGTTGTTCCGTCGTGGGTTCCCTGAGCAGGTTATCGTTCATAGTGATCGAGGTAGTCAGTACTGCTCAAAAGATTATCGAGACCTCATAACTACTTATAATCTAAAACAAAGTATGAGTAGGAAAGGAAATTGCTGGGACAATGCTTGTGTTGAGAGCTTCTTCCATTCTATGAAAGTTGAAGCGATCCAATATGAGCCGATTATGACTAGAGACCAGATGCGCCAAACGATCTTCGAGTACATAGAGGTTGATTATAATCGGACGAGAAGGCACAGTGCTCTTGGGTATCTAAGCCCTGTTAACTTTGAACAGCAAAATGTCGCTTAATGTGGTGTCCAGTCTTGCTGGAGCAGATCA
>NZ_SJFM01000123.1:0-1219 GCF_029478545.1 Vibrio sp. 1180_3
ACTTCAAGGCGGCAATAGACCAATTTTTTTCTGTGACTCTTCCAGAGATCGCAGGCTCTTTGACATCTCGAATTAATGATCATTTTCAGGTTCTCAAGCCTGCATCTTCAAGTTGATTCGGTATAACACTTATGAACTTGTACAGCGTAACGGTAAGAAACGTCAGATATCTCAACCTAATCGAGAGTTGAAAGCTGTGCAAGCTTGGATACTAAGAAATATTTTGGATAAACTATCCACCTCCGAGCATTCAAAAGGATTTGATGTGGGTACTTCTATACTAGAAAACGCTTTACCTCATCAAGGTGCTAATTATCTGCTATCTTTAGATATAATGGATTTTTTCCCTAATATACCAGCAAATAAAATCTACAATATTTTTAACTCAGTTGGTTATAACAAAAACGTTAGCAGTATACTCACTAATCTGTGTGTTTTTCAGCATTGGTTACCCCAAGGGGCTCCTACTTCACCTAAACTTGCAAATCTAGTATGTGCTAAATTAGACGCTCGAATACATGGTTATACAGGGCCTAGGGGTATAACATATACTCGCTATGCTGATGATATTACTCTTTCTGCTCAGACTATAAATAAGATAGAGAGGGCGAGGGACTTTATTGGGACAATTATTTCTGATGAAGGATTTAAAATTAATCGTAATAAAACTAAATTGAGTGGAACTAAGAATAAAAAGCAAGTTACCGGTCTCATCATTTCTCAAAAAAATGTAGGGATAGGGCGAGAAAAATTAAGAGAAATTAGAGCAAAAATTCATTATGCATTTGTTGGTCGAAACGAAGAATATAACCATTTAAATGGTTTGCTCGCATTTACCTACGGTGTTGATAAGAAAGCATACACCAAACTCTATCGGTTTATTGACACTATGTCTTCAAAGTATCCTGAGTCCACCGCTATTTCTCGGATTCATCCTAACATTAAGTCAAAAGTGAAGAGCTGATTTCATCGCGGTCAATAATTCACCACATGGCCAGATGCTTTGAGCGCATAGCCAAAATAGATTGCCACCAAAATTAAGCCTGGTATGATTGCCAGGCTTTTTATTAATAGTTGTGGTAATCATGGAAACTGCGTATTTCGGTGATTGCGATCGCTCGTTTCGGTTTATTCCGATCACCTGATCCTGCCGTTTTTCTCTCTTCCTATTTTTACTCTAAGTGATCGGATTGCGCCAGTTTTCTCATTGACTCACCGC
>NZ_SJFM01000124.1:0-1162 GCF_029478545.1 Vibrio sp. 1180_3
TAATAGCAAACTCGATGTATCACTTGATTGGATTTTCTTTAGAAAAGCTAGTTGCGGTTCCATAGAATCAGCAGGATAAATCCAAGGGCGCAACGACACTCGTGCGGTCAGATTACCGTCTTTTTCTGCCTGTTTCCACACTTCATACCATCCGCGTTTCCAATAGAGTCGACCATCACCAATAGTCGTAATGCCGTATGATGCTGACTCTTCTAGGCCAACCATCAATCCATCATAACTTTGATCAAATTGACCTTCTAAGCTGTTCCATGCCATTTCCATAACGATATCTCCAGCATTATCAAATAAGATACCGTTAAGTTCACCACTAACTGGATCTTTGAGAATCTTTCCTCCTTGAGGCTCAGGTGAATCTTTAGTAATACCAGCAAGTTCCAGTGCAGCAGAATTTACCCACATAGAGTGTGAGGTCTGCTCCATGAATACGACAGGCCGATCAGGAAAAATTCCATCTATAACCTCAAGAGGTGTTTGAATATTATCTTCATTTAGAATGGCATCTAACGAAAAACCATACCCCATCAGCCACCCTTTGGACTTACTATTTCGACTGCAAGCTTTTAGATAAGGTATTTGGGCTTCAAGTGATGCATCCATACTGAGTTCACAGTTACCTCCAGCTTCAGAGGCTGCTTCAAAAACATGGTTGTGGTTATCAATAAAACCTGGCATTACATATCCATGTTCGAGATCGATGACTTCAGTGTTTTCACTACGATATTTCTTGGTATCCGACATTTTGCCAACGAACAAAATATTTCCATCATGAACTGCAATTGCATCGGCATTTTCATGACCGTGGATTTTTGCGTTTGTTAAGATCATATCGGCTTTTTCAACAGCCGATGCATTCGAACTCATGATTAAACTCGCTATTAGTGTTAAAGGGGAGGTTCGGTTCATCATTTATACTCCTTGCGTACCCCACATTTATCCTCAATGCAGGGAGTGCTTTGATTTCGTCGGATAGAGATTAAAGAATAGTAAGAACAAAAGAAAAATAGTGAGTATAAGAATACAGGGATAGGTTAGATACTTAGTCTCAACTCAACTAACTTGGTGATGGATGAACAATTAAAGGATAATTTTTCTAATCAGAGCCTTATGTGGTAAATCTTTTTACCTAACGCTCTTTTGTCCA
>NZ_SJFM01000125.1:0-1159 GCF_029478545.1 Vibrio sp. 1180_3
TGCTTTAACTGTGAAGCTTGCGACTTCAATTGATAACGAATCAGCAAAAAATCTATATGTATCTGAGGGTTATTCTAAAGTTACGGCTTTTGAGCACTTCACACAAAAAGTAGTACAGGCATAACAAGCAATTTAAGAGGGATTCCCAACGCTTGGTATTTTTGCTTCTACTTCAAGTTTAGTGTTTATGGCACAATGCTTTAGGTTTGGGTGGTAGCGTTGCTCACCCCTTAATTGGGCGTTAGCTTTCATCGAATAAAAGAGTCTATGTAGTTATGTCTAGTTGTAATCGTTGTGGAAACCCCATCGAATTTAGATATGTCGGCGGACAGTGCATTCCCATACATATTCACGGTGGTTGTATTGACTCCGGAAACTCAGCAATAAATGATTATAGTGGGTATCGAGAATCTAAAGAGAGTACTTGTTTCTCTACTTCGTGCCCTGAGTGTCATGACGAAGTTTATTTCATTCGTCATAATGGCGGAAGCGTTTGGGTAGATGCTCCTCTTGGTCCTCCGTGGTATCAACATGCTTGTATGCATCCTCCTAAGTTATCCTCTCAAAAGCCAACATCATTACTTTCTTTCCATAAATTTGACGTTGAGTCTTTGCCTGAAAATAGCACTATAGGCGTTGTTAAATCGTGCCGAGTTAGTTACGACAAATCTCGAACTGAATTAATAGTTAATAACGGCAAAAAACGTAAACTTGAATTGGTATGTAAAAACAATGGCGGCTTTTTATTGGGTAAGTTGTGCGTGTTAGATTCTAACAATGAAGTGATTTACTCGCTTGAAGAGCCTAACCTAAAATATATGCTCATCATTGAAACTACCGAATGTCCTCAATGTGGTGTGACTGTGTCAAAGAAAAACCTTAAAAAGCATATTCGCAAGAAGCATAGTGTAAAAAGCTAACAAGCAATTTAAGAGGGATTCTCAACGCTTGGCACTTTTGCTTCTACTTCAAATTTAGTGTTTATGGCACAATGCGCTGGGTTGGGTGGAGGCGTTGTTCACCCCTTAATTGGGCGTTATACGCTTTTCGGAAAAATTACAAAGGGGCAGGAAATGAATCAGCATGAAAAGCTAAATTATGTAGAGTTTGGCGCAAAGGATTTGGAATCAACAAAGTCATTCTTCTCTTCTGTGTTTGG
>NZ_SJFM01000126.1:0-1119 GCF_029478545.1 Vibrio sp. 1180_3
TCAAACACTTCCCGAAAAGTGCCACTGGCGAGATAGTTGAGAAGCTGAGATTTGTCCGGTGTGTAGCTAGAAAACCGAAAGCCTTTCCACCCTAAATTCACAGCTTTTCTTAACCCCAGCTAACGCCGCGTTAAGTGGTGAGCAACGCTACCACCCTGCCTAAACCATTGTGCCGTAAACACTAAATTCAAAGCAAACCGAAAACGCCAAGCGTTGGGAATCCGTCTTAAACGCTTTGTTATACAAATTTATTGTTGAAGTAACATTTGAACTAATTTTTGAGGATCTGTTTCATTGATTAAACCCTTTAGTTCAAGTACATGCTCCATAAGCTCAGAAATTTGAGATTCCCCTTTAACAAGTGGCATGGGCTCTCTCGGTGTATAAAACTGATATGTACAACGGAAAAACAACCGCAGACTATCCACAATTAACACAGGCGAGAGTGGATGAACCTCATAAAAAGAAGAGTAGCCACAATTAGCACCACGCTCTTTTTTACTGTGGTGAAATCCGATGTTACTTCGAATTTTAGAAATGGGGGTTTTAATTTTATCCCACTCTGCAACTGCAATACCTAACGCTTGCTTTGCTTCGTCTTCCAAAGGTTCTATGACTGAATTAGGTAACTCTTTCAGATTAACCGCCGATGGGTCAAATAGACTATAAATATACGAGTATAATGTAATCAGTAACGTATGGGTAACTTGCTGTCTGAGGTCATCATTGATACATGAGAATTCATCGCCAACATTAACTTCATTATTTAAAAAGCTTCGATAGGCGACCATAATTTCGATCGTTCTACCAAACCGATGATGAAGCATAGCTAAAGTTTCAGGTTCTTCCATTGTTACTCCATTTGTATAACGCCGCGTTAAGTGGTGAGCAACGCGACCACAATCCTAAACCATTGCGCCTTAAACACAAAACTCAACCTAGAATCGAAACTCCCAAGCGTTGGGAATCCGTCTTAAACGCCTAGTTAGCTACTGCACTTTAGCTAGCAAATTACGCCAAAATGCCTAATTTGAAACACATTATTGCTTTCAAACGGCAAAGTAAAACGGACAGCTGTGAAATTAAAACCTAATCCACGAAATGCGCTTGGCAAAGAAG
>NZ_SJFM01000127.1:0-1102 GCF_029478545.1 Vibrio sp. 1180_3
GCGATTGGAGCGATTAGCTCTACAACCATTTGGATGTTGTCACCTGGCATTACCATTTCTACGCCTTCTGGTAGAGAAATATCACCAGTTACGTCAGTTGTACGGAAGTAGAACTGTGGACGGTAGCCTTTGAAGAACGGAGTATGACGGCCGCCTTCATCTTTAGACAGTACGTATACTTCTGATTCGAACTTAGTGTGTGGAGTGATTGAACCAGGCTTAGCTAGTACTTGACCACGTTCAACTTCGTCACGCTTAGTACCACGTAGAAGTGCACCAACGTTCTCACCCGCACGACCTTCGTCTAGAAGCTTACGGAACATCTCAACACCAGTACATGTGGTTGTTACTGTGTCTTTGATACCAACGATCGCTACTTCATCACCTACACGTAGGATACCGCGCTCGATACGGCCAGTTACTACTGTACCACGACCTTGGATTGAGAATACGTCTTCGATTGGTAGTAGGAACGCTTGGTCTACTGCACGCTCTGGCTCTGGGATGTAAGTGTCTAGCGCTTCTGCTAGCTCAATGATTTTAGCTTCCCATTGCTCTTCGCCGTTTAGAGCACCTAGAGCTGAACCTTGGATTACTGGTAGATCATCACCTGGGAAGTCGTACTCAGATAGAAGTTCACGAACTTCCATTTCTACTAGCTCTAGAAGCTCTTCATCGTCAACCATGTCACATTTGTTCATGAATACGATGATGTAAGGAATACCAACTTGGCGACCAAGTAGGATGTGCTCACGTGTTTGTGGCATTGGGCCATCTGTTGCCGCAACAACTAGGATACCGCCGTCCATTTGCGCAGCACCTGTGATCATGTTTTTAACATAATCCGCGTGTCCTGGGCAGTCTACGTGTGCGTAGTGACGTGCTGGAGTATCGTACTCTACGTGAGAAGTATTGATTGTAATACCGCGCTCGCGCTCTTCTGGAGCGTTATCGATAGATGCGAAGTCTTTCGCAACACCACCGTACACTTTTGCAAGTGTAGTACAGATAGCAGCAGTTAGAGTTGTTTTACCGTGGTCAACGTGGCCGATAGTACCAACGTTTACGTGCGGTTTCGTACGTTCAAATTTTGCTTTAGACA
>NZ_SJFM01000128.1:0-1101 GCF_029478545.1 Vibrio sp. 1180_3
TATACCGAATCAACTTGAAGATGCAGGCTTGAGAACCTGAAAATGATCATTAATTCGAGATGTCAAAGAGCCTGCGATCTCTGGAAGAGTCACAGAAAAAAATTGGTCTATTGCCGCCTTGAAGTCCCGTTTTCTTTTGAAGTAAACGTTGTTCCTCGACTTCTCATTCATTACTTTCCATAGCCGCTCTATTGGGTTGAGGTTTGGACTGTAAGGTGGAAGATAATGCAGTTTAATATTCAGGACAAACGCCGCATCTTTGACTAAGTCACTGCGGTGATATCCCGCACCATCTAAGATGATATGAAGCTTATGGGCTAACGAATAACTCTCTCTTAACTTACAGAAAAAACGAACAATCGATTCACTGTTAATGCTCTCATAGTCGTGAACAATGGTTGCACCAATATCCGACAGGTTCAGTGCGCCAATAATGTTCAATCGGCTACGATTACCCGTTGTTTCAATCACTTTATCCTGACCAGTACGTATCCAGCCATGCGATATCTTTGTTGATAGTGTTGGGTGAACTGCATCGATAAAGACTATCGATTCATCCTCGCCACAGCTTGCCTTTAGCGCTTCATACGCCTCTATGAATGCTTGCTGTTTTGCTTCATCAAACTTGTGTGGTATGCCTTTCGGTTGCTTGTAGCTAAAACCATTATGGTGAAGCCATTTGTTCATACCAGAAACAGTATAATCAAGCCCAAACGTCTCTTTAACATAGGCGACAATTTGATGAGTATGAGAATAGGTTTTCTCAGTCAAATGCTCGATTAGGTGCATGGTTTGAATAGCAGAAAGCTTGCTTTGGCTTCCTCCATTCTCAGGCTTAAGTTTTTCAGAAAGTACGTAGTCACTGAGGTGACGTGCAACGGTCGATTCATGAATACGAAGAGCTTGTGAAATCATAGTCTGACTCCAGCCTTCAGAAGCCAGCAAAACAGCCTTAATACGGTCGCAAACTCGACTATCACGCTCAATGTCGTGCATCTGTTCGAGTTGCAGTTTCTGTTGAGGAGTCAGTGTGATTTTCATGGTTTGTAGCATGATCCTGATTCTATTGAAAATCAAGCATCTTCAATGATCACGGGTATA